>JAAYBF010000244.1 GCA_012718975.1 Solirubrobacterales bacterium | reverse complement strand
TGTGGCCCGCGTGGGTTTGCCCCGTCGTTTGTTGCGGGGACTGAGAACCCGGTTGCTGGGGAGTCGTCGACGTTCTCGGGCGTCGTCGCTCGCGACGACGGCGACCGCCAGCTACGCACGCTCGACAGCGTGAAGTTGCCGGAGGGGCTGTTGGGCCATGTCTCCAAGGTCGAGACCTGCGCCGACGCCGCCGCGGATGCGGGGACGTGTGGCGAGGGTTCGCGGATTGGGCGTGTGCAGGTCGCGGCCGGTCCGGGCAGCTCGCCGGTGTGGGTGCCTCAGCAGGGCAAGGCGCCGACCTCGGTGTCGTTGGCTGGTCCTTACAAGGGTGCCCCTTACAGCCTGTCGGTTGTGGTTCCGGCTCAGGCCGGCCCGTTCGATCTCGGTCGGATCGTGGTTCGGGCTCCGCTCAACGTCGATCGTTTGACCGCTGGTCTGTCGACGCGGATCGACGTGTCGCGGGTCTTTGACTCCGATGGCCGGCTCGATCAGGTCGTCGAGGGTGCGATGCCGACGATCGTCAAGGGCATTCCGCTGCAGGTGCGGGAGGTGCGGGTGATCGTCGACCGGGACGGGTTCACCGTCAACCCGACCTCGTGTGAGGCGTCGAGCGTCGACGCGACGGTCGGGTCCGAGGGCGGTCAGTCCAAGGACGTGTCGTCGCGGTTCCAGGTCGGCGAGTGCGCGTCGCTTGGCTTCAGCCCGCGGCTTGGGATGCGGCTGTTGGGCAAGCGCCAGACGTCCACCGGCAGCCATCCGGCGCTCAGGACGGTCCTCACCCAGCCCGATGGGCAGGCGAACATCGGCCTGGCCAGGGTTGTGATGCCGCGGTCGATCGTCCTCGATCCGGACAACAGCGTCGACCCGGAGCTGGTGTGTGACTACGACACAGGCCAGCGCGGAGAGTGCGGCGAGGGTTCGGTGATCGGTAAGGCCCGTGCGGTCTCGCCGTTGCTGAAGAAGCCGCTCACCGGCAAGGTCCACCTCGTGCAGGGGATCAGGTTCGGCCCGACCGGCAACCGCATCCGCACGACCCCGTCGATCCTCGTCAAGCTGCGCGGTGAGGTCGATATCGACCTCTACGGTCGCACGACCGTCCACGCGGGACGGCTGGTCACGGTCTTCAAGAACGTGCCCGACGCCCGAGTCAAGCGGTTCGCGCTGCGGATCAAGGGTGGATCGAAGGGGATCCTCGTCGTGACCGGCTCACGGCAGGGCAACATCGACATCTGCGACAGCCGCCAGACCGCCAACCTCGCCTTCACCGGCCACAACGGCAAGAAGACCAGCTACCGCAGAACCGTCCGCACACCCTGCGCAAAGGCGGGAAAGACCAGGAAGGCCCAGCGCAACAACGACCGCTGACCAACCCCTGGGCGGGGTACGGCGCCAGTAGCGCCGAACCCCGCCCACTCAACAGCAGCCCCCGAGAGGCCCGGCAACCGCCGGGCCTCTCGCACATCAGCCCCCGCCGCCCCTCCCGCTGGCGCGGCGCGACCACACTGGAACCCCGACGGGCCCATAGGCCCGCCCCGGTTCCACTCTGATCCGGCGACGGCCTGGCGACTTGACCGTTGCGACCACAATGGAACCCCGATGGGCCCGCAGGCCCCCCGCGATTCCACTATTGCCCGGGAAGCTCCGGGGCCCCGCCCGTCGAGCTGCCGGACCGCTGTCGTCCGGCCGTGCTCAGCGCGCCGAGGAGGCCGCCGTCCCGCCGAGCTCCGCGACCGCCCGCTCCGGCCCCAGGAACGGCACGGCCATCAGGTAGGCGAGCTCGGGGACGAGACGGGGGAGGCGGGGGCCGGCGCCGGCGTCGATCTCGTGGCGGAGGATCTCGGCGAGGTCGCCGATGCGGCCCATGCGCAGCGACTCGCCGAGGTCGGAGCCGATCGCCTCAGCGGGAGCGTCCTCGAAGAGCGGGAGCAGGCCGGCGAGCGCGTCACGGCGGCGGGCGGCGGTCAGAGGGCCGGCGTCGTGGCCTTCGACGAAGCAGAGCCTGGCGGTCCCAGGGTTCGCCGCCAGCGCGCCGCAGAGCGCGGTGAGCGCGGCGCGCAGCCGCCGGGCCCAAGGCCCGCCCTCGGCCTCGAAGGCGGCGAGCGCTACGGCGCTCAGGCGGTCGACCTCGAGGCCGTAGGCGGTCGCGAAGCAGTCGTCCTTGCCGTCGAACTGCTGGTAGAAGGTCTTGCGCGACACGCCGGCGCGGGCGATCACGTCCGAGATGCTCGTCTCGGCGAAGCCCTGCTCGCAGACCGCCTCCGCCATCGCCGCCAGCAGCCGGCTGCGCTGCGACTCGGCGACGGCCTCCGGCGCGAGCCCGTGCCGGCCCCCCGGAATCTGGCCCAGGCGCCGGGGCGCGCGCTGCCCGCGCAGCCGGCCATGCGATGTACCGCTCGTTCTGTGGCTGGCCGTCTCGACGTCCCCGGTGGCCGGGGTGGAAACAGGGTCGCCCTGGCCCTGGCCGCTCATCGGCGCGTCGCCAGCAGCGGCTCGACGTGGGCGGCGAGGATCTCGTCGGCGAGCCCGTCGAGCGCCTGCGCGTCGCCGCGCTCGAGCGGGCGGTAGATCAGCTCGTGAACCGCTCCGACCAGCGCCCTGGCGGTGAGTCGGTCGAGTTGCGCGCCGCCCGCGCCCGCGGCGCCCGCCCCGTCCAGCGCCCGCTCGGCCAGCTCGCCGAGCCGCTCCATCGTCGCCGCGCGCCGCTGGCGCGCCCGGCTGCCCGCTGCGAAGACCTCCACGACGCACATCCGCGCGGCCGCCGGATGCGCCGTGCACCAGTCCAGGAGCGCCTCGAGGCCGAGCTCGATGCGCCGCTCCGAGACGTCGGCGCCGGCGCAGGCCGCGGCCACCGTGTCGAGGACGTCGGCGGTCGCGGCGTCGTAGGCGGCGACGAAGCAGTCCTCGCGGTCGGCGAACTGCTCGTAGAAGGTCTTGCGTGAGATGCCGGAGCGGTCGAGCACGAGCTGGACGGTGCTCTCCTCGTAGCCCACTTCGGCAACCACCTCGGCCATGGCGGCGAGCAGCCGGGCGCGCTGGGCCGCGGCGACCTCACCGCGCTGGGCGGGTCCGGCGGTCGCGACCGGGGCGGGGGCTCGCCGTCTCATGCCGGCAACCATAGACCGCGTGTTTCCCGACTGCAACCAAAAGACGCGGAGTTTATGAATCGGGGTGGCGGGGCCCGGGCGCGCCGCGAGGCGACCGCGGGCGGGAGCCGCACTGCCGCGACCGCCCCGAAACGCGGAGCGCCCGCCGGATGGCGGGCGCTCCAGGTGCTTCTCGATGCTGCTAGCGCAGCGAAGCCGCTACCTCGTGCAGCGGACCGAGCCCTTCCAGCTCTGCTTCCGCGTGCTGTCGTCGGCGAACTTGTAGAACGCCGTCGCCTGGTACGGATGCTTCTTGCTCTTCGGGCAGCTGGTCGTCGCGAGCAGCTCCTTCGCGTACCTCTTGCCGCCGATGTTGAAGTTGAAGCTCGCCAGGGTCACCGGCACGCCGGCGACGACCTGGAGGACCTGGGGCACCTTGAAGGCGGCGCGGTAGGCCCACCGCTTGCTGCGGAGCTTCTTGATGTTGATGGCGATCGACTTCTGGACGAGCGCCGGGCGGTAGAGGGTCGTGAACGCCCACAGCCGCTTGGCGCCGCCGTTGACGAACTGGACCTCCGGCGCGGCGTTGACGTTGTCCGCCCACGCGACGCCCTTGCCGGCGCCCATGATCGACGCCTTCGGGCAGACGTCCGCGGTCTTCTCGCGGTCCATCTTCGCGCCCGAGCACTTCTTGTACTTGGCGCCGTTCCAGAGGCCGCCCTTCGGGATGAGCACCTCACCGCCGGTGACGATCGGCTTCTCGACGCCCTGGGTGATCGTCTCCACCTTGAGCTGGCCCTTGAGCCGCACGCCGCGCGGGTTGCGCTTGGTGCCGGCCTTCTTCGGGAAGATGGCCGCCTTCGAGGTGAACTTCATCTCGACCTCGTCAGCCATCGTCTGCGCCGAGGCGGGCGCCGCCGCGACTCCGGCGACGGCGAGCGCCACCGGAAGCACTACGAGCTTGCGCATCTGCATTCGCTCCTCCTGATCCTTAAGTCGTTGTCGCGGCAGGATCTCCCCCGCCGTGAGCGCGACCGCGCACGCTAACGGAAGGCCTCCCGTCTATGCAAACTTCAACGTACCTACGAACCCCCCGGCCGTGCGTAAGTTGCGGCGCACAAGGCGCGGCTGTCGAGGCCGACAAGGTCGCGGCCGGCGCGAACGCGGCCGCCGGCGCGGCGGGAGCGGCTACCGCTCGGAGTCGGGCGCGTCCTGCTGCAGCGCCAGCAGTCGCTTGCGCTCGGCGGCGGCGCGGGCCTCGCCGAGGTAGGGCAGCAGCGCCGACTCGACGAGATCGGGCAGCAGCCTCGGCAGCTCGGCGGTCTCGCCGCGGGCGATGCGGCGGTAGACGGTCTCGTAGACGCCGCCGACGATCGTCTCGGCGATCAGCGGCGAGGGCGCGTCGTCGCCGAGCGCCTCGTGGGCCACCGACTCGAACATCTCGGTGAACTCCTCCATCGTGCGCGCGCGGCGGGCGATCGCCTCGGGCCCGGCGGCGAGGACCTCGACGATGCACATCTTCGCGAAGGCCGGCGAGGCCGACAGCAGCTCGAGGAAGGCGGCGAAGCCGGCGCTGATCTTGGTCTCCGGCGTGCTCTCCGCCTCGAGGGCGCGGCGGATGCTGGCGATCAGCAGCGCGCTCGACCCGTCGTAGGCGGCGAGGAAGGCCTGGTCCTTGTTCTTGAACTGCTCGTAGAAGGTCCGCCGCGAGACGCCCGCCTCGCGGACGATGTCCTGGACGCTCATCGCGCCGTAGCCGCGGCTGCTGGCCACCTGGGCGACCGCGGCGAGGATCCGCTCGCGCTGGTTGCGGGCCACGAAGCTGCGCGCGAGGCCGTGCCTGCCGGGCGGAAGCTGGTGCGGCGCGCGGACTGCTCTGGGACGACTTTCGAGGGCCACGGGGGTGCGGCCAATATACACGCGCCGGTACATGGTCGCCACTGCGCCCGAACATGGCCTTATCTGCTAGCGCCGGGCCGGCCGCACGCGCCGTTGCGGGCCGGGGGACAACTGGCGCATCTCGGTGCCGGTTCCGTCACCGTGTTCGGCGCATGGGTTCCCCCTGGCGACCGCAATCAGAGCCAAGTACGATGCCTGATCGCAAGGGGGCGCGGGCTGCGGCGAGCCACGGCGCTTCGCCCCGCGGGAGGAGATCTTGACCGAGCGCACAGACGAGACCCTGGGAGGAGGCGCGGCCGCCACGGCGGCCGGTCCGGCCCGGGGCCGCGGCGCCGGCCGGCTGCTCGCCGGCGGCGCGCTCGCCTTCGCGCTGCTCGCGCTGGTGCTGATCTGGGTCACGCGCGACAACACCCACGAGTACACGCTCGTGTTCGAGAACGCCGGCCAGATGGTTCGCGGCGACCTGGTCCGGATCGGCGGCAGCCCGGTCGGCGAGGTCACCGCGATCGAGCTCGCCGACGACGGGATGGCCGAGCTGACGATCACCGTCGACGAGGAGTTCGCGCCGCTGCACAGCGGCACCACCGCGACGATCCGCTGGCAGGGCCTCACCGGCACAGCCAACCGCTACGTCGACCTCAGCCCGGCGCCGAACTTCAAGGCCGAGCTGTCCGACGGCGCGACGATCGGCGCCGACCGCACCGAGTCGATCGTCGAGGTCGACCAGCTGTTCAACACCTTCGACGAGCGCACCCGCGACGGCCTCGACCACTTCATCGCCGGCTTTGCCGACTGGTACGCCGGCCAGGAGGCCAACGCCAACCAGTCGGCCGAGTACTTCCCGGCCGCGCTGACGCAGGCCACCGAGCTGTTCAACGAGCTCAACCGCGACAGCGAGACCTTCCAGGAGCTGCTCGTCGAGAGCGCGAAGGCGATGGGGGCGATCGAGCAGCGCAGCGGCGACCTCACCGAGCTGGTCGACAACGCCGGCACGACCGCCGCCGCGCTGAGCGCCGACACCGAGTCGCTGCGCCAGGCGCTCACCGAGCTGCCGCCGGCGCTGCGCCAGGGCTCGGAGACCTTCGCCGCGCTGCGCGGGCCGGCGCTCGACGACCTCGAGCGGTTCGTGGTCGAGTCGCGCGAGAGCGCCGAGGTGCTGCCGGCGTTCCTGCGCCGCTTCCGCACCCTCACCGCCGAGTCGGTGCCGATCTTCACCGAGCTGCGGCGGATGTTCAACGGCCCCGGCGCCGGCAACGACCTCTACGACACGATGGTCGACCTGCCGCCGCTGGCGAACATGGCCGACAAGGCATTCCCGCGCGCGCGCAAGGCGCTGCGCCAGTCGACGCCGATCTGGGGCTTCATCCGTCCCTACGCGCCCGACCTCGTGTCGTGGCTGCGCAACTTCGGCGGCGCGATGGCCCCGTACGACGCCAACGGCCACTACGCCCGCAGCGTCGCGGTCTTCGACGCGTTCGAGTTCACCGACGACGCCGAGGGCGGCACGCTGACGCCGAAGGCGCCCGCCGACCGGGGCCAGAGCCCGAACCTCAGCACCGGCAACCTGCGTCGCTGCCCGGGCTCGACGGCCGCGGTGCCGCCGGCTGACGGCTCCGCGCCGTTCGTCGACACCGGCCTGCTCGCCAACCCCGACTGCGATCCGTCGCAGACGATCGGAGCCTCCCCGTGAGCCCGGCCGAGCGCGCACGCAAGCTGACCAGCGGCAAGCCGGTCGCGGTCGCCGTCGCGGTCGGGCTGGCGATCGGCGTCCTGTTCAGCCTCGCCGCCGGCGGCGAGGAGGACGGCTACGAGGTCCGCGCAGTCTTCGACAACGGCAGCTTCGTGATCCCGGGCGAGGACGTGAAGATCGGCGGGGTGGTGGTCGGCGAGATCTCCGACGTCGACCTCACCGAGGACAACAAGGCCGCCGTCGTGCTCCGGATCGACGATCCGGCATTCCTGCCCTTCCGCGAGGACGCCCAGTGCCAGATCCGGCTCCAGTCGCTGATCGGCGAGCAGTACATCGACTGCGTGCCGACCCGCCCGCGCAAGGAGGGCGAGCCGCAGAAGCCGGAGCTGGCGATGATCGAGGAGGGCCGCGGCGAGGGCCAGTACCTGCTGCCGGTCGACAACAACGTGACGCCGGTCGGCGAGGACCTGCTGCGCAACATCAACCGGATGCCCCAGCGCGAGGGCCTGCGGCTGATCGTCAACGAGCTGGGCGCCGGCCTGGCCGGCAACGGCGACCGGCTGCGCGAGGCGGTCCGGCGCGCGAACCCGGCGCTGAAGGAGTTCGACGGCTTCGTGAAGGTGCTGGCCGAGCAGGACCGCCTGCTGGGCAACCTGATCGACGAGTCCGATCGCGTGCTGGCGTCCTGGGTTGACAGGCGCGAGGAGACCGCCGAGTTCATCGACCAGGCTGGCGCGACCGCCTCGGCCGCCGCCGCCCGCGGCGACGATCTCGAGCGCAACTGGGAGCGGTTCCCCGGCTTCCTGCGCGAGCTGACGCCGACCGCCGAGCGGTTCACCGCGCTGGCCGACCAGATGACCCCGGCGCTGAACTCGCTCGACCGCAACCACGAGGCGATCAACTCGATGGTTGCCAACACCGGGCCGTTCTTCAGCGCGGCGACCCCGGCGCTGGTGTCGCTCGGCGACTTCGGCAACGAGGCCCGCAAGCTGTTCCCCGCGATCCGACCGCTGATCGGCGACCTCGACCGCCTCGGCCGTCCGCTGCGCCCCGCCTCCGACGACCTGGCGAAGCTCTTCGGCAGCTTCGACGACACCGGGGGCATCGAGGAGCTGATGCAGCTCATCTACTTCTACACGGGGACCGTGAATGGGGTGGATGCGATGGGGCATTACGTGCGGACGGGGCTGATCGTCAACGGCCCGTGTCTGAGCCGCACCCAGTTCGCGTCCAACTGTGGGTCCACTCTGCGGGATGGCCAGCAGGTCAAGGCAGCTGGTCCTGTCACCCGCGAGGAGTTGAAGCAGGCATTCCCCGAGCGGGCGGTCGCCGGTATCGATCTCGACGATCCTGAGATCGAGCCGCTGCTCGATTACTTCCTTGGGAGCGGCGTCATGGGAGGTAAGCGGTGAACCGCCGCCGCTCAGGCTCGGTCCTCTCCGGCAGCCCGGTGCTGGTCGGCGCCGTCACGGTGATCGTGACGATGGTCGCCGTCTTCCTCTCGTACAACGCCAACGAGGGGCTGCCGTTCGTACCGACCTACAGCC
Source organism: Solirubrobacterales bacterium (assembly GCA_012718975.1). GTDB lineage: Bacteria > Actinomycetota > Thermoleophilia > Solirubrobacterales > Thermoleophilaceae > JAAYBF01. The sequence continues at coordinate 157 of JAAYBF010000244.1, read as the reverse complement.
TCACCGCCGAGGTGCCCGACGCCAACGGCCTGGTGCGCGGCAACGAGGTGCGTATGGGCGGCTCGCGGATCGGCGTGGTCACCGACATCGAGAGCTCGCCGCAGGAGGACGGCGGCGTCGCGGCCAACCTGACGCTCGAGCTCGACGAGCGGATCAT
>JAAYBF010000243.1 GCA_012718975.1 Solirubrobacterales bacterium | reverse complement strand
CCGGCGCGATCGCGGTCGCCGGCAGCTGCCTCGGCGGGCTGCCGCTGACGGGGGGCGAGCGCGAGCGGACCCCGGCCGCGGCGGAGCGGGCCGCCAGTCCCGCCGCCGACCGCGCGCCGGCCGTCGCGCGGGTCGCCGACAGCCGGTCGACGGCCGCGCCGTCCGCCGCCCCGGACGGTGGCCACGCGGGCGGGCGGGGCGATCGCCGGGACCGCGACGGCGGCGCGAGCCCCGCCCCCGACCGCGGCGGCGCGGCCCCCGCGCCAGGCGGCGGTGGCGATGGCGGGGGGACGACCCCACCGGCGACCGCGCCCGAGCCCGGCGCCCCCGTCGGCGGCGGAGACGGCGGTGGCGGCCCGACCGGCGGTGGAGGCTCCCAGGGCGGAGGCTCCGGCGGAGGCGGGTCGGGCGGCGCCGGCGGCGGGACGGCGACCGTAACGACCCCGACGCCCACGACGCCCGCCGCGCCGCCCCCGGCGACCGCGCCCACCACGACGCTCGGCGAGACGACGACCCAGGTGCTCGACCCCGTCCTCGACGGCGTCGGCGAGACGGTCCCGCCGGTCAAGCCGGTCACCGACGCGGTCAAAAAGGTCGTCGGCGGGCTCCTCGGCGGCCGTCGCTGACCCCGGGCGGCCGTCGCGCCGCGTCAGGTCGTCGGCCCGCGCAGCACCGAGTCCGACGAGTGGCCGGGGTCGCCGTCGTCGGGCTCGAGCGAGACGTCCACGAACGCGAAGCGCGCCGGGTCGACCGGCACGTTGACGCGCAGCTCGGCGTCGCCCGACTCCGGCACCTTGAACGAGCCGAGCGACACCAGCTCCCCGTCGGCGCCGATCAGCCACAGCTCGTAGAAGTCGCCGTCGCTGCTCGGCGCCAGCCCGCTGACGCTGACGACGGCCTCGCCGGCGTCGCCCTCGGTCAGCGTCGCCTCGCCGGTCGCGGCCGGATCGGCGTCCCCGAGCGGCGCCAGCGCGACCGTCGTGCCGTCGGCCACCGTCGCGGGCTCGTCGCCGCCGGACACCAGCACGCCGCCGGCGACGCCGAGGGCGATCAGCAGTGCGGCCGCGACCGCGGCGGTCAGCGGCCGCAGCGAGAACCCGGGCGCGCGCACGCGCCAGGGCTGCTCCGGCGGCCACGGGGCGGGCGGCGGCTCGGGCCGCTCCCAGCCCTCGCGCGGCAGCGCCTCCAGCAGGCGCTCGAGCTCGTCTGTCGGCCGCTCGCTCACGCGGGCACCGCCTCCGGGTCCTCGTCCTCGATCAGCTCGCGCAGGCGGCGCAGCGCGCTGACCATCCGCATCTTCACCGTGCCGAGCGGCACGCCGGTGCGCTCGGCGATCTCGCTCTGGCTGAGCCCCTCGTAGAAGCGCAGCCGCAGCAGCTCCGACTCCTCCGGCCGCAGCCGCGAGAGCAGGTGCGCGACCCGCCAGCGCTCGATCAACGCGTCGGGCGAGAGCTCGGGGTCCGGGTCGGCGGCCAGCTCGTGGCCGTCGCCGGGGTCGCGCGGCTCGGGCACGCGGCGGCGCAGCTCGTCGACGGCGCGGCTGCGGGCGATCGTCATGATCCAGGTCAGCAGCGTCGCGCGGTCGGGGTCGTAGTCGGGCGCCCGCTGCCAGACCTCGAGGAACACCTGCTGGTGGACGTCCTCGGCGGCGCCGCGGTCGCGCAGGGTGTTGACGAGGTAGCCGAAGACCGTCGGCGCGTACTCGGCGTAGACCTCGTCGAGGGCGCGGCGGTCGCGGCGGTGCAGGCGGGCGACGAAGCGACGCGGAAGCGGGGAGGAGGGGCCGCGCCGCACCGCCCAGGGGGCGGGAGCCATCGCTGTGAGCACCGCCGCTGACATCGCGTCCGGGGGTACGGGCGGAGGGTGCCAAGCGGTTGGCCAACCGCCCTCGACGGCCGGCACGTAACCACGGCGGAATGGCATCCGATCCTGGAGGTGACGTATGAGAGCGCGAAGCATCGGCTTAGGCGCTGTGATCGTAGCCGGGCTGCTCGCCGGCGCCCCGGCGGCGTCCGCGAAGGTCGAGCTGGCCGGCGGCTCGACGACGCTCAGACTCGACGCCGGTACCGCCGGGGCGCTCGCGGGCGCCGGCGTGTCCGTGAAGCCGGTCAGGCCGGCGAAGGCACGCGGACGCAACGTGACCTTCCCGATCACCGGCGGCAAGATCGACCCGGCGACCGCCGCCGGGCGGATCAACCACTCCGGCGGCCTGCGCTTCCGGGCCGGCGGCAAGGCGGTCGCGCTGCGCGGCTTGCGCGTGCACGTCGGGGCCAAGCGGGCGATCCTCACCGGCCGCGCGGGCAAGGCGCGGCTGCCGGTCGCGGCGCTGTCGCTGAAGCGGGCGAAGGTCACCCGGCCCGGCCTCGGCACCACGGTCCGCGGCGTGCGGGCGACGCTCACCGGCAAGGCGGCCGGCGCTCTGAACTCGACGTTTCGCACCACCATGTTCAAGCGCGGCATCGTGCTCGGGATGGTGACGATCAAGGCCAAGCCCGCCGAGGCGCAGCTGGCCGGCGGCTACACGGCGCTCGAGCTCGACCCCGGCGCCGCGGCGGCGTTGACCTCGCTCGGCGTCACGCCGGGCCTGATTGCACCGGCGACCGCCGGACCCGACGGGCTGCGGTTCCCGATCACGGGCGGCAAGGTCAGCGTGACCGACTACGCCGGGTCGATCCGCCACAGCGGCGGGATCAGCCTGACCAAGGACCCGGTCCAGGTCGACCTCAGCCGGTTCACGATCCAGGTCGACGCCGATCCCGACCTGACCGCGCTCGTCGGCGGCCAGCGGGTGTCGATCCTCTCGCTCGACCTCTCGGGCCTCGACGCCCGCGTGAAGGGGCGCCGGATCACCCTGGCGGGGGCCGAGGCGAGCCTGACCGCCACCGCGGCCGGCGCGCTGAACCAGGCGTTCGGCACCACGGCGTTCACCGAGGGGCTGGTGCTCGGCACCGCCACGGTGAAGGCCCGCGCCCGCTAGGCCCGCGCTCCACCCGACGGCGGGCCGCACGGCTCCACGCACCCGCCCCGGCTCACGGGGCGGGTGCAGGAGTCTCGCGGCGCCCGCCGTATCCGGTCGCCGTGGACGATGCCGGCGCGCCGCAACTCTCCGGGCTCTAGCGTGTCCGAGGTGACGGTGGCCCGGAGGCTCGCACCCGTCGCGGCGGCAGTCGCGCTGACCCTCGCCGCGCTCGCGGGCGCGGCGGCGGCCCATGCGCAGGACCAGCGGCCGAACGTCGTCGTCCTGATGACCGACGACCAGACCGTCGACGACCTCGCCGCGATGCCCGCCACCCGGCGCGCGTTCGTCCGCCACGGCGTGCGGTTCGCCGACTCGACGGTCTCCTACCCGGTCTGCTGTCCGTCGCGGGCGTCGTTTCTGACCGGCCGCTACGCGCACAATCACGGCGTCATGGGCCTCTACCTGCCGACCGGCGGCTACGCCCGCTTCAACGACCTCGACGCGCTGCCGGTCTGGCTGCAGCGGGTGGGGTACCGGACCGTGCACCTGGGCAAGTACATGAACGGCTACGGCAGCGACCGCCCGGCGATCGTCCCGCCCGGCTGGAGCGAGTGGTACACGGCGGTCGACCCGACCACCTACCGGATGTGGAACTACACCCTCAACGTCAACGGCGAGCTGATCACCTACGGCGGCCCGGGGGAGGAGCCCGAGCGGCTCTACCAGACCGACGTGCTGCGCGACTTCGCGCTCGACGCGATCCGCCGTGCCGCCGGCGACCCGCAGCCGCTGTTCATGACCCTCTCGTTCCTGGCGCCCCACCACGAGGAGGGGCCGGTTCGGGCGCGCACGGGCGTGACGGTGCGCCCGGCGCCGCGCCACCGCGGACGGTTCGCGACGGCGGCGCTGCCGCGCCCGCGCGGCTTCGGCGAGCGCAACCGCTCCGACAAGCCGAAGTTCATGCGCCGCTTCGCGCCGCTCGACGCCGCCGCGATCGCCCGGATGACCGCGGAGTACCGCGCGCGTCAGGAGTCGCTGCTGGCCGTCGACGAGGCGGTCGACGCGATCGTCCGCGAGCTCGAGGCGACCGGCCAGCTGGAGAGCACCTACCTGCTGTTCACCTCCGACAACGGCTACATGCTCGGCGAGCACGGGGTCAGCAACGGCAAGATGCTGCCCTACGACCCCTCGGCGCGCGTGCCGCTGCTGCTGCGCGGGCCGGGGATCCCGGCGCGACGCACGGTCCGCGAGCCGGTCTCCAACGTCGACCTCGCGCCCACGATCCTCGAGCTGTCGGGTGCGAGCGCGGCCGGGGGCCTGCCGATCGACGGCCGCTCGTTCATGCGCTTCGCGCGCCAGCCGCGCCGTCGCAGCGCCCGGATGGTGCTGCACGAGACCGGCGGACTGCGCGCCACCTCGCTGCAGCCCGAGGACGACACCGGCGCGGTCCCGGTGCGCAACGTCCGCACCTACCGCGCCGTGCGCGACGACCACTGGCTCTACGTCGTCTACCGCAGCGGCGAGCGCGAGCTCTACGACCTCTGGCGCGACCCCTACCAGCTGCGCTCCCGCCACCGCGACCGCCGCTACGCGCCGACCAAGCGCGCCCTCCACGCCGAGCTCCAGCGCCTATCGACCTGCCGCGGCCGCCCCTGCCGCCTTGGCCCGACCACCGAGATCCCCGACCCCTTCGACGGCCGCTTCGAACCGGAGACCGCCCGCCGGCCCACGCCCGGCGCACCGCGCCGCAGGTGAACGCGACATCTGCGACGTATCTCGTCGCAGATGTCGCGTTCACCGTCCGGGCGGGATCGATACCGGAGAGCTGGCGCCCCGCAGCAGGCGCCGCGGACGGCCGCCCCCGTCGGCCGGAACCGCCCAGACCGAGCGGTCGTCGGAGTAGACGACGGTCGCGTCGCCGAGCCATTCGGGCTGGTCGTCGATCGAGCGGCGCTCGGCGAGGTCGGTCCGCCGGCCCGTCGCGAGGTCCATGACGGCGAGGCGCCAGCGGTCGCTCTTGCCGAGCCGGCGCTTGTAAGCGATCCGGTCGCCCTCGGGTGACAGCGACGGGCACTCGATGCCGCTCGCCACGACCCGTGCCCGGCGCCCGGCGATCGATCCGGCGATCAGGTGGTGGCGGCCTCCGCTGCCCAGCGTCGCGTAGAAGCGGTCGCCGCCGGCGAAGGCGACTCCCCAGAGGTTCGCAGCGCTGTCGCGGATGGGCCGGCCGGCACGGTCGACTACCTCCAGCTCGTCGAGCGAGAACAGCTCGCGGCCGGCGCGCAGGTCGACGATCGCGGTGTGGACCGAGAAGGTCCGTACGCCGGCCGTGTAGGTGTGCCCGGACAGGAACGACGTGAAGGCGCCGTAGCGCCCGTCGGGGGACACGCGGGCGCGGTCCGGGATGCCGGGGATCGCGAAGCGTGCGCGCGGCGTGCGCGCGGAGCCGCCGTAGACGACCGCCTCGAAGTCGAACCCGCCTCGCTTGGCGGCGAGGCAGAGCCCGTCGCCGCGGCCGTTCTCGTGGACGCGCTCGCAGGCGAGGTCACCGGCCGGTGTGACCGGGTCGGGGTCGTGCCCGAGCCCGGTCTCGAACAGCCTCCCGTCGACGCGCGGACGGTCGTAGTCGACCGCGCGCACGAGCAGCGCGCGCCCGCCGGCGTCGAGGCCGGGTGGGAGCGACAGCCGCGGCGCCGCCGCGGCTGTCGTCTGCTCCGCAGTCAGCGCGGCCACCACCGCGTAGCCCGCGCCCACGACGGCGCAGGCCGCGACGATTGCCGCCAGCGCGATCGCCCGCGCGCTCACCGCCGGCCCCTTCGCCGCGGGGCCCTGCTCCCCGCGGCCCCATCGATGTCGACGTTCCGGCGAATATTTCGCCGGAACGTCGACATCGCTGCGACGGGCGGCGGCAGCCCGATCAAGCTGGCGCCTCCGAGCGCGTGAGCAGCCAGGCTGCGCAGGCGAGCGCCGCGACGAGGGCGACCGCGAAGGCGGCGACCGCCGCCTCGAGCCCGCCGAGCGTCCAGGCCGCGCCGAAGGCGAGCGAGGAGAGAAGCTTGGCGAGGCTGACCGCGGTCACCAGGATGGCGAGGCCGGTCGCGCGCAGGCGGTCCGGCAGGGCGGCGCTCGCGATCGCCTGCAAGACCCCGTCGGTGGCCGCGTAGTAGGCGCCGAGTGCGATCAGCGCGACGGCGAGCGTCAGGAGGCCGGCCGGTGGGGCGAGCAGCGTCGCGTAGACGACAAGCAGCAGCGCGTAGCCGCCGACGAAGACGCGCACGCGGCCGATTCGGTCGGCGACCCGCCCGATCGGGACGGCGAGCGCCATGAAGACCGCGGCCGAGCCGACGAACAGCAGCGGGAAGGCGCTCAGCGAGAGGTCGAGGGTCCGCTGCAGCCCGAGGTAGACGAACGCGTCGCTGACCGTCGCCAGGCCGAGCAGCGCGGCGATCGCGGCCAGCTGGCGGAACCCGGGGCGCGCGAGCAGCAGCGCCGCCTCGCGTGCCCGCGGCCGCTCGGCGAGCGCCCCGTCGCCGACTCCGGCTGCGACGCGACCCGCGGTCGGGAGCGCTCCGGGTGGAGCGGTGCCGGCTGGCGAGGAGGCGGCAGCGCTCGCGCGACCGGCGGCGAGACCGCCGGCCGCCGCTGTGAGCGCGTCGGCGCGGGTGCGCGGGCGCCCGTCGGCGAGCAGCAGGAGCACGGCCAGCCCGGCGACCGCGAAGCATAGGCTGACGACCCAGATCGCGTCGAACCTGCCGGGGGCCGCGAGCAGCAGGCCGAACGCGGCGAGCGGGCCGAGCAGCGCGCCGGCCGTATCCATCGCGCGGTGGACGCCGAAGGCCGTCGCGAGCGCCGCGGGGGCCGCCGACAGGGCTACTAGCGCGTCGCGGGGAGCGGTGCGGATGCCCTTGCCGGCGCGGTCGGCGAGGACCACGCCGGTCACGGCTCCGAGCGAGCCCGCGAAGGCGACGAGGCCCGCCTTCGAGACGGCCGACAGGCCGTAGCCGGCGGCCGCGACCTCCTTGTGTCTGCGCCAGCGGTCGGCTGCGAAGCCGCCGCCGAGGCGCACGACGGCGGTCGCGCCGTGGTAGAGCCCGTCGACGATCCCGTACTGCAGCGGGGAGGCCCCGAGCGCCAGCACGAGGTAGACCGGCAACACCGCCGCCACCATCTCGGTCGAGACGTCGGTCAGGAAGCTGACCGTGCCGAGCACGAAGACGTTGCGCGACACGCCGCCGAGCCCCAGCCCGCGCTCGCCGCGGGGCCCCGTAGCCCGTCGTCCCTCCACCAGCGTTCGAGCGCTCTCCGCCTGATACACGAGCCCGTCCCTCCAAGGACCCAGTAGCCGTCTCGCCGACCCTACCGCCTGCGCGAGGGAGTGAGACGGGAGGCGGCCTGCAGTGGGAGTGACGCGCCCCTCTGACGGTGAACGCGACATCTGCGACGAGGTACCTCGCAGATGTCGCGTTCGCGCCGGTCAGTCGCCGTCCGCGGGTGCGACGGCGAGGGTTCCGTCGGAGGCGACCGAGAGGGAGATGCGGCCGCGGACGAGGTCGCAGAGCTCGGAGCCGACGAGCTCGTAGCGCCAGCCCGAGAGGGCGCGGACGTGCTCGGCCTCGTCGTCGTGCAGGACCGAGGCGACCAGGCCCGTCAGCTCGGATTGGGTGGCGATCAGCTCGGTGGCGATCCCCGCCTCGCGGGCGCGGTGGCGCAGCAGGCCCTGGGCGAGCGAGACGACCGGCTGGTCGACCGGGTTGCGCTGCGGGCCGGCCGGCGGGCGCGGGGGAGCGGTCGACTCGTCGACCGCCTCGATCACCGCGATCAGGTCGCGCCCGCGACGGTGCAGCGTCTGCTGCGGCAGCCCGCGGATCTGCTCGAGGCCGCCCTTGTCCGTCGGCCGCCGGCGGGCGAGCTGGACGAGCACCTGGTCGGGGATCAGGTAGGAGGGGGGACGGTCGAGCACCCGCGCCTCGGCGTCGCGCCACTCGCACAGCGCCAGCGCCGTCGCCCGGCCCGGCTCGTTGAGCTGGCGGACGTTCGGCAGCCGGTCGTAGGCCTGCTGCGGCGAGCGGACGTCGTTGGACGCCTCGACCGCGCGGCACTCCTCGCGCGCCCAGTCGAGCCGGCCGACGGCGTCGAGCTCGCGCTCGACCGCGGCCCCGAGCGCCAGCAGGCAGCGGGCGTCATCGGCCGCGTAGCCGAGCTGACGGTCGGTCAGCGGCCGCTTGTCCCAGCGGGTGAAGCCCTCGCCGCCGCGCAGCTGCACGCCCAGCACCCGCCGCACCAGCGTCTCGTAGCCCTCCTGGTTGCCCATCCCGAGGAACCCGGCTGCGACCTGGGTGTCGAAGATCCGCGTCACGTCGGTCTCCCAGGTGCGGCGCAGGATCGCGACGTCCTGGCGGCCGGCGTGGACGACCACCTCGACCGCCGGGTCGGCGAGCGCGTCGGCGAGCGGCGCCGGCTCGAACGGGTCGTCGGCGAGCGGGTCGAGCACCTCGGTGCGGACGCCGCCCTCGCGGTCGGGGTCCGGGGCGGCGACCTGGACCAGGCAGAGCAGCGCCTGGTAGCGCCGCTCGGAGACGAACTCGGTGTCGATCGCCAGCCGCCCGTGCGCGACCGCCAGCTCGGCCACCTCCTGCGCCGCGGCGTCGGCGGCGGCCGCGCTCACCGGCCCCTCCCGCGCAGCCGCGCGGCGAGGTGGCGGCCGCCGAAGACCGCGACGTCGGCTACGACGCTGTAGAGGTGGCCGGCCGGTCCGGTGACCAGCCAGGCGGCCAGACGCTCGGCGCGGCCGCGTCGCAGCGAGGGAGAATGGGCGCTCACGGCCGGCCACGCTATCGTCCTGCGCCCTCCGATGAGCCCACTGAAGACGAACACCACCGAGCTCGGCGACTCGCGCCTGCGCGTCGACGTCGAGGTAGACCCCGAGGCCGTCGAGCGCGAGATCGCCGCCGCGGCCAGCGAGATCGGCAAGGACATGAAGGTCCCCGGCTTCCGCCAGGGGAAGGTGCCCGCCCAGGTCGTCGTGCGCCAGGTCGGCCGGCCCGCGGTTCTCCAGGAGGCCGTCAGCCGGACGCTCGGGGACTGGTACGAGCAGGCTGTCCGCGAGGCCGGCATCGTCCCGGTCGGCGACCCCAACCTCGACGTCACCGATCTGCCCGAGAAGGGCGAGCCGCTCGCCTTCGCCTTCGAGGTCGGCGTGCGGCCGCCGGCGAAGCTCGGCGACTGGCGCGGCGCCGAGGTCGAGCGCCACGACGCGGAGGCCTCCGACGAGGAGGTCGAGGCCGAGCTGGAGCGGATGCGCGAGTCGGTCGCGTCGCTGGAGACGGTCGACCGCGCCGCCGAGCAGGGCGACTTCGTGGTGATGGACTTCGTCGGCACCGTCGACGGCGAGGAGTTCGAGGGCGGCGACGCGCGCGGCTTCCTGCTCGAGCTCGGCTCGGGACGGCTGATCGAGGGCTTCGAGGCCCAGCTCGAGGGCGCCACCGCCGACGAGGAGCGCACCGTCGAGGTCACCTTCCCCGAGGACTACCAGGCCGAGCACCTCGCCGGGCGCGACGCGAAGTTCGCGGTCACCGTCAAGGAGGTCAAGGCCAAGCAGCTGCCCGAGCTCGACGATGACTTCGCGCTCGAGGCCGGCGGCTACGACACCGTCGCGGAGCTGCGCGAGGAGATCGCCAAGCGGATCGCCGAGGCCAAGGGCGAGCAGGTCGAGCGCGACTTCCGCGAGGCCGCGGTCGACGCGGTCGCCGAGCGCGCCGAGGTCGAGATCCCGCACGCGCTCGTCCACGCCAAGGCGCACGAGATGTGGCACCAGACCACCCACCGGCTGCGTCAGCAGGGCCTCGACCCCGAGCAGTACCTGCAGTTCGTCGGCAAGACCGCCGAGGAGCTCGTCACCGAGTCCGAGCCGGACGCCGAGCGGGCGCTGCGGCGCGAGGCGGCGCTGGCGGCGATCGTCGAGACCGAGGGCATCGAGGTCGACGACGACGAGCTGCTCGACGTCCTGCGCCAGGCCTCGACCGAGCCCGGCAAGCAGCCGCCGAGCGAGAAGGCGCTGCGCCGCTCGCTCAAGAAGGCTCGCGCCCGCGGCGGCGACGAGGCGCTGCGCGAGGACATCGCGATGCGCAAGGCCGTCGACCTGATCGTCGAGGCCGTCGAGCCTGTATCGGCCGCCAAGCCGGCTGAGTAGACTCGGCGCGGAGCCCTCCCTGGCCGGGCCGCCCGCCGGCGCCCGGAAGGAATCCTGGCGAACACACGAAACAGAGCGAGAGCAATGAGCCCACTGGTACCGATGGTCATCGAGCAGACCTCTCGCGGCGAGCGGTCGTTCGACATCTACTCCCGCCTGCTCAACGAGCGGATCGTCTTCCTCGGCACGCCTGTCACCGACGAGATCGCCAACCTGATCGTCGCCCAGCTCCTGCACCTGCAGGCCGAGGATCCCGACAAGGACATCTCGCTCTACATCAACTCGCCGGGCGGCTCGGTCTACGCGGGCCTGGCGATCTACGACACGATGCAGTACATCAAGCCCGACGTGCAGACCATCTGCGTCGGCATCGCGATGTCGATGGGTGCGCTGCTGCTCTCCGGCGGCGCCCCGGGCAAGCGGATGAGCCTGCCGAACGCGAAGATCCTCATCCACCAGGTCTCCTCGAGCTTCCAGGGCCAGGCGTCGGACATCGAGATCCACGCCAAGGAGATCATCGACACCCGCAACCGCCTCGACGAGATCCTGGCCGAGCACACCGGGCAGGACCTCGAGAAGGTCTCGCGCGACACCGAGCGCGACTACTTCATGACCGCCGAGGAGGCGAAGGAGTACAACCTGATCGACAGGGTGATCGAGCCCGTCTAGCCTTCTAGGCGGGCTCGGCCTCCAGTCGAGCCGGGAGGAGCGCACATGGCACGGCCGACAGACTCCAACGAGCAGCTTCTCTGCAGCTTCTGCGGGAAGTCCCAGCGTCAGGTCAAGAAGCTGATCGCGGGCCCCGGCGTCTACATCTGCGACGAGTGCATCGATCTCTGCAACGAGATCATCGACGAGGAGCTCACCCAGACCTCGCCGTTCGACCTCGAGAACCTGCCCAAGCCGATCGAGATCAACGCCGTCCTGCAGGACTACGTCGTCGGTCAGGACCAGGCCAAGCGCGCGCTCAGCGTCGCCGTCTACAACCACTACAAGCGCGTCCAGATGCTCCAGGGCGAGGGCGAGCAGGACCTCGAGCTCGAGAAGTCCAACATCCTGCTGCTCGGGCCGACCGGGTGCGGCAAGACGCTGCTCGCCCAGACGCTCGCGCGGATCCTCAACGTGCCGTTCGCGATCGCCGACGCGACCGCGCTGACCGAGGCGGGCTACGTCGGCGAGGACGTCGAGAACATCCTGCTCAAGCTGATCCAGGCCGCCGACT
>JAAYBF010000242.1 GCA_012718975.1 Solirubrobacterales bacterium | reverse complement strand
TAGGTCGGGAAGGTGACCGGGCGGTCCTCGACGCGGATCAGCGCGACGATCTCGCGCGTGCGGCCGCGGACCGTCGCCTCCGCGCTGACCCACAGCTGGCGGTCGCCGTTGGCGTCGTAGCGCGGCGCGGCGGCGACGGCGACCGGGTCGTAGAAGGTGACGCTCGGGTTGGACGGGTCGATCGGGTTGTCGCGCACGCGCGTGCGCCAGGTCGTGGCGGGGTCGTAGTCGTTCTGAGCCGCCTCGCTGTAGCTGCGCGCCACCTGCACCGGGTCGGGGCAGAGGGCGATCGCGAGCGCCTGGTTGCACTCGTCGGGGAACTGGCTGGTCCCGGCGCCGCCGGTGCCGAGCCGCGCCAGCACGAAGGTCTGCGCGTTGAGGACGCCCTCGGCGAGGTTGAAGGACGACTCGTGCTGGCGCTCGCGCTTGGTCACGTCGGTCTGGGTGTCGACGGTCGCCAGCGTGCTCGCGCCGATCACCAGCATCAGCGCGACCATCGTCACGGCGATCACCAGCACGTTGCCGTCCTGCTCGTCGCGCAGGCGCCGGGCGAGGCTCAGCACGGCAGGTCCCCCCCGGGCAGGCAGACGGTCTGGGCGGGCGCCTCCGCCGTCAGCCCGGCCGGGTCGCTGACCACGAGCCGGAGCGTCCGGGTGCCGGCCGCCGGCGGCAGGTAGGTCGCGACGATGCCGGTCGCGACGCAGCCGGCCTGCGGCACCTGGGGCGGCAGGACGCCGCAGAGGCCGGTCGCCGTCTCGGCGTCGTCGTACCAGAAGAACCGCAGCGAGCGGCCCTCGGGATCGAAGGAGTCCGAGCCGTTGAGGACGACGGCGTTGGTGCCGCTCAGGGTCGCGGTGAAGCTCGCGGTCGGACTGCGGTTCTGGTTGCGCAGGAAGATCGCGGTCTGCAGCGAGGTCTCGACCGGCGGCTTGCCCGGGTTGACGTCGACCCACACCGTCGCCGAGATCTCGGTGATCCCCATCGGGTCCTCGACGTTGTAGCCGAACACCGGCCGCTCGCCGTTGACGACGTCCTGGATCGCGGTGCGCTGGCTGCCCCAGGCGGCGTCCGGGCACGCGCCTGCGGTCGGCTCGCTGAACGGCGCCAGCTGCACCTGGCGCCACAGCCGCCGGCTCGAGGCGTCGAGGCAGTAGCGCACGCGCCGCGTGACGGTGCTGCTGACCGACTGGAAGACGAGGTCGTCGCCGTCGGCGCGGACGATCGCGAACGGCAGCTCGTCGGTCGGGCTGGCGAGGTTGCGCAGCTCGCGCGCGACGCCGGCGAGCCCGACCCGCACGCGGTCCTGCGCCTCGTTCTGGCTCTGGTTGACGCCGGTGGTCCGCTCGAACTGGGCGAAGGTCGTCAGCGTCGCGCCGAGCACGACGCCGGAGATCACCAGCGCGACGAGCAGCTCGACTAGCGCGAGGCCCCGCTCCTCGGCCATCCGGCACCTCACGGCGACCACGTCACCGGCCCGGTCGGCGCCGACTCGGCGAAGTGCTCGTCGACCGCGGTGACCCAGTACTGCGCTCCCGGGGCGCCCGAGTTGTCGACGAATACGAGCGGCGTGACGGGCTGGCCGAGGTCGTCGACGACCGGGAACAGGACGTCGAGGCGGTCGCCATAGCCGGTGCCGCCGCGGTAGACGCGGTAGTAGCGGATCGCGTCGCCGTCGGGGTCGGTCACCGGCGGCCAGGAGAGCGCCGCCGTCCCGTCGGGCGCCGGGGCGCCCTCGATGTCGAGGCAGGGCGGCTCGAACGCGCCCCCCGTGCAGACGGTCAGCGTCGCCGGCTGGTCCGGCGGCTGGTTGTCGGCGGCGTCGGCCACGACGAGCGGAGCGGTCGTGTCGCCGTCGCCGTGGGCGCCCGCGTCGTAGGCGAGCAGCTCGTAGACGAGCGGGCCGGCGGGGGCGTCCTGGTCGACGCACTCGGTCGGCTCGCCGGCCTCGACGGTGCAGACGAGCGTGTCGGCGGGACCGCCGCCGGTGCCGCGGAAGAGGTCGTAGCGCTCGACGTCGCACTCGCGGTTGGGCTGCCACTCGAGGTCGACGTGGTCGCCGTTGCCGTTGCGCCCGCCGGCGAAGGCGGCGGGGGCGAACGGGCGCCGGCGGTCGACGGTGACCGTGAGCGCGCGCGGGGCCCCGGCCCGGCCCTTGTCGTCGTAGGCCTCGGCCTGGACGACGTAGGTGCAGTCGAGGAACAGCGGGTCGTCGGGGGGGCCGAGCGCCCAGCTGAAGTCCCAGTCGCGGTCGGAGCCGGTCGCGCTGCCCATGCGGGCGCCGTTGACGGTCCAGGCGACGTCCTCGGCGGCGGCCGAGGTCGTCACGTCGTACTCGGCGACGGTGTGCCCGGCTCCGATCGCCGCCGTCGCGGGGCTGCGCGGGATCAGCTCGGTGACCGACGGCCCGAGCCCGCCGACGGGGTTGGTGACGATGCCCGTCTGGGTGGTGCTCTCGACGGGCGCGGCACCGACGCGCCAGCTGAGCGTCACCGCCATCCGCCGGTAATCGTCGGGGTTTCGGTCCACCGTGGCCGGGCTGCCGCTCAGCGTGTCGGTGTCCGCGCAGAACGTCACCCCGGTCTCGTCGTGTTCGCCGAGCGAGTCCTTGGGGTCGTCCATCGCGCAGACCGTCGGGGCGACGGTGTAGGTGAAGCCGCGGCTCTCGACCTGGTGGCCGGCGTCGGGCGAGGCGTCGCCGAGGCCGGCGCGCAGCTCCAGCTCGGCGAGGATCCGCTCGCCGCTGAGGTCTCCGTAGGGCACGCCGCGGCCGATCTCGAGCACCGTCCGCCCGAGCGCCGTCGCCCCCTCGCGCGCCTTGGTCCGCGACGTCTGTGCGTTGGCCCCGTCGATCAGCGCGACGGCCCCCAGCACCCCGACCAGCAGGATCGCCATCGCGACCATCACCTCGACGATCGTGAAGCCGTGCTCGGGGGTCGCCGCGGACGCGCGCATCGGACCCCGAATCGACCGCCGCCGGCCATCCTTGATGGCCTCTGCAAAGCGCGATCGGTACCGCTATCGCTTCAGCTATCGACCTCCATCATCCGGCCATTTCCTTGCACCTGAAACGCAGAAGGGCGGGCCCATGGGCCCGCCCTCCTGGACGACGAGGTGTGTCACGGCCTGGGCGCTACCAGCTAGACCCGTTGCAGCCGCCGTTGTCCGTGCCGCCACTAATGTCGCACGAACGACTCAACGACCCCGTCGCCGGATCCTTGGTGATCGTGAACGTGTTCCCAGACTCCGAGGTCGCCATGACCTCATAGCCGTCCGGGTCATTTGACGTTGCCTCGACCTGACCGCCGCCGGAGCCGAGGCTCAAACCGGTCGGATTGAGAGCGTCGGCGGACACGCACTCCTGGTAGTCCTGGCTCTGGGTGTAGCAGGACTCCACGTGGGAGACCATGTTTCGGGCGTTGGACTTGGCCTCGCCGTCCTGGCCCTTGGCACGCTGGCCGAGGAACGCCGGCAGGGCGATCGCGGCGAGGATGCCGATGATCAGGATCACTACGAGGAGCTCGATGAGCGTGAAGCCCTTGTCCTCGCTGTGGATCCGCTCGCGGAGCTTGCGCAGCATCACTGCTCCCTTCAGGTCGACAGCGATGCTGGAGGGGCTCAGCTGAGCCCCTCCAGCCCGCCGGAGGATGGAGCTACCAGCTCGATCCGTCGCAGCCGCCGTTGTCGGTGCCACCGCTGATGTCGCAAGATCGGGTCAGCGAACCCGTCCCAGCGTCCTTGGTGATCGAGAACGTGTTCCCCGACTCCGACGTCGCGGTCACGAGATAGCCGTCCGCGTCGTCGGATGACGCCGAGACCTGGCCGCCGTCGGTTCCGTAGTTCAGGCCGGTGTTGCCGAGATCGGCCTCGGCGACACACTCCTGATAGTCCTGGCTCTGGGTGTAGCAGGACTCCACCTGGGAGACCATGTTTCGGGCGTTGGACTTGGCCTCGCCGTCCTGGCCCTTGGCGCGCTGGCCGAGGAAGGCCGGCAGGGCGATCGCGGCGAGGATGCCGATGATGAGGATCACCACGAGGAGCTCGATGAGCGTGAAGCCCTTCTCCTCGCTGTGGATCCGCTCGCGGAGCTTCCGCAGCATTTCGTTGTTCTCCTTGTGAGACGTGACTGGGTCTGGGTCGCCGGTCACCGCGGGTGCTCCGTGGTCCCCTGGCTGTGTGGCTAATCGGAGCCGGGGGCGACTTCCTTTAGCGATCGCCGGGGCCGTCCATCGGACATCCGTCCAGCGCCACCGGCTCCGGTTGCGCCGGCGGACCCGCTGCGCCGCTCAAGCGCGGGCGCGCCGCTGCCGACGCCCGTCGGGATGAGGCGCGCCCTGACGATCGCCGCCGCGCTCGCCGTCGTCGCGCTCACCGTGCGCGC
>JAAYBF010000241.1 GCA_012718975.1 Solirubrobacterales bacterium | reverse complement strand
CGATCCCGCGCCGCGATCAGGGGATCGCCGACCCTCATCATCCGGTGCCCGCTCGGGGACTACGGTCGATCAGCCGGCAGGCCCGGGCCGGCACCTCACCCGACACGATCGGAGACACCGCATGGAGATCAACCTAACCCCACACGATGCAGCTTCCCACGACCGCCGCGCCCGGCTGGTGGCGGCCGTAGCCGTCGCGCTCGCCGCGACCCTCGCGGCCGTCGGACTCGAGCTGCCGCTGGCGAGCCACTTCTGGTCCTGACCCGGCTGGGTCAGAGCAGCAGCTCGAACGCCGCGTAGATCGCGACGGCGACGCCAGCGACGGCGAGCAGCCGCGACTGGATCCGCCACGCCCAGCGGCGGACCGACCGGCGGCCCCAGCTGCGCGCCACCAGGACCGCGGCGAGCCCGCGGTCGAGCGGGTGGACGTCGCGCGCGCGGATCGCGGCCTCGGCGACCCGGCTCTCCCAGGCGGCGGCCATCCGCGTCGCCTCGCGACGCGCGCCGCGCCGATACCACGGCAGCTCGCGCTGGCGGCCGTGCCAGTAGGAGAGCGCCTCGACGCCGTCGGCGAGCTCGGGCGGCGCGGTGGCGTGGGCGAGCAGCGCGGCGTCGGGGTCCGCGGCGGTCGCGGCGGTGTCGGGCGAAGGCTGCCAGCGCATGACCTCCCCTACGGTAGTGCACGCCCGACCGGTCGGCACCTAGTATCAGGGCGATGAGCAAGGCCCTCTTCGCCAAGGCGCTCGCCGTCCAGGCGCTCGCGGTCGGGATCGTCTTCGCGGTCCTGGTGGCGCTGCCGCTGCGCGAGGGCTTCTTCGAGGACTACGGCCTGATCACCGGGCCGGTGGCCTGGATCGCCTGCTCGCTGGTCACCGCCCAGGTGCTGCGGATGCCGACCGGCTACGTGCTGTTCGCCGCACTGGCCGGCGGCGTCGCCGGCGTGCTGGTGTCGCTGGTGACCTCCCACACCGTCGGGCTGATCATCAGCCTGCTGGTGTTCGGCGCCTCCTGCGCCGGCTACGAGCCCGAACACGACGCGCCCCAGCCGGTCTAGGAGCCGCCCCGTCCGGCGGGCGGGCCCCTAGACTGGTCTTACCCCTCCCCGGCCCCGTGGTCTAACGGTTAGGACAGCGGCCTTTCACGCCGCAGGCGGGAGTTCGATTCTCCCCGGGGCTACTCCCTCCGCCGGGCGGCGGTACCCGACCGCGCCGCCGCCCGAGGGGTGCGCCATCATTGCGCGTGCCCCCGTAGCTCAGCTGGTCAGAGCAAGCGGCTTTTAACCGCAAGGTCGTCGGTTCGAATCCGACCGGGGGCACTCGTCGGCTAGTGCTTGAAGTGCCGCCGCGAGGTGAAGACCATCGCCACGTCGGCAGCGTTGCAGGCGGCGACGACGTCGGGGTCGTTCTTCGAGCCGCCGGGCTGGATGATCGCCCGGACGCCGGCGTCGATCGCGGTCTGGGGGCCGTCGGCGAACGGGAAGAAGGCGTCGGAGGCCATGACCGAGCCCTGGAGCGGGCGCTCGGCGTCGGCGGCTTTCTCGATCGCGATCCGGACCGAGTCGACACGGCTCATCTGACCGGCGCCGACGCCGGCTGTCGCCAGCTCGCGGGCGAGCACGATCGCGTTGGAGCGGACGTGCTTGGCCACGCGCCAGGCGAACAGCAGCTCGCCCCACTCGGCCTCGGTCGGCGTCCGCTCGGTGACGGCGATCATGTCCTCGCGCGCCTCGGAGCTGAGGTCGCGGTCCTGGACGAGCAGGCCGCCGCGGACCCGCTTGACGTCCTGCTCGGTGACCTGCGGCCGGCGGCGCTCCTTGTCCTCGAGCAGGCGGACGTTCTCCTTGCGCTGGAGCACCTCGAGCGCGTCGCCCTCGAACGAGGGCGCGAAGACGAGCTCGACGAACATCGAGTTGAGGCGCTCGGCGAGGCCGCGCTCGATCGGCCGGTTGAAGCACATGACACCGCCGAACGCGCTCAGCGGGTCGGTCGCGAGGGCCTTCTCGAACGCCTCCTCGACCGAGGAGCCGATCGCGCAGCCGCACGGGTTGTTGTGCTTGATGATCACCGCGGCCGGCAGCTCGAACTCCTCCAGCAGCCGGCGGCCGGAGTCGAGGTCGAGCAGGTTGTTGAACGACAGCTCCTTGCCGTGCAGCTTGGAGACCATCGACAGCAGATGGGTGCGGGTGCGGGTGTCGGCGTAGTAGGCGGCGCGCTGGTGGGGGTTCTCGCCGTAGGAGAGGTCGAGCACCTTGACGTAGGAGCGGGTGACCTGGCCGGGGAAGTCCTCCTCGCGCTCGGCGAACCAGCCGGAGATCGCGGCGTCGTAGCGGGCGGTGTAGGAGAAGGCCTCGAGCGCGAGCGCCTCGCGGGTGGCGGCCTCGAGGTGGCCGTCGGAGGACTGGAGCTCCTCGAGCACCGCGTCGTAGCTCTCGGGGCTGACGACGACGGCGGCGTAGCGGTGGTTCTTGGCGGCGGCGCGGATCAGCGTCGGGCCGCCGATGTCGATGTTCTCGATCACCTCGTCCTCGTCGACCCCGCGCCGGCCCGAGACGCGCTCGAACGGGTAGAGGTTGACGCAGACGAGGTCGATCGGCTCGATCTCCTGGGCCTCGAGCGTGGCGACGTGCTCCGGGTTGGTCCGGACGGCGAGCAGGCCGGCGTAGATGCGCGGGTTCAGCGTCTTGACGCGACCGTCGAGGATCTCGGGGAAGCCGGTGTAGTCCTCGACCGAGCGGGTCTCGATCCCGGCGTCGGCGAGCGTCGAGGCGGTGCCGCCGGTGGAGACGATCTCGATGCCCAGCTCGCGCAGACCGCGCGCGAAGTCGACCAGGCCGCGCTTGTCCGAGACGGTCAGCAGCGCCCGGCGGACGCGGACGCCGCCCGGCTGCTTGGCTTCGTCGGCGGCGTTCACGCCGGCTCGTCCACCCTGACCACACGGGGGTTGGACGGGTCGCGCCGCACCCGCCCCGCCGCGATCGCCCTGACCGCTCGCGGGAGCAGCCGGTGCTCGATCTCGTGCGTCATCGCTTCGACCTCCTCCACGGCGCGAGCATATGGAAGCGCGAAGGCCTCTTGCAGTACGACCGGACCTGTGTCGACGCCCTCGTCGACGAAGTGGACGGTGACCCCGCTGACCTTGACGCCGTAGTCGAGCGCCTGCTCGATCGCCCGCACGCCCGGGAAGGCGGGCAGCAGCGACGGATGGACGTTGATCAGCCGCCCCTCGAAGCGGCGGATGAACGGCCCGCCGAGGATCTCCATGAAGCCGGCGAGCACGACGAGGTCGACGCGCCGGTCGTCGAGCCAGTTGCCGAGCGCCGCGTCGCGGGCGTCGCGGTCGGTGTGGCCGGCCTTCGCGAAGACGGCGGTCTCGACCCCGGCGTCCGCGGCCCGCTCGAGGCCGCGCGCCCCGGCGCGGCTGGAGGCGACGCATGCGATCTCGACCCCGTCGCGGCCGTGGACGGTGTCGAGCAGCGCCTGGAGGTTGCTGCCCTCGCCGGATATGAGCACGCCGACGCGGAACGCCATCGACTCAGGCGGCCGCCCGCGCGGCGGGAACGCTCAGCACCGGGCGGATCCCGCCGGAGACGGCGAGCGTGCCGTCGTCGAGCAGCTGGTCGACGCGGGCGAGGATGTCGGCGCGGCGCATGTGGGCGGCGGCGGCGTACCCGGGCAGGCCGTCATAGGAGTTGCGCTCGATCTTCTTGCCGCTGGCGCCGTGGACGATCGCCGCGCAGGTCGTGCGGCCGACGGCGGGCTTGGCGGTCCGCGCGACGGCGACGATCGCCTCGTCGAGGCTGGCGACCTCGTGGGCGGGCGGCGGCGCCGGCGCGGGCACGAGGCCGGCGTCGCAGACGTCGCAGCACGGAACGCCGACGGGCCGCTCGGGCGCCACCCGGTCGCCGAAGTGGCGCAGGATCGCCTCGCGGCGGCAGCGATCGCCCTCGACGTAGGCCCAGATCTCGCGGTACTGGCGCCAGCGGGCGCGGGCGCCCTCCTCGACGGAGGTGCGGCAGGCGGCGGCGACGCGGCCGTCGTAGGGGGCGACGACCCTGCCGGCGACGACGTCGGGGGCCGACGGCGAGGGCGAGATCGCCCCGGCGCGCGTGAGGTGGCCGACGACGGCGCGCAGCCGGTCGGGCGCGCCGTCGACCGCACCGTGGAGGTCGGCGGCCGCGACGGCGTAGACGCCCTTCTCGTTGCAGGCGGCGCGCAGCCGCTCGTAGAGGGCCTGCGGCTGGCGCTCGTCGACCTCCTCGCGCTTGATGAAGTGGACGTGCAGCGCCTTGTCGCGGTTCTCGGCGAGCAGCAGCGCGCGGGCGGGGGCGCCGTCGCGGCCGCCGCGACCGGCCTCCTGGTAGTAGGCCTCGAGCGAGGCCGGGACGCTCGCGTGGATGACGGTCCGCACGTTCGGCTTGTCGACCCCCATGCCGAACGCGTTGGTCGCGACGATCACGCGCGTCTGGTCGGCGAGGAAGGAGCGCTGGACGGCGGCGCGGGTCTCGCGGTCGAGGCCGGCGTGGTAGGCGGCGACCGGCTCGCCGAGCGCGCCGGCGAGCTGCTCGGCGATCTCCTCGGTGCCCGCCCGGGTGCCGGCGTAGACGATCGCCGGCAGCGCGTCGGGCTCGCCGAGCGCCTGGGCGATCAGCCCCCGCTTGTGGTGGCCGGCGGGTCGTGCGACAGCGAAGGAGAGGTTCGGCCGGTCGAACCCGGTCGCGACCTTGGCCGGCTCGCGCAGGCCGAGGCGGTGGGCGATGTCGAGCGCGACGCGCGGGGTGGCGGTCGCGGTCGACGCGACGATCGAGCCGGCGCCGAGGTAGCGCGCGGCGTCGGCGAGGCGGAAGTAGTCGGGCCGGAAGTCGTGCCCCCACTGGGAGACGCAGTGGGCCTCGTCGACGACGAACAGGCCGATCGCTGTGGCGCGCATCGCCTCGAGGAACCCGGGCGAGGAGAACCGCTCGGGGGCGACGTACAGGAGCCGCAGCTCGCCGGCGGCGGCGCGGCGCAGCGTCTCGGCGTTGGCGGCGGCGTCGCGCTGGGCATTGACGAGCGCGACGCGGTCGCCGAGCCCGCGCGCCTGGAGCGCCTCGACCTGGTCCTGCATCAGCGCGACCAGCGGCGAGACGACGATCGTCAGGTCGTCGCGCATCAGCGCCGGCAGCTGGTAGCAGAGCGACTTGCCCGAGCCTGTCGGCATCACCACGAGCACGTCGCGCCCCGCCAGCGCGGCCTCGCACGCCTCGCGCTGCCCCGGCCGGAAGCCGTCGAAGCCGAAGTACTGCCGCAGTGCCGCGTCGAGATCCATCAGGCCTCGCAAACTACCGTCGCGACCGGCCGTGACCGCAGCGCGACACAGTCCCGTTGCGCTCGCCGCGAACGTGTGACCCGATCAGCGCGGAGCGGTGACGACGGGCAGCTCGAAGGCGTACTTGCCCTGGGCGTCGCCGGTGCCGGCGAGCGGGTACTCGCCGGAGAAGCAGGCGTCGCAGTGGGTGCCGCGCTCGCCGCGGATCGCCTCGTAGACGCCGTCGAGCGACAGGTAGGCGAGCGAGTCGCACTCCAGCTCGGCGGCGACCTCCTCGACGGTGCGGCCGTGGGCGACCATCTCGTCGGTGGTCGACATGTCGACGCCGTAGTGGCAGGGGAAGCGGATCGGCGGCGCGGAGATCCGCATGTGGACCTCGATCGCGCCGGCGTCGCGCAGCATCCGGACGATCTGGCGGGTGGTGTTGCCGCGCACGATCGAGTCGTCGACGACCACGAGCCGCTTGCCGGCGACCACCTCGCGCAGCGGGTTGAACTTCATCCGCAGGCCGTGCTTGCGCAGCTCCTGGCCGGGCTGGATGAACGTCCGCGCGACGTAGCGGTTCTTGATCAGCCCCTCGTCGCGCGGGATGCCCGACGCCTTCGAGAAGCCGGCGGCGGCCGGGTTGCCCGAGTCGGGGACCGCCACCACCACGTCGGCGTCGACCGGCGACTCGCGCCAGAGGATCTCGCCCATCTTGCGCCGCGAGACCTGGGTCCGGTTGCCCTCGAGGATCGAGTCGGGGCGCGCGAAGTAGATGTGCTCGAAGACGCAGAACGCCCGCCGCTGGCCTTCGACCACCTGGCGGGTCCGCAGCCCGTCGCCGTCGATGACGACCATCTCGCCGGGCTCGACCTCGCGTTCGAGCTCGGCGCCGATGATGTCGAACGCGCAGCTCTCCGACGCGACGACCCAGCGGTCGCCGATCCGCCCGAGCGACAGCGGCCGCAGGCCGGCGCCGTCACGGAAGGCGAGCAGCTTGTCGGTGGTCATCACGACCGTGGAGAACGCGCCCTGCAGGCGCGGCATCGTCTCGGCGAGCGCCTCCTCGATCGAGCCGGACTCGTGCGTGGAGAGCAGCGCCGCGATGATCTCGGAGTCCGATGTCGAGGCGAACGAGACGCCCCTGTCGAGCAGCTCGGCGTGCAGCTCGACGGCGTTGATCAGGTTGCCGTTGTGGGCGAGCGCCAGCTCGCGGCGGTCGTGACGGTAGACCGGCTGGGCGTTCTCCCACGCCGACGAGCCGGTCGTCGAGTAGCGGACGTGGCCGACCGCCATCTCGCCGGTCAGCGCGCGCAGCTTCTGCTCGTCGAAGACCTGGGAGACCAGGCCGAGGTCGCGCACGGTGACGATGTGGCCTTCGTCGCTGGCGGCGATCCCGGCCGACTCCTGGCCGCGGTGCTGGAGCGCGAACAGGCCGAAGTAGGCG
This sequence comes from Solirubrobacterales bacterium, assembly GCA_012718975.1. Lineage (GTDB taxonomy): Bacteria > Actinomycetota > Thermoleophilia > Solirubrobacterales > Thermoleophilaceae > JAAYBF01. The sequence continues at coordinate 2,019 of JAAYBF010000241.1, read as the reverse complement.
AGCCGGGCGACCTCGGACCCGGGTGCGTATACGCCGAAGACGCCGCACTCGTCGCGCGGCCCGTCACGTTCGGGAGTCGTCTGCTGGGTCATCGAGACCGGTCGAGCGTTGCAGAAGCCCCGGCCGTCACCGTCGGCGACGTGGGTATTCCAGAGTACCAGCGGCGCTCGCGGCCGCGGCGGACAGGACCCTCCAAGCCGCCGCGCGCCCTCCCCCGGCGGCGTCTGGAGTTTTCTTGGGGGTCAACCCCCAAGAAAACTCCACACGGCAGGCGGCGGGGGGCAGGAGTGGGGCGCGGCACTCACGCGAACGCGGTGGCGAGCGCGGCGTTGGCGTCGCGCATCGCGGCGAGCGGGACGGCGCCGAAGGAGGCGCCGCCGGCCGCGACCGTCAGCTCGTCGCCGCCGGCGACCCCGAGGACGTCGGTCGGGACCCGCTCGGCGAGGCGGTCGATCGCCTCCCGCGGACCCGCGACGACGAAGCCGCCGACCCCCTCGCCGAAGAGGAACCGCTCGACGTCGGCGTAGGCGGGCGGGGCGTCGGCGGGGAACTCGATCGTCGCGCCGACGCCGCCGGCCAGGCAGCACTCGGCGATCGCGGTCATCAGGCCACCCTCGGCCATGTCGTGGGCGGTGCGCAGCTCGCCGGCGCGGACGGCGTCGCGGACCGCCTCCTGCGTGCGCCCCACCGCGGCGATGTCGATCTCCGCCAGCTCGGTCGGCAGCTCCTCGCCGCGCAGCTTCGCCAGCTCCGAGCCGGCGAGCGACGGGTCGGGCGTGCCGACCATCGCGACCGTGTCGCCGGCGCGGAAGGCGATCCCGACCTCGGCGGCGGCCGCCGCGTCGGGCAGCGCGCCGACCATGCCGACGACAGGAGTCGGGTAGATCGGCCCGTCGCCGGACTGGTTGTAGAGCGAGACGTTGCCGCCGACGACCGGCACGCCGAGCGCCGCGAGCGCGTCGGCCATCCCCTCGACCGAGCGGGTGAGCTGCCAGGCGATGTGCGGGCGCTCGGGGTTGCCGAAGTTCAGGCAGTTGGTCAGCCCGAGCGGCTCGGCGCCGACGCAGGCGAGGTTCGACGCGCACTCGAGCACCGCCTCGGCCGTGCCCCAATAGGGGTCGCAGGCGACGCGGCGGCCGTTGCCGTCGATCGCCACCGCGATCGCTGTCGGCCCGCCGCCGGTGTCGTGGGCGAGCGCCAGGACGGCGGCGTCGGCGACCTCGGGGCGGCGGACGGTGCGCGACTGGACGATCGCGTCGTACTGCTCGAACAGCGGCCGCCGTGAGGCGATGTTCGCGCAGCCGAGCAGCGCGAGCAGGTTCGTCGCGAGGTCGTCGGAGGGCTCCAGCACACGCGGCGGGGCCGGGTAGATCTGCGCCTCCGGCCGCTGCGGCGCGAGGTCGTAGAGCGGGCAGTCGTCGACGAGCGCCTCGACCGGCATGTCGCCGACCAGCTCCTCGCCCTCGAACACGCGCAGCCGGCGGGTGTCGGTGACCGCGCCGATCACCGTGCAGCGAACCTCCCACCGCTCGCAGACGGCGCGCACCTCCTCCAGCCGCTCGGGCTCCACGACGGCGAGCATCCGCTCCTGGGACTCGGAGACCATGATCTCGAACGGCTCCATCCCCTCCTCGCGCAGCGGCACCTTCGCCACGTCGATGTCGAGCCCTACCTTCCCGCCCGACGCCATCTCCGACGAAGAGGAGGACAGCCCCGCCGCGCCGAGGTCCTGCAGCGAGGCGAGCAGGTCGCGGTCGAGCAGCTCGAGGCAGGCCTCCATGACCTTCTTCTCCTCGAACGGGTCGCCGATCTGGACGGTCGGCCGCTTGTCGGCGTCGTCGTCGCCGAGCTCGGCGCTGGCGAGCACCGAGGCGCCGCCGATCCCGTCGCGGCCGGTGCGCGCGCCCATCAGCACGAGGTGGTTGCCGACCCCGGCCGCCGCGCTGCGGATCAGCCGCTCCTTCGGCGCGATCCCGAGGCACATCGCGTTGACGAGGCAGTTCTGCTCGTAGGGGCCCT
>JAAYBF010000038.1 GCA_012718975.1 Solirubrobacterales bacterium | reverse complement strand
GGCTGTCGATCGTCGACGTGGCCGGCGGCCACCAGCCGCTCGTCGGCAGCGACGACGACACCTTCCTCGTCGGCAACGGCGAGGTCTACAACCACGACTCGCTGCGCGGCCGGATGTCCGACACCCGGTTCCGCACCGCCTCCGACAACGAGGTGGCGCTGCACGTCGTCGAGCAGGACGGCCCCGACGGCCTCGCCGAGCTCAACGGCATGTTCGCCTTCGCGATCGCCGACCACTCCGGCGGCTTCCTCGTCGCCCGCGACCCGGTCGGCATCAAGCCGCTCTACTGGGCGCGCCTCGGCGAGACGACCGTGTTCGCCTCCGAGATGACGGCGTTCGAGCCGGAGCAGATGAGCCGGATCGAGGCGTTCCCGCCGGGCCACTACTGGACCCCGGACGGCGGCCTGGTCGAGTTCGCCCCGGCGGTGCCGAGCGCGCTGCGCGAGACCGCCCCCAGCCGGCTCGCCCCGGACGCCGTGCCGGCTGACGCGCTGCGCGACGTCCGCTGGGTGCTCGTCGACGCCGTCGAGCGCCAGATGATGGGCGACGTGCCGGTCGGGGTGTTCCTCTCCGGCGGCCTCGACTCGACGCTCGTCGCGGCGATCGCGCAGCGCTACCTGCGCCGTCGCGGCGCCCGGCTGCAGACCTTCGCGGTCGGCCTGGAGGACTCGCCCGACCTGCTCGCGGCGCGGGCGGCGGCCGAGTTCATCGGCACCGACCACCACGAGCGGGTCTACACCGCCGCCGAGGCGACCGCGGCGCTGCCCGAGGTGGTCGAGTCGATCGAGGCGTTCGACCCGTCGCTGGTGCGCAGCGCCGTGCCCAACCACCTGCTCGCCGAGCTGGCCGCCGAGCACGTGAAGGTGGTGCTCACCGGCGAGGGCGCCGACGAGCTGTTCGCCGGCTACGGCTACATGCGCGACTTCGACGACCCGGCCGAGCTGCACGCCGAGCTGGTGCGCACCGTCGAGGGCCTGCACAACCTCAACCTCCAGCGCTGCGACCGTGTCACGATGGCCCACGGCCTCGAGGCGCGGGTGCCGTTCCTCGACCGCGAGACGATCGGCCACGCGCTGCGGATCCCCGCCGCCTGGAAGCTCACCGCCGACGGCGAGCCGGAGAAGAGGCTGCTGCGCGCCGCCTTCGACGGCTGGCTGCCCGAGGAGCTGCTGTGGCGCGACAAGTCCCAGTTCGGCGACGGCAGCGGCGCCGCCTCGGTCCTCACCGACGAGTTCGCCGCGACCGTCAGCGAGGCGGAGCTGGCGGCCGAGCGCGACGCCGTCGCCCCGGCCCTGCGCACCCGCGAGGAGCTCGCCTACTTCCGCATCTTCCGCGACCGCGTCGGCCCCGTCCGCCCCGAGCAGACCCTCGGCCGCTTCGCGACCGCGTAAGCGGCTGCGCTCATGACCGCCCTGCCTCAGCGCCTGCGCGGGTGGGCGGCCGGTGGCGGCCGGCATGCGGCGAAGGTGACGGAGCGGGCGGTGGTGGACTTCTTCGCCGACCGCTGCACCCAGCTCGCGGCGGCGATGTCCTACTACGCGCTGCTGGCGCTGTTCCCGCTGGCGATCCTCGCGGTCGGCGTCTTCGGCCTGGTGATCGGTGAGGAGCAGGCCCGCGACGACGTGATCGACTTCCTGACGCGCCGGCTACCGGTCACCGAGGACGCCGGGCGCCAGGACATCGCCTCGCTGCTGCGCGGCGTGGTCGGCAGCGGGGGCACGATCCAGGCGCTCGGCGCGATCGGGCTGCTGATCTCGGCGACCGGGCTGATGGGCGCGCTGCGCAACGCGCTGAACACCGCCTTCGGCGTGGAGGAGCGGCGGCCGCCGCTGCGCGGCAAGGCCGTCGACGTGCTGCTCGTCGTCGGTGTCGGGATGGTGGTCGCGATCTCGTTCGCGCTGACGGTCGGGCGCCAGCTGATCGCCGACCTCGGCGGCGAGGTCGGCGGCCCGGTCGAGACGGCGACCGGCCTGCTCGCCGGGACCGGCTCGTGGGCGTTGCCGCTCGCGATCTCGCTGGCGGTGTTCACGCTGCTCTACCGCTTCATCCCCGCGACCGGGGTCCGCTGGACCCACGCGGCGACCGGCGGCCTGGTCGCGACGGCCGGCTACGAGCTCGCCAAGCGCGGCTTCAGCTTCTACCTCGACAACTTCGCCGACTACGGGGCCGTCTACGGCGCGCTCGGAGCGGTGATCGCGTTCATGTTCTTCGTCTTCCTGGTCGCCAACGTCTTCCTGTTGGGCGCCGAGGTCGTCGCCGAGATCCCGCGCGTGCTCGCCGGCCGCTACTACGGCGGCCCACCCGACGACCGCAGCTTCGCCCGCCAGGTCCTCGACGCGGCCAAGCAGCTCGTCGTCGACGTCGAGGACCGCGAGGCCGAGCGCCGGGCGGAGCACGACGAGCGGCCGGCCGACTCTGGCTGACTACCGCTCGACCTGGACTCCGGATCGCTCAGCCGGACCGGACCGATGGGCGGTACTGGGGTCGAACCAGTGACCTCCTGCTTGTAAGGCAGGCGCTCTACCAGCTGAGCTAACCGCCCGGGGCTGAGTGCAAGTTACCGCCTGGGCCGCCGTGGAGCCGCCGTTGCGGCCCAGCCGACCGCCCGCGCGAGGCGGCGGTCAGGCAGATGTCCCGACGGCCGCGTCCCAGGCCGCCAGCGCCGTCGCGGCGATCGCCTCCAACCGCTCCAGGTCGGCGCCGTCGCGGGCCTGGTGGGAGAGCCCGTCGAGCACGGTCGTGTAGAAGGCGGCGATCCGCCCGGGGTCGGCGTCCGCCGGCACGTCGCCCGCCTCGATGCCCTGCCTGATCCGCGCCGCGACCGCCTGCTCGCCGACCCGCCGGCGCTCGGCCAGGTGGTCGCGCACGCCGGTGCTGGACGGCGCACAGGACGCCGCCGAGGCGACGAGCATGCAGCCGCGCGGGCGATCGGGCCGGACGTACTCGGCGGCGTTGTCGAGCAGCAGCGCGGCGATCGCCTCGCGCGTCGGCACGTCGGCGGCGAGCGCGTCCGCCGTCGCGCCGCCCTCGTCGCGCTCGTAGAGCGCGACTGCGGAGCGGAACAGCTCCTCCTTGGACCCGAAGGCCGCGTAGAGGCTCGGCGGGTTGATCCCCATCGCCGCCGTGAGGTCGGCGACGGAGGCCTCCTCGTAGCCGCGCTCCCAGAAGACGTCAAGCGCCCGCCGCAGCGCGGTCTCGCGGTCGAAGGCGCGGGGACGGCCGCGCGGTGTTTCTGTAGCACCCACTAGAGAGATGCTACCCTGCCCACCTATTCCGTAGCAAGCACTACAGAAAGGCCGGACATGTCACCTCTCAGCGGCCGGGTCGCGCTCGTCACCGGCGGCAGCCGCGGCATCGGCGCCGCGATCGCCCGCCGGCTCGCCGCCGACGGCGCCGACGTCGCCGTCACCTATCGCAACAGCCCCGAGCGGGCCGCGGAGGTCGCCGCCGGCATCCGGGCCGCCGGCAGGCGAGCGACCGCCATCGCCGCCGACAGCGCCGACGCGGGCGCCATCCGGCACGCGGTCGAGACCGCCGCCGCCGAGCTGGGGCGCCTCGACGTGCTCGTCAACAACGCCGGCACCTTCCCCTACGGCCCGCTCGCCGACGTGACCATCGAGGAGCTCGACGCGACGCTCGCCGTCCACCCGCGCGCGGCGTTCGTCGCCGCTCAGGCCGCGGCGCCGCTGATGACCGACGGCGGACGGATCGTCAGCATCGGCAGCAACCTGGCGGTGCGCGCCGGCGCGCCGAACATGACGCTCTACGCAATGTCCAAGGCGGCCCTGGACGGCCTCACGCGCGGGCTCGCCCACGACCTGGCCGACCGCGGGATCACCGCGAACACCGTCCATCCCGGCAACACGGCGACCGACATGAACCCGCCCGACGACCCCGGCGCGGACGAGGCGCGCGCGGAGACACCACTCGGCCGCTACGCCGACCCGGCCGAGATCGCGGCCACCGTCGCCCACCTCGCC
>JAAYBF010000240.1 GCA_012718975.1 Solirubrobacterales bacterium | reverse complement strand
GGCCGCCGCCGCGACGACGCGCTCGGCCTGCTGACGCTGTGCCTCCTGCTGCGCTGCCTGCTCGACCAGTGGAACAACGACTACTACCACCTGCCGTTCCTGCTCTCGCTGCTCGCCTGGGAGACTGTCCGCCGGCCGGGCGTACCGCGGTTCACGCTCGCGGCGGCGATCCTGCTCGGCCTCAGCTTCTGGCCCGAGCAGACGCGCATCTTCGCCGACTCCCTCGCCAGCGCCCCGCTCCGCTTCGCGCTCTACGTCGCCTGGGCGGTGCCGTTCGCCGCGGGCGTCGCGCTCGCGCTGTACCGGCCCACCGCGCTGGAGGCGGCCCGGGCCGAATACCATCGCCGCCGTGGAGCTGCGCCGCGCCCTGCTGCTGTTCGCGATCGTGCTGATCATGGCCGCCGTGGTGAGCACGCTGGCCAGCCCGCCCCGGCGCGGCGGTGACGAGACCGTCGCGACCGCACCCGCGCCGTCGCCGTCGGCCACGCCCGGCGTGACGACCCCTGAGCCCGTCACCGTCACCTTCGCGGCCGGCGGGCGGGCGCGCGTGCGCACGATCGAGGCCGGCCAGGCGGCGACGGTCTTCGTCGAGGTCTCCGCCGCGGGCGAGGTCACGATCCCCAGCCTCGGCCTCACCGACACCGCGGAGCCGCTGACCCCCGCCGTCTTCGACGTGCTCGTCGAGGAGCCCGGCGAGCACCCGATCGACCTGGCGCCCGCCTCCGGCAGCCCGCCGTCGGAGCGCATCGGGACGCTGAAGGTCGTCCCCCAGCCAGCGGACGCATAGGTCCTGCACTCGGGCGCCCCACCGAACCGTGGGCGCCGCGGCCCGCGGTCGCTACCCTCGAAGAGGCACCTGGCGCTGTGGCCCCCTGCGGCGCCGGGTGCGCCTTCTTTTCCGGCCTCTGGCGAGTTCCGTCCATGTGGCGGACGCCTCTCACCGAAGGCCGCGCCGACCGCGGCCGCCGTCCGCCCTCCAACCGCCTGTGGTGTTTTCCGTCCAGATGGCGGACGCTTCTCACCACAGGCCCGCTCGGGCGGCCACCGGACGGCCGCCGACTCAGGCGAGCGCGAGCCGCAGCGCGATCCCCGCCGGGTCGCGTGCGACCACCGCGCCGCGGTCGCGCTGGACCGCGACCCCGCTCGCGGCGAGCGCGTCTGCGGCGGCATCGCGAGCGGCGTCGGTCGGCAACGTCAGCTCGAACCAGCGCAGCCCGGCGGCCCCCGCCGGCGGCGGGCCCGCCGACCGCCGCCAGGTGTTGGCGCCGACGTGGTGGTGGTAGCCGCCGGCGGCCAGGAACAGCGCGCCGGGGTAGCCGCGGGCGGTGACGTCGAGTCCGAGCACGCCGGCGTAGAACCGCTCGGTGGTGGCCAGGTCGGCGACGTCGAGGTGGACGTGGCCGATCCGGGCGCCGGGCGCGGTCCGCGCCGCCGGGCGCTCCGGCCCCTCGGCGAACAGCGTGTCGACGTCCAGCGGCAGCGTCGCCATCGCGACCTCGTCGCCGTCGCGGCGCCACTCGGCCCGCGGGCGGTCGCGGTAGACCTCGATCCCGTTGCCCTCCGGGTCGGCCAGGTAGAGCGCCTCGCTGACGAGGTGGTCGGAGGCGCCCGACAGCGGCCAGCGCTGCGCGACGATCCGCCGCAGCGACGCGGCCAGCTCGGCGCGGTCGGGGACCAGCAGCGCGAGGTGGAAGAGCCCGGTGGCGCGCGGCGGGCGCGGCCGGGCGTCCGGGGCCTCGTACAGCTCCACGAGCGTCGTCTCGCCCGCGCCGAGGCTCAGCCGGCCCGGCTCCCGCGCCAGCGGCTCGAGCCCGAGCACCCGCTCGTAGAAGTCCCCCACCCGCGCCCCGTCGCGGACCGTCAGCGCCACCCGGCCGACCGCCATCCCCGGATCGATCCGCCCCCCCACCGCTCAGCCCATCGCCTCGGCCACCAGCACGACCGTGCCGAAGAGGGCCGCCACCACCGCGACGGCCGCCACGACGCGCGTCGGCGGGCCGCCGTGGATGCCCGTGCGGTGGAGCACGGCGTGGCCGCGCCCGCGGGTGATCAGCCACCGGTTGACGGGGAAGGCGACGACGCCCGCGATCACCAGCGCGACCGACAGCGCGCCCCAGAAGAGGACGTCGCCGGCGCCGGAGTCCATCGCGCCGGGGATCCCCAGCATGATCGCGTTGTCGACGATCTCCATCAGCGCGATGCTGACGGTGTCGACCGAGAGCGCGATCGGGACGACCGCCGCGAGCGCCATGCCCGCCCGCAACAGCGGGATGCTGGTCAGCGTGTAGCCGAAGAGGAAGGCGAGCGCGACGGCGAGGGCGACCGTCCCCCACTCCGAGAACCCGAGCGCCGTGCCGACGACCATCCCGGTCACCTCGCCGATCGCGCAGCCGGTCAGGCAGTGGAGGGTCGCGGTCAGCGCGATCCCGTTGAGCGCGGCCCCGCCGGTGGGCAGCTCGCCGTGGCCCGCGTCGTCGCCGTGCGCGCTCACCGCCTGCCCTCCCCCGCCCGGAACCGCCGCAGTCGCAGCGCGTTGAGCACCACCGAGACGCTCGAGAAGGCCATCGCGGCGCCGGCGATCAGCGGGTTCAGCAGCCCCGCCGCGGCGAGCGGCAGCGCGGCGACGTTGTAGCCGAACGCCCAGCCGAGGTTCTGGCGGATCGTGCGCAGGGTCGCCCGGGAGAGGTGGATCGCGTCCGGGGCGCCGCCGAGGTCGCCGCTGACCAGCGTCAGGTCGGAGGCCTCGATCGCGACGTCGGTCCCGGTGCCGATCGCGATGCCGAGGTCGGCGCGGGCGAGCGCCGGCGCGTCGTTGACCCCGTCGCCGACCATCGCCACGACGCGGCCCTCGGCCTGCAGGCGGGCCACCACGTCGGCCTTGTCGGCCGGCAGCACCTCGGCGACGACGGTGTCGATCCCGACCTCGGCGGCGACCGCCTCCGCGGTGGCGCGGTTGTCCCCGGTCAGCAGGATCGGCTCGAGGCCGAGCTCGCGCAGCCGCGCGACGGCGGCGGCGCTCGTCGGCTTGACGGTGTCGGCGACCGCCAGCACGGCGCGGGCGCGGCCGTCCCAGCCGGCCACGACGGCGGTCCGGCCGGCCGCCTCGGCGCGCTCGCGGGCCTGCTCGAGCGCCGTGGGCAGCTCGAGGCCCCACTCGGCCAGCAGCCCGGGCCGCCCGACGATCACCGCGCGGTCGCCGTCGACGACGCCCTCGACGCCCATGCCCTCGCGGTTGGCGAAGCTCTCCAGCGTCGCCAGCTCGCCGACCTCGGCGCGCGCGGCAGCGGCGATCGCCGCCGCGACCGGGTGCTCGGAGGCGTCCTCGACCGCGCCGGCGAGCCGCAGCGCCTCGGCGCGGTCGGCGCCGTCGACGGCGACGTCGACGAGCTCCATCCGCCCGCTGGTCACCGTCCCGGTCTTGTCGAGCACGACCGTGTCGACCCGGCGGGTGGACTCGAGGATCTCCGGGCCCTTGATCAGCAGCCCGAGCTGGGCGCCGCGGCCCGTCCCGACCATCAGCGCGGTCGGCGTGGCGAGGCCGAGCGCGCACGGGCAGGCGATGATCAGGACCGCGACCGCGGCGGAGAAGGCGAACGCGGCGCCCTCCCCGGCGCCGAGCCAGAACCCGAGCGTCGCCGCGGCGAGCGCCACCACGACCGGCACGAAGACGGCCGAGACGCGGTCGGCGAGCCGTTGGACCGGCGCCTTGCCGGCCTGGGC
>JAAYBF010000239.1 GCA_012718975.1 Solirubrobacterales bacterium | reverse complement strand
GTACCGGCGCCTTGCCACTGCCGGCCTCGCCTACGGTCCAGCCTTCCGCCTGGTGCGCGCGGCCTGGCGCGACGGTGCAAGGACGTTCGCCGAGATCGACCTGCCCGGCACTCACGTCGCAGAGGCCTGCCGCCATCGCATCCATCCGGCGCTGCTCGACGCAGCCCTGCAGATCGCCCACCCCGCCGCGACCGGCGGCGAGACGGGGCCGGCGCTGCCGGCGCTGCCGTTCGCTCTCGGTGACATCCGTCTCCGCGCTGCCGGCGCCAAAGCCGTGCGAGCGGTCGCCGACCACGCCGCCGCCGGCGCGACCGTCGCGCTCCACGATTCCGACGGCCGAGACGTCGTGGCGATCGGGGCGATCCGCACCAGACCCGCCGAGCGCGTCGTCGCTTCGTCCGCTCTCTCCGCGGAGGCGCCTGCCGCGAGCTCGGACGGCCCGGCCACCGGCGGGGCGCGCCCACCCCGCCTGCACGAGACCATCTGGGCTCCCGCCCGCGCCGCCGCCGTCGGTCCGACCACGGCGGTGATCCGGCTCGACTCGCCGGGCGGCCGCGACCCCGTCGCCTCTGCCCGCTCTCTCGTCGCCGAGGCGCTCGCCGCCATCCAGGCCTAACTCGCTCCCGGACCGACGAGCGATCGCGCCCCGCGGGACCCGGGAGCCGCTCGCCTAGAGGCTATGGACCCCGCTGTCGCGCGGCTCGCCATCGTCACGCAGGGCGCCGTCGCGGCCGGCGAGCGCGAGTCGCCGGACCCGGCGGCGGCAGCGGTCTGGGGGCTCGTCCGCGCCGCCGCGCGGGAGCATCCGGGCCGCTTCGCGCTGGTCGACGTCGACCGCTCCGCCGCCTCGGAGGCGGCCCTCCCGGCGGCCCTAGCGACGGGTGCGCCCGAGATCGCCGTCCGCGACGGCCGGTTGCTCGCCCCGCGGCGTGAGCCGGTCGCGCCGGCGCCGCTCGCTGCCCCGGCCGGGCCATGGCGCGCCGTCTCCGGTGAGGGGACCGTGGAGCGCCTGCGCCTGGTCGACCACCCCGCGCCGGACGATCCGCTGGGCCCGTTGGACGTGCGGATCGAGCTGCGAGCGGTCGGGCTCAACTTCCGCGACGTGATGGTCGGGCTCGGCTTCGACGTGCCCGGCGGACTTCTCCTCGGCAGCGAGGGCGCGGGCGTCGTCGTCGAGGTCGGCGCCGCGGTCACTGATCTACGCCCAGGGGAACGCGTCATGGCCGCGGCCGAGGGGGCGTTCGCGTCCACCGTCGTCGTCGACCGCCGAGCGGTCGTCCCGATCCCCGCCGGCTGGACGTTCCGCCAGGCCGCGGCGATCCCGGTGGCGTTCCTCACCGCGGCGCACGGCCTGTTCGGCGTCGCGGGGCTCCGCGGAGGCGAGCGGGTTCTCGTCCACGCCGCCGCCGGCGGTGTCGGACTCGCAGCCGTACAGCTCGCCCGCCGCGCCGGCGCGCGCGTGCTCGCCACCGCGAACCCGTCCAAATGGGGGGCGCTGACCGCCGCCGGCGTCGATCCGGCCGACATCGCCTCCTCGCGCGATGCCGGTTTTGCGGAGCGGCTCCTCGATCGCACCGGCGGGGCGGGCGTCGACGTCGTCCTCAACTCGCTCGCCGGCGACCTGGTCGACGCGTCGCTTCTGCTGCTGCCGCGCGGCGGACGCTTCGTGGAGCTGGGCAAGACCGACCTCCGCGATCCCGCGCGGGTCGCCGCCGAGCATCCCGGCGTCGACTACGGCGCGTTCAACCTCTTCGACCTCGAGCCCGAGCGGCTCGGCGCGCTGCTCGCCGACACCGTCGCCGGCTTCGAGCGCGGCGAGCTCGACCACCTGCCGCAGACCGCCTGGAGCCTCGCCCAAGCACCCGAGGCCCTGCGGCGACTGCGCGACGGGGCGAACGTCGGCAAGGCGGTGGTCGACGTGCCGCGACCCGTGGGGGACGTCGTGCTCGTGACCGGCGGCACCGGGCGGCTCGGCGGCCTGGTCGCACGCCACCTCGTCGCCCACCACGGCGCGCGGCGAGTCACGCTGATCAGCCGCCGCGGGCGCGACGCGCCGGGTGCCGCCGACCTGTGCGCCGAGCTCGAGCGGCTCGGCGCACAGGTCGTCGTCGAGGCCTGCGACGTCGCCGACCGCGAACGGCTCGCCGAGCTGCTCGGCAACCTGCCCGACGGCTGGCGTCCCGACACCGTCGTCCACGCCGCCGGGGTCGTCGACGACGCGCTCGTCGAGGCCGTCACGCCGGAGCGGCTCGCGGCGCAACTCGACCCGAAGGCCGCCGGCG
>JAAYBF010000238.1 GCA_012718975.1 Solirubrobacterales bacterium | reverse complement strand
GCGGCGTGAGCGCGACCGCTACCGCGGGCGTTGAGGAGACGGCCGGCGCCACCGCGGCGGCGATGCCGCCCGGCTCGCGCCTGCCGGCGGCGCTGCAGACGATCCGCTGGGCGGTGCGCCCGCTGCCCTGGCTGACCGGCCTGCGCCGCCGCCACGGCGACGTCTTCTCGGTCCAGCTGTTCCACGAGGACCCGTGGGTGATGGTCTCCGACCCCGAGCTGGTCAAGCGCGTGCTGACCGCGCCGGCGGACGTGCTGCACGCCGGCGAGGGCAACCGGATCCTCGAGCCGATCCTCGGCCCACAGTCGGTGCTCCTGCTCGACGAGGACCGCCACCTGCGCCAGCGCAGGCTGCTGCTGCCGCCGTTCCACGGGGACCGGATGGAGCGCTACGGCGAGGTGATGCGCGAGATCGTCGCCGCCGAGCTGGACCGCTGGCCGGCGGGCATCGCCGCCCCGGCGTGGCCGCGGATGCAGGCGATCACGCTCGAGGTGATCCTGCGCGCGGTATTCGGGGTGACCGACCGCGAGCGGCTCGACCCGCTGCGGGCGGCGCTGCGCGACATGCTCGACTTCATGGGCGACAACCGGCGGATGGTCGCGTTCATGGCCGTCGGACCGCGCCGGGTGACGCGCAGCCGCCTGCTCGGCTTCCGCGAGCTGATGGCCCGCGCCGACGAGCTGGTGCTCGCGGAGGTCGCCCGCCACCGCGAGCTGCCCGACCTCGACGCGCGCGACGACGTGCTGTCGCTGCTGCTGCAGGCCCGCCACGAGGACGGCTCGCCGATGTCGGACTCCGAGCTGCGCGACGAGCTGATGACGCTGCTGGTGGCCGGCCACGAGACGACCGCGACCGCGCTCGGCTGGGCGCTGGAGCGGCTGGTGCGCCATCCCGAGGCGCTGGCGCGGGTGGCGGAGGAGGCGCCGGCCGGCGGCGGGCCCTACACCGACGCCGCGATCCAGGAGACGCTGCGGCTGCGGCCGGTGATCCCCGTGGTCGCCCGCCACGTCAAGGAGCCGTTCCAGCTCGGCGAGCACCTGATCCCGGTCGGCGCGACGATAACCCCCTCGATCCTGCTGGTGCACCGACGCGAGGACATCTACCCCGACCCGGCCGCGTTCCGCCCCGAGCGGTTCCTCGAGCGGCCGCCGGGCACCTACACCTGGATCCCGTTCGGCGGCGGGGTGCGGCGCTGCATCGGCGCGAGCTTCGCGCTGTTCGAGATGCGCGCCGTGCTCTCGACGCTGCTGGAGCGGGCCACGGTGGCCGTCGATCCCGGCGATCCGCGCCGCGAGGGCACCCGCCGGCGGGCGATCACCCTGACGCCGGCGCGCGGGGCGACGCTGGTGCTGACGCCGCGCTAGCCGCCGAGCCCGGCCGCGTTCGCGCCGAGCGCCCCGATCGCAGCGACGACCAGGGCGATCGCCCAGCGGGTCAGGACGTCGAACCGCCTGTCGAGCCGCTCGAACCGCTTGTCGACCTGCTCGAACTGCTTGTCGACCCGCGCGAAACCCTGCTGCATCTCGTCCCGCAGCTCCGTCTGCGTGTCCTTGAGGTCCCGGCGCAGGCCGGCGATCTCGCCGTCGAGGCGGGCGAAGCCACCGTTCACGTGCGCCACCAGATCGTCGATCCGCTTGTCCTGTTGCTCAGCCACCAGCATCCCTCGAACCTACCGTGGACAGCCTTCGCGAACATAGCAGATCGTCTGTGATTCCGTTACAGGTCGGGACCCCTTCGACTCAGTCCCGCGGGACTTGGGCCTGGCCCCCGCTGAGCCCGCCGAAGAACGCGTCCGCGGAGGCGTTGATGTGGTCCTTCACCTCGAACGAGTCCTCGAGCAGGACGATGTCCTTGCGGCTGTTGGGGTCGAACTTGACCGTCACCGTCTCGCCGACGCGTGGCACCCGGCCGCCGGGGACCGCCACCGAGCGCGTGGTCGTGTAGGCGCTCTCGTTGACCGGGGCGACGCGCAGCCGCAGCTTGGCGGTCCGCGCCCCACGGGCGTCGAGCTCGACGTCGGACACCGCGAGCACCTCCGCGTTGGCCGGCCGGCCGTAGCGGTAGATCTCCGCGGCGCTGCCGAGCGAACGGTCCCAGCCGCGACCGATCCAGACCATGAACAGTCCGGCCGCGGCGCAGCCGGCGCCGCCGGCGAGGAGGCCGACCGTCGCCGGGCCGGCGGCCACCGCCCCGGCCGTGGCCATCGCGAGGCCGAGCACCATCAGCAGCCAGCCGACGTAGAGGTTGATCCGCATCTCCGCTTCCTTCCTCGGCGGCGGGGCGGTGCGCCCCGCCGCACGGTCCGGGATCAGCCGACGATGACCTTCGTGCGGTCGTCGGGGTCGACGCGGACCGGCCAGACCCTGCCCG
>JAAYBF010000237.1 GCA_012718975.1 Solirubrobacterales bacterium | reverse complement strand
TCGAGCTCGGCCCGGGCGAGGTCGACATGCTGCGCATCGGCCGCGGCATGCGGCGGGTGATCTTCGTCAACGACGAGCGCCAGACCGAGACGCCGCGGCTGCAGCTCGGCCTCGAGCGGCGCGAGGCGTCCTACCTGTTCGAGGTCAAGGCGCGCCGGGTCGCGGAGGGCGCGGTCCTGGGGCTCGAGCTGCATCCCAAGCGACGGGTGCTGGAGATCGAGGGCGCCGACGCCAGGCAGACCGGCCGCTACCGCGTGAAGGTCGTCCGGTCCACCGCGCGCGGCAACCGCACCGCCCGCCGCCAGGTGACCCTCCGTGCCGGGCAGAGCCTCGAGATCCAGTACGGCGAGCTGCTGCGCAAGCGCGGCAAGCGGCGCTAGCCGGCCGCCGGGATCCCGGGTCGCGACCGGGCCGCGCTCCACCAGGGGCGCGGCCCGTCGTCGTTTACGACCCGGCGCGGGCGAGCAGCCGCCAGTAGCCGTCGGCGATCTCGTCGGGGCCGAGCGGTCCGCGCGGCCGGTACCACTGCGGCACGTGGTTGACCATCCCGAGCAGCGCCAGCAGCGTGACGGCGCGGTCGTCGTAGGACAGCTCGCCCGACGCCCGCCCCTGCTCGAGCAGGTCGTCGAGCACCCGCTCGAACTCCTTGCGCGCGCGGCGGATCTCGCGCCAGCGCGGCTCGCGCTCGATCACGTGGCGCTCCTGACCGAAGACGAGCATCGAGTGGCGGCGGGCGATCACGTGTCCGACCCACTCGCCCAGCAGCGCCCGCAGCCGCTCGCCGGGGGTGAGCGACCCGTCGGCGGCGATGGCGCGCGCGTGGTCGAGCAGCGGCTCCATCAGCCCGTGGCAGATGCGGAACAGCAGCTCGTCCTTGGAGCCGACGTAGTGGTAGAGGCCGCCGACGGTGAGGCCGGTCGCCGACGACAGGTCGGCCATCGAGGTCGCCTGGAACCCGTTGGCGCCGAACAGCTCGGCGGCGGCGTCGACGACCTCCTCCTGGCGGCGGTCGTAGCGCTCGCGCAGCGCGGGCTTGGTCGGCAGGCTCGGCATCCCCGGATCCTATCTTTTCCGAACGGTCACTAGAACTTCTAACGCTCATTCGGTAAAGTCGCGGCATGGACTTCGACCTCTCCGACGACCACGAGCTGCTGCGCCGCACCGTCCGCGACTTCGCCGAGCAGGAGGTGGCGCCGGTCGCCGAGGAGCTCGACCGCGAGAAGCGCTTCCCCTACGAGATCGTCGCCAAGATGGGCGCCCTCGGCTGGATGGGGATTCCGTTCCCCGAGGACGTCGGCGGCGCCGGCGGCGACACGCTCGCCTACGCCCTCGCCGTCGAGGAGCTGACCCGCGTCGACTCCTCGGTCGCGATCACCCTCTGCGCCCACACCTCGCTCGGCACCCAGCCGATCCACCTCTTCGGCAGCGACGAGCAGCGCGCCGAGTGGCTGCCCCAGCTCTGCTCCGGTGCCAAGCTCGGCGCCTTCGGCCTCACCGAGCCGGAGGCCGGCAGCGACGCCGGCAACACCCGCACGCGCGCCCGGCTCGACGCCGGCGAGTGGACGATCGACGGCACCAAGCAGTTCATCACCAACGCCGGCACCGACATCTCCGGCGTCGTCTGCATCACCGCCCGCACCGGCGAGGACGAGATCTCGAACCTGATCGTCCCGAACGGGACGCCCGGCTACGAGCAGGGCGAGCCGTACCGCAAGATGGGCTGGAACGCCTCCGACACCAGGCCGCTCACCTTCGACGGCTGCCGCGTTCCCGAGGCGAACCTGCTCGGCCCGCGCGGCAGCGGCTTCAAGCAGTTCCTGCACATCCTCGACATCGGCCGCATCGGGGTCGCCGCGATGGGCCTCGGGCTCGCCCAGGGCGCGCTCGACGAGGCGCTCGCCTACGCCAAGGAGCGGCGCGCGTTCGGTCAGCCGATCAGCAAGTTCCAGGCGATCCAGGCCAAGCTCGCCGACATGGCGACCGAGATCGAGGCCGCCCGCCTGCTCGTCTACAAGGCCGCGCTGCTCAAGGACCGCGGCGAGAGCTTCAGCCTCACCGCCGCCCAGGCGAAGCTGAAGACCGGCCGGCTCGCCGTCCGCTGCACCGAGGAGGCCGTCCAGATCCACGGCGGCTACGGCTACATCGAGGAGTACCCGGTCTGCCGCTTCTACCGCGACGCGAAGATCCTCACGATCGGCGAGGGCACCGACGAGGTCCAGCAGATGGTGATCGCCCGCGCGCT
>JAAYBF010000236.1 GCA_012718975.1 Solirubrobacterales bacterium | reverse complement strand
GGATCAGGTTCGGCCCGACCGGCAACCGCATCCGCACCACCCCGAGCTTGCTCGTCAAGCTCCAGGGACAGGTTGATGTCCATCTCTACGGCCGCACGACCGTCCGCAAGGGCCGGCTGGTCACCGTCTTCAAGACGGTCCCAGACGCCCAGGTCACCCGGTTCGCGATGCGAATCAGAGGCGGCAAGAAGGGGATCCTCGTCATCACCGGCTCCCGGCAGGGCAACATCGACATCTGCCAGTCGCGCCAGACCGCCAACCTGGCCTTCACCGGCCACAACGGCAAGAAGGCCAGCTACCGCAAGGTCGTCCGCACACCCTGCGCGAAGGCCCCAAAGACCAGGAAGGCCCAGCGCAACAACAACCGCTGACCAACACCCGCCCACTCAACAGCAGCTCCAGAGAGGCCCGGCAACCGCCGGGCCTCTCGCACATCACGGCCGGCCCGCCCCGAGACCGAAACGGAAACGCGAAGGGCCCACAGGCCCACCCAGACTCCACTGTGGTCCGGCGAGGGCCCGGCCACTCGAGGCGCCACGACCAGACTGCAACCCTGACGGGCCCACAGGCCCGCCTACATTCCGCTCCCTACGCCCGGCCGGCGTCGTCGCCGCGGTCGCCGTGCCTCCGCGAACCCCGCCTGGCGGCGGCCTACGGCCGCACGCCCGCGTCGCGGTAGGCCTCGGCGATCTCGCCGAGCAGGCCGCGATCGAGCAGCGTCACGGTTTGCCCGTCGATCTCCAGGGTCGCGCCGTCGTGCGGCGGGTACCAGAAGGCCCTGATGCGCCGGGCGGTCAGCTCGGGCGGGTCGCCGAGGCGCACCGCGCGCAGCGACTCGAACTCGGCGCGGTCGACGTAGCGGCCTGAGCCCTGGGCGGTGCGCGGCAGCTCGCGGCCGGCGGCGAGCTCGTCGGCGGTCCAGCGGAACACCTCGAGCAGCCGGGCCTGGCTGCGGAAGTCCAGCGAGAGGGCGGTCTCGCGGTCGCGGTCGATCGGGAAGCGGTCGACGCGCACGAGGTCGCCGGTGTCGAAGTCGGCGTCGACGTAGTGGGCCGAGACGCCCCACTCCGGCCAGTCCTCGAGGATCGCGACGTTGTAGCCGCCCAGCCCGCGCATGTCCGGCAGCGGCGCCGGGTGGAAGTTCAGGCAGCCGAGCCTCCCCAGCTCGATCAGCGGCGGCCGGATCCGCTTCCAGAACAGGAACGAGAACACCGCGTCGATGCCGTCTAGGTCGAGGCCGCCCCCGCCCGCGCCCGTCCATCCGCCGCCGTCGAGTGCCGCGTAGAGGTCGTCGTCGGTGGTCAGCGTCAGCCCGGCCTGCTCGGCCGCCAGGTCGAGCCGCTGGTCCTCCGCCGCCCGCGGATCGCCCGGCGGCGCCACGACCGCCGCCACCTCCCAACCGCTCGCCACCAGATGCTCCAGCCCCCCGACCGCGGACCGCTTGTGCTTGCCCATGTAGATGCAGCGCATCAGCCGTCCCCGCCCGTCTTGCCGCCGTCCATTACCCGCGGAACGTATCGAGGGCCGTGGTCGACAGGGGGGCGAAGTAGGGCCGAATCCGCCCTTCTCGATGGAAGGCTCGTTCCGGCACTCCGTCAGAGAGGAACTTCGTTGTGAACTCCTATCTTGCCAACCCCTCAACCGCTATCCTCGATCACGTGGCATCGCGTCCGCCTTCGCGCCGCAAGACATCGTTCGAGGTCGACATGGACAAGGTCGCCGCGGCCAAGGCCATCCTCGGTACCTCGACGCTGACCGAGACCGTCGACGCTGCGCTCGCCGAAATTCAGGACGCCGAGCGGCGCAGGGCCCTCGCCAAGCTGCTGTTCGAGCCGGGCTCGGTCGACATCGACGGCTCCGGCGAGCGCACGGACGCCTGGCGCTGACGTGCCGACCTACCTCGCAGACAAGAGCGCGCTCGCGCGCCGCGCGTCGCGTGAGCCGGTCCGGTCGCGGGTGGAGCCGCTGCTGCGCGCCGGCGATATCGCCACCTGCGGGATCGTCGATCTCGAGCTGCTCTACAGCGCCACCGGTCCCGGCGCCTACGAGGCGCTCGCGGACGCGCTGCGCGGCATGCCGCGCGTTCCCATCGACGACCGCACGCTGGCCCGTGCCCAGGAGGTCCAGGGCAAGCTCGCCGCTCGCTCCCAGCACCGGGCCGTGCCGCTGCCTGATCTGATCATCGCCGCCTGCGCGGAGCACGCCGGTCTCACCGTCCTGCACTACGACGCCGACTACGACCGCATCGCCGCGTTGACGGGGCAGCCCACCCAGTGGGTCGTGCCCCGCGGCAGCGCCGACTGACCGGTCTGCCCTCGGCGGTCAGCTTCCGCTCGGCCGGGACCGCTCGAGGGTGTCGATGTCGATCAGGTCCTGGTCGCGTCCGGCGGCGGTCTTCATCGCGATGAGATCGTCGAGTCCGGCGAAGCTGGTCGGCTGGTCGAGCATCTCGATATCGGGTTGGACAGCGCCCTCGCGCAACTGCGAGTAGCTCCGCACCCCCTCGACGTACTGCATGATGTCGAGCCGGCCGTAGCGGGTGCGCAGGATCCAGTTCCCGCCCAGCTCGAGATTCTCCAACGTCAGCTCGAGGATCTCCTCCGGCTGGAAGTCCGCCAGCGCGTCCGGGGCCGCCTCCAGCTCCACCAGCGCCCCGAGCAGCCGCTCGAGATTGTCGCGGCTTGGCTCCGGGACGATGTCCAGGTCCTTCGTCGCCCTCGCCGCCGCGTGCGCCGCGAGCGAGAACCCTCCGATCACGACGAACTCGACGCCGTGCCGGTGCAGGGTCTCCAAGAGGTCCGGCGCCCGGAGCGCAGGCATGCGCCGCGGCTGTCCGGGGCCCCGCGTCACCGGGCGCCCGGCCGGCGGTGGATTCCGGTCAGGAACTCGGAGAGGGCGGCTGTCTCCACGATTCGCTCGCCGGGGGTCGTCGTCGCGCGGGCCGCGCGCAGCTCGGCCGTCGACTGGTTCCCGCGCGGCCCCGGCTCGACCTCGACCACGAGACGCTCGCCCATCGCGCGCAGCAGGCGCTCCAGCGTCTCCACGCTGGGCGACACCTCGCCCCGCTCGATACGGCCGATGTGCCGCTGGCTGGTCGCGCAACGGCGGGCGAGTCGCTGCTGGGTCAGCCCGTGCCGCTGGCGGGCCTCGCGCACCATCTGGCCGACTGGAATCGCCACCCTGCCAAGGCTATAGGCCATAAATGGCCTTGTCGAGGGGGTGCTCAGGTCAGCGACTCGTACAGCTCGAGCGTCAGCCGGGCCGCCTCGTCCCACGAGTAGGGGCCCGCGGCGGCCGCGGCGGCGCGGCGCTCCTGGGCGGCGCGGGCGCCGTCGTCGTCGATCAGCGCCGCGAGCGCGTTGCGCAGTGCGGCCGGGTCGCCGGGCGGGACGGGGACGAGCGCGCCGTGGTCCTCGGCGACCTCGGTGAACCCGCCGATCGAGGAGGCGACGATCGCCTTGCCGAACGCCAGCGCCGTGTAGAGGACGCCCGACTGGTCGATGTCGCGGTAGGGCAGCGCGACCACGTCCGCGCGGCGGAAGTAGGCCGGCAGCTCCGACTCGGCGACGAACCGGTCGACGAAGCGGACCGTCCCGCGCGCCCGCGCCGCGGCCGCGCGCAGCGGCTCGACGTCCATCCACGGCCGGCCGACCACCCACAGCTCCGCGCCCGCCAGGCCCGCGAACGCGTCGATCAGCACGTCGACGCCCTTGTAGGGCCGCAGCACGCCGAAGCAGAGGATCACCGGCCGCTCGACCGCCGCCAGCTCCGGCGGCAGCGGGGCCTCGTCGGGCTGGCCGGCGAGGTAGTCGAACGCGCCGTGGGGGATCACCCGGATCCGCGCCGGGTCGACCCCGTAGCGCGACGAGAGCGCGTGGGCGCCGACGCGCGTGTGCACCACGATCGCGTCGACCGCCGCCGCGGCCCGCCGCGCGGCCTCCTCGCGCAACCGCCCGCCGCCGCGGCGCAGCACGTTGTGGGAGGTGAACACGCGCGGCACGCCGCGAGCCAGCAGGGCCGCGTCGAGCGCCTCGAGCGTCAGCCACTGGTAGTGGACGATGTCGGTCCCGCGACCGCCGCGCAGGCGGTGGCGGACCATGTCGGGGATGTGCTCGGCGAGCTTCAGCGCCCGCCGCGCCTTCGTCGACCGCTCGCGTGCCATCGTCCGGCGGTAGAAGTCCTCGCGGATCGAGAACCCGTCGCCGACCGGAGCGTCGTAGGTCGGCCGGCTGGTCGAGAGCTCCACCTGCGCGCCCGCCCGCGCGAGCGCCGCCGCCAGCGCATGGTCGTACGGCGGCGTGTACGCCGGCGGATCGACCAGTCGCACTCGCATCGCGGCATTGTTGCGGTTCGTGGCGCTGGTCGTAGCTCTGCTGGCACTCGCGCGTGTTGTCCTGCGTCGAGTCGCTCCGTACGGTCGGTGGCGATGCCCTTCCACGTAGAACATATGCTGGTACAGCACGGTGCTACCCTCGCTCCCGTGCCGACCTCCCATCCCCGCCACACGATCACCGAGACGCCAGCGCTGCGCGAGGCGCTCGACGAGCTCCGCTCGGCTCTCGGACGCGAGCGGATCGACTTCGGCGAGCTCGTCGGCCTCGGCGCGCGCGAGAAGCTCCGCGCCTTGCGAGGCGATAGCCCGCAGGCGCGCGAGGCCCGAGCGAGGCTCGTGGAGGAGATCGGCTCGGGGCGCTACCAGCCAGATGCAGCCGCGGCCGACGAGGTCAAGCGCCGCGGGCTGATCCGCGACGAGGACCTGTAGCAATGTTGCTCCTCGACAACTCCGCCTGGTCCCGGCGGGACAGGCCGGGCGCCCGCGAGATACTCATGGACCGGATGCGGCGCGGCGAGCTCGCGGCATGCATCCCGTTCCTGCTGGAGGCCGGCTACTCGGCGCGCTCGGCGGGCGAGCTCAAGGCCCTCGTCACCGACTTGGCGCTGCTGCCCCGCGTGGAGATCGGTCCCGACGTGGAGCGCATCGCGCTCCTAGCCCAGTCGGAGCTCGCCGCTCGCGGGCAGCATCGGATGGCGGCGCCGGCCGACCTGCTGATCGCGGCCTGCGCGCACCACTCAGGTCACGGCGTGCTGCACTACGACCGGGACTACGACGGGATCCGGGAGCACACCTCGCTGGAGTTCGCCAGCGAGTGGGTCGCGCCCGCCGGCTCGCTGCGCTGACGGGCCGGGGCCTGCATGGTCGCGCGGCGCGGAGCGCGCTCGAATAGCGTTCGGCGGCGTGCAGTCGAGCCGCCTGGTCCGCGCCGTCTTCGCCCTGATCGTGCTCGCCACGGTCGGCGCGTTCGCGGTCACCCAGGTGCTCAAGACCGAGCTGCCGGTCGTGCTGCGCTTCGCGGTCAAGCCGATCTACTTCTCGCCCAACGGCGACGGGGCGCGCGACAGCACCGAGATCGGCTTCGACCTCACCGAGCCGGCCGAGGTCTCGTTCTCGATCGTCGACGAGGACGGCAACGTCGTCCGCCAGCTCTTCAGCG
Organism: Solirubrobacterales bacterium; assembly: GCA_012718975.1. GTDB lineage: Bacteria > Actinomycetota > Thermoleophilia > Solirubrobacterales > Thermoleophilaceae > JAAYBF01. Next base: position 19,346 of record JAAYBF010000236.1, on the reverse strand, counting down.
ACCGTCAGCTCGCCGGCGACGCCAAGCACCGCTTCCGCTGGGCCGGCCGCGACGACGACGGCAACATCGTCCCGGACGGCACCTACCGGATGGTCGTCGACCGCCGGAAGGAGGGCCGCCGCGCCCAGTCCTACAAGGAGATCCACGTCGAGACCGAGCCGCCGAAGGTCGCGTTGCGCGCGACGACCCCCGGCGTCGTCGACCCGTCCTCCGGCGAGCCGGTCGCGGTCACCGTCCGCTACCGCGGGCCCAAGACGCGCGGCCCTGAGTTCCGCGTCTGGCGCACCGACGACGGCGACCCCTACGTCGTCCGCCGCTTCCGCGGCGACAACCGCCGCCGCGGCGTCTGGAACGGCACCGTCGGCGACGGCAGCTACGCACCCGACGGCGACTACGCGCTCCAGGTCCGCGTCCGCGACCGTGCCGGCAACGTCGGCCTCTCCCCGGCTGAGGTCACCCCGCGCAGGGCACGCCCCGGCACCGGGGTCGCCGTCCGGCGGCTGACGCTCGAGGGCCCCGGCGGCGTCGTCACCGCCGGCTCGGTGGCAAAGCTCGACATCGGCCCGGCCGCCCGCCGCCACCGCTGGCGGCTCACCCGGCTCGGCTCCGGCGCGGCGATCAAGCAGGGCAGCGGCAACGGCGACCGGCTGCGGATCCGGATGCCCGACGACGCCCGCACCGGGGTCTACGTCGTCTCGGTGACCGTGTCGACCGCCGTCCCCGGCGCCGCGGACGGCAAGGCCCGCCGCGCCGGCCGGCGCGGCCGCAAGCGATCCGACCGCCCGGCGCCGCGAACCCGCCCGGTCACCACCGGCTCCGCGCTCGCGCCCGGCGGCGAACGCGACCCGGCGACGATCCCCCAGCCGCCCGGCCAGCCGGCCGAGCTGACCGCCCGCTGGCCGCTCGTCGTCGCCGGCCTGCCGCCGCGCGGGGTGCCGGCCGATCGTCCGCGGCCGCTGCTCGTGCTGCCGGCGATCACCTGGCAGGGCCTCAACCGCTTCGACTCCGACCTCGACGGCTTCGCCGACACGCTCGCCGCTGGCGACGCCATCCCCGCCGACCGGCCCTACGCCGGCGGCCGCCTCCCGGCCCGGCTCACCCGCGAGAGCGCGCCGCTGCTCGACTTCCTCGACCGCGCCCGCCAGGCCTACGACCTCACCACCGACCTCGCGCTCGCCCGCGGCGAGGGCCCGGCGCTCGGCAACGCGCCCGGCGTCGCGATCGGCGGCAGCGCGATCTGGCTCACCCGCGGCCTGCGCGACCGGCTGCTCGCCGAGGTCGCCGAGCAGGGCAAGCCGGTGGCGGTGTTCGGCGGCGAGTCGCTGCGCCGGTCGGTCGCGCTCGACGGCGACCGGCTGCGCGACCCCAGCCCGCCCCGTCCCGACGACCTCTTCGGCGAGCGGACCCGGCCCGAGCGCGTCGACCCGCCCGCCCCGCTCGCCGTCGAGCGCGACGAGCTCGACCTGTTTACCGCCGTCGACGCGCTGTTCGGCTCGTTCTCCCGGATCGAGCGTTCGGTGGCGCTGCCCGACGGGGCGGAGCTGCTCTCCGCGGCCGGCCGCGAGGCCGGCGAGCCGGCGTTCGTCGGCTACGCGCTCGGCGACGGGACGGTGATCCGCGTCGGCTCCCCGCAGTGGACCGACCTGCTTGCCGAGAGCGCGCTCGACGTCGAGGTGCCGCGCGTCACCCGCCGCATCTGGCAGCTGCTCGGCGGGCGCTGAGCGCCGCGCCCGGCCGCCGCGACGCGCGCCGGGGCGTCTCTGCAATCCTGCGAGGCGATGAGGCGCATCCTCCTGATCGCCGGCGCCCTCGTCCTGCTGCTCGTGGCGGCCGCCGGCGCCTACATGTACGTCTCCGACGAGGACCCGCCGGAGAAGCGCGGCTCCGCGACGGTCGAGTTCGAGCCCGAGGAGGCGCCCGAGCCGCCGCCCGCGCCGAAGGAGAAGGTCATCAAGGTGCCGTGGCCGATGTTCGGCTACGACCCCGAGCGGACCAAGGCCTCGCCCTACCCGCACCGCCCGCCCTACCGCACGCTCTGGCGCCTCGACGCCGGCGACACGGTCGAGTTCCCGCCGTCGGTCGGCTACGGCAACGTCTACATCGCCCAGCAGAAGGGCCGGTTCTTCGCGCTCGACGGCCGGACCGGCAAGCCCGCCTTCAAGACGAAGGACTTCGACCGCTGCGCCGCCTCTTCGCCGACCGTCGGCCGCAACGGGCTCGTCTACCAGTCCTACATGCATCCGGTCGGCGACCTCTCCAACCCCTGCCCGCAGGACGCCGCCAGCCCCGACGGCTTCCTGCTCGCGATGGACGCCCGCACCGGCAAGGAGCGCTGGCGCTTTAACTCGATGCCGATCGAGAGCTCGCCGCTGCTGCGCGGCAAGCGGCTGTTCATCGGCTCCTGGGACGGCAACGTCTACGCGATCAACGCCCGCAACGGCCGCAAGATCTGGAGCTCGTCGATCGGCAGCAAGGTCAACGCCTCGCCCGCCTACTCCAACGGCCGCCTGTTCGTCGCCGACTACACCGGCACCCTGCACGCCCTCGACGCCCGCACCGGCCGCCGGCTCTGGTCGGCCTCCGACGCGACCGAGTTCTACTACGCGACCCCCGCCGTGGCCTACGGCCGCGTCTTCATCGGCTCGACCGACGGCACGATGTACGCCTATGGGGCGAAGACCGGCAACCTGCTCTGGGCGCGGCCGCTCGGCACCTACGTCTACTCGGCGGCGGCGCTGTTCGACCGCAAGGTCTACGTCGGCAGCTACGACGGCCAGTTCTACGCGCTCGACGCCGCCACCGGCGACACCGTCTGGCAGAAGGAGATGCCCAGCTCCGTCCACGCTCCGCCGGTCGTGATGGGCGGGCTCGTCTACGTGGCGACGTGTGCGACCTGCGGCTCCGCGGCCCAGCGCTACGTCAAGAACGGCGTCGACTCGACCACCGCCTTCAACGCCCGCACCGGCCGCAAGGTCTGGCGCAACAACGCCGGCAAGTACTCCTCGCCGATCGTCGCCGACCAGAAGCGCGTCTACCTCACCGGCCGCAGCATGGTCTTCGGCCTCAAGCCGGTCAAGCGCAAGCGCGGCGCCGCGGCCGCCGGGGCGGCGGGTGCGAAGGCGAAGGGAGCGAAGGCGAAGGCCAAGGCCAAGGGCGCCGCCGCCAAGCGCAGCTTCCAGCAGGAGCAGGACCAGGTCACCGTGCCCGACGGCGACCGCTAGACCGAGCGCTCAGTCCGGCACGACCTCGAACGCCCGTCGCCCGCCGAGGCGGTAGACGAGGAAGTCCGCGTCGAAGGTGAAGATGCGCCGCTCGTCGCGCTCCTCGGCCAAGGCGACGAGGCTCGCGTCGCCGAGATCCATCGGCCGGTCGGCGTACTTGCCCATCAGCTTCGGCATCCGCTCGACGGCCGCCGGCGACGGCGCCGCCGTCTCGAGGTGGCCCTCCTCGACGAGGCGCCAGAGTCGCCGCTGGCTCGCCCAGCCGTCGACGCGGCCGACGAGGTGCATCGCCTCGGCGAGGACCGGCCAGGTGGTCAGCAGCGGCAGCGCCAGCGTGTCGAGCGTCGCCACCGCGACCTCGTGGTGGACGTCGCGCGCATAGTTGAGCGCCACGAGCGGCCCGGCATCGACGAGCGTCATCGCAGTGGCCGGCGGCGCGCAGGAGAGTGCTTCTCCTCCACGTAGCGGCCCCAGAGCTCCTTGCCGCGGGCCGCGACGACGGTCGTGTCCCCGGTTTGAGCCCCGACGAAGAACGACAGGATCTCCGACGGCTTGCGCTCGAGCGTCCGGTCGGCCCGCTCCTCCGCGGCCCGGCGCAGGAACTCCGAGACCGAGACGCCCTCGCGCTCGGCGGCCCGCTGGACGCGCTTGTCGAGATCGGGGTCGAGACGGAGGCTGCGCATGGCCCCGACCGTATCACGGCGGGGCGACAGAGGTATTACAAAGGGTGGGGGTGCGTGCGTGGCGGCATCGAAGGTCATGTCCCTGGAGGGACAGTCGGCGCCCGACCTGCCCCCCCTTGTTCGCGCGCTCCCTCCCAGAGCGCGATCGCGGCCGCCGCGACGGCGGCGGTGAGCGGCCAGACGAGGTAGTAGTTGTTGAAGGTCCGGCCGATGAACAGCAGCACCAGGATCGAGATCGCGAAGCCCGCCGCCGCCGGCCACAGCGCGCGGGCGCGCGCGACGGCCCACAGCAGGTAGGCGGTCAGCGGCAGCCAGGTGAGGAGCGCGATCAGCGCGAACGGATACTCGCCGTCGCGCTCGGCGAGCACTCCGGCGCGCACGAGGATCGCCGATAGGCCGTAGCCGACGATCTTGTAGGTGCCGGCGCCGAACTCGACCGTGTCGGCCCAGAACGCGCCCGGGTCGGCGAGCACGAACGGCAGGCAGCCGGCGACGAACACCGCCGCGAAGATCGCGCCGCAGCGCAGCAGCTCGCCCCCGACGCCGCCGGCCAGCAGCGTCCGCAGCTCGCGCGTCAGCGCCGGCCGGTCGCCGGCCGGCTCGTCGCCGCCAGGCCCCGCGGCCGACGGCTCCGCTCCGCTCGCGCTCGCCGCGTAGTCGCGCACGCCCGCCCCCTGTCGGAGCGCCATCAACGCCAGGAACGGGATCGCGACGACCGCGAACTGCTTGAACAGCACCGCCAGCGCCAGGGTGGCCGCCGCCCAGCGGAAGCGTCCGCGGGTAGCGAGGGCGAAGGCGAGCAGGGTCAGCGTCAACGCCGGCGCGTCGTTCTGGCCGAACCACGCCGAGCGGACCGCGATCGGGTTGGCGACGATCAGCGCGCCGAGCGCCAGCCGCCACTCCAGCGGCCCGCGGAAGGCGAGCACCGCGAACAGGCCGGCGAGCGTCATCAGCACGACGAACAGCCGGTAGTCGTCGAACGGGGCGGGGATCGCCGCCTGCCAGGCCGCAGCGCTGAGCGCCGTGCCGGGGAAGTAGGCGTAATGCAGCAGCGGCACCTCGGTGCGGCGGATCTCCTCCGAGGCGGTCCCGTCGAAGCTGTAGAAGCGCTCCATGCCGGAGCGGCGGAAGTCGTGGCCGTAGGGGCTGTCGCCGTCGAGCACCAGCTCGCCCGCGAGGTCGATCTGGAAGGTCGAGTCGTTGGTGAAGAACCATGGCGCGGTCGCCTCGCGCAGCCCGACCTGCAGCAGCGTCGCGGGCAGCAGCAGGCAGAGCGCGACCGCGACCGCGAGCCCGACGCCCGCCCACGCCGGCCAGTCGCGCCGCGGCCGGCGCAGCATCCAGGCGCCGATCAGCGCGACCACGAGCCCCGCCAGGAAGCACGCCGCGCGCGCGATGCCGACGTCCCACTCCTCGCCGGCCGCCCGCACCAGCGGCGCCAGGATGCCGGTCGGGTCGACCGACGGCGGCCGGAACGGCCACGGGTCCGAGCCGAGCTCGGGCAGGTTGATGGCCACCAGGCCCAAGAGCACGCCGAGCAGCGCCCAGACCCCCGCGGCCGACAGCCGCCCGCTCCCGTTGGGAGGATCGTTGGGGGTCTGCCCCCGACGATCCTCCACACGCCGCTCCGGCGCGGGCGCGCCGCTCACGCCGTCGCCTCGGCCGGGTCGCCCGGCCCGTCGTAGACCAGCTCGCCGCGCCCGGTGCCGTCGTCGCGCCGCGGCCACGTCATGAAGCCGGCGCCGATGCCGAGCGCCACCCAGGTGATCGGGTCCTCGAGCAGGCCGGGATAGAAGAGCGACTGGACGAAGACCGCCAGCAGCACTGCGAGCAGCACCAGCCCGACGGCCGGGTCGAGCGCGCGCACGCCGGCGAGCATCCGCACCGCCCCGACGACCAGCCACGCGAGCAGCGCCAGCCCGACCACGCCCAGCTCGGCGAAGACCGTCAGCGGCGCGGTGTGCGAGACGAAGTTCGGCGTCGGCCGGTCGCTGCCGGCGAGCTGGCGGCTCGCCTCCGGCTGGCCGCCGACGCCGACCCCGACGATCGGGGCGTGCTCGATCGCCCGCACGGTGTCGGCCACCCGCTCGGAGCGGTCGGCGGTCTCGTTGCGCAGCGAGTCGCCCCGGATCGGGATCGAGACGAGATAGCCGACGGCGAGCACCGCCACCAGCGCGAAGGCTCCCACCACCGACAGACGCACCCGCCGCGTGCCGGTCAGCGCGGCGATCACCAGCGTGACGACCAGCAGCGCGACCATGCTCGACTGCGAGTAGGAGACGAACAGCCCCGCCCACAGCAGCGCCACCAGCGCCGCGCCGAGCCGTACGTCGATCCGTCGCAGCGCCATCAGCGCCAGCACCACCCCGAGCCCGACGACGACGTGGCGGCCGTAGAGGCTCGGGTCGCCGAACAGCGACGTCACGCGGAAGAAGCCCGAGTTGGCGTTCGACAGCGCCAGGTTGGGCGCGAAGAAGAACAGCTCGCGCGTCGCCGCCTGGAACAGCCCGATCGCCGCGAACAGCGACGCCATCGCGATCGCGAGGACCGCCAGCGCGCGCGGCAGCCACTCCGGGAACGGGGAGCGCCCGAGCGTGCCGAGCAGGACCGCGAACGGCAACAGGAAGAAGATCAGCAGCTCGACGCCGTCGCGCGGATGGTCGGCCCACAGCAGCGACAGGCAGGCGAAGCCGAGCAGCGCCGCCGCCGGCGGGCCGAGCGGGCGGGGGAGCGCGCGCAGCGGCAGCGTCCCCTGCTCGCGCGCGCTCAGCGCCCGCCAGGCGAGCGCGAGCGCGGCCGCGGCGAGGACGAAGTAGAGCAGCAGCAGCCGGCCGAGCTGACCGTCCTCGGCGAGCTGGATCGGGAAGGCGCCGCCGTCCCCGAGCGCGACCGGCGGCCGCAGCGGGGCGGCGAAGACGATCGCCAGCGCCAGCCAGCCGGGCCGCGCCACCAGCACCCAGGCCGCCGCCACGAGCGCCGCCAGGCCGAGCAGAGCGGCGACCGCGCCGGAGGCCGACGTCAGCGCGTCGAGGCGGCCGATTCCCGACGCCGAGCCGATCAGCCCCGCCCCGGCGAGCCCGATCGCCGCCAGGCCGCCGACGACCGCCGCCCGCCCGCGGCCGGCGAGCAGCGCGACGACACCGGCGGCCGCCACTACGCAGGCGATGTGGGCGAGGGTCGGGTTGTCCACGGCGTTTTGGGGCGCCGCCTGGCGCGAGCGCAGGAGGCAGCGTAGAAGAGCCGGCCCCTGCGGGCGGCGTCAGGGTGCGATTCGCGCCCGGCGGTTGTAGTCCTCGGCGGCCTCGCGGATCCCCTCGCCGCGGCCGGGGCGCAGCTCCTGGCGGGCGTGGAGCAGGTAGCGGCGCGGGTCGTGGCCGGGAAGCACGGCGGCGGCGAGCGCCCGCTGGAGGTAGAAGAGGACCCCGAGCGCCCGGCAGGCGAGCCGCTTGACCGTGCTGTGGTGCTTGCGCATGTAGAGGTCGCGGTTGCGGTGGAACTCGACGATCCGCCGCCGCGCGCGCAGGAGGTCGGTCGTGAGCTGGTCGTGGTGGATCGCTTCGGCGGCGGGCACGTAGAGGATCTCCCAGTCCGCGTCGCGCAGCCGCTTGCAGAAGTCGGTCTCGTCGGAGTAGACGAAGAAGTCGGGGTCGAGGTAGCCGATCTCGGCCGCCGCCGCGCGCCGCACGAGCATCGCGCTCGACTGCGTCCAGCCGACGCGCCGCACACGCTCGCCGCGGCTCTGCACGGTCACCAGCCGGTGCAGGAACAGCACCCCCGCGACCGCCGCGACGAGGCCCGGCAGCCGCCAGGCGCACGCCTTGCGCTCGCCCTCGCTGGAGAGCAGCTGGGCACCGGCGGCGGCGGCCGCCGGGTCGGCCTCGAGCGCCTCGTAGAGCGCGGCGGTCGCGCCCGGGAACAGCTCGGAGTCCTCGTTGAGCAGCAGGCAGTGGCGCCCGCGCGCGCGGCGCAGCAGCGTCGAGTCGTTCTCCGCCTTGCCGGTGCGGCGGTCGAGCGCGATCACCCGCACGTCGTGGCCGCTGGCCTCGACGGCGGCGACCGAGCCGTCGTCGGAGCAGTTGTCGAGCACGAGCACCTCGCGCGTGAGGCCAGCCGGATGGGTGGCGTCGATCGCGGCGAGGCAGGCGAGCAGGTACTCGCGCCCGTTGGTGTTGACCACGCAGTAGGAGACGTCGACCGCGTCGGCCCGGTCCGCGGCGGCGGTCTCGGGGTCGGCGACGGTCTGGGGAGCCGTCAACGGACCTCCCCGGCCACCCGCTCGAGCAGCTCGCGCAGCCGGCCGGCGAGCAGGTCGCGGTCGAACTCGCGCTCGGCCAGCGCGCGTGCGTTGGCGCCGAGGCGGCGGACGCGCTCGGGGTCGGCGGCCAGCTCGCGCAGCCGGGCGGCGAGGTCGGCGCCGTCGCCGGGGCGGACGTATGTCCCGGCGTCGTGGTCCTCGACGAGCTCGCGCATCCAGCCGCCGGTGTTGACGATCGCCGGCCGGCCGGCGGCGAAGGTGTCGAAGAGCTTGTTCGGCGAGTTGGTCGCGAGGATCGGCACGTCCTTGAACATCGTCATGCAGGCGTCGGACGCGGCGGCCAGCCGCGCGGCCGAGCGCTTGTCGCCGGCCGGGGGCAGCAGCACGTTGCCCAGGCCGCGCCGCTCGACCTCCGCGGCGATGCCCGGCCGCCGCTTGCCGTCGCCCTGCAGCACGAAGACGATCCGCCGCTCGGCGCCCGCGGTGCCGTCGCGGTCGAGCAGCGCCGCGGCCTCGACCACCTGGCCGAGGTCGTTGGCCTCGCCCATCGTGCCGAAGTAGGAGCAGACGAAGTCGCCGTCGGCGAGCCCGAGCTCGGCGCGCAGGCCGCCGGGGTCGAGGTCGGGCGAGAAGAGGTCGAGGTCGGACGCGTTGGGGATCAGCGCGATTTGCTCCTCCGGCACGCCGGCCGCGGCGATCCCGGCGCGCATCCCCGGCGACAGCGCGACGATCTCGCGCGCGGCGCGGTAGACCGTCCGCTCGAGCGCCCGTGCCGCGCGCTGGGCGGCGGGCGAGCGCAGCGCCCCCATCTGGATCGGCGCCTCCGGCCAGAGGTCGCGCACCTCGAAGACCAGCGGCGCCCGCCAGCGGCGCGCGGCCGCGATCGCAGGCAGCGCCATCGTCAGCGGCGGCGAGGTCGCGAAGACGACGTCGGGCCGCGGCCCGCGCAGCGCGGCGGCGGTCGCGGCGGCGGCGAAGCGGCCGAAGCCGGCCAGCCGGCGGCCGTAGCCGACGCTGGTCGCGCGCACGTAGTCGGAGTAGCCGCCGCGCACCGCGAGGACGCGGATCCCGTCGACGGTCCGCTCGGCCGTCAGCCCGGGCCGCCTCCGGCCGCCATGCGGCCGCGATTCGCCCGCCGCCGTGACCATCGTCACCTCGTGCCCGGCCTCCACCCAGCGCCGCGCGAACTCGTAGGAGCGGGTGCCGCCCGTGCCCTCGCGGGTCATGAAGAACTGGTGTAGGTAGAGAATGCGCACCGTGAGCGCGCACCACCGTAGCCGAGGGCGGGGCCTGTGAACCGCCTCGCGGACCTGCTCGTCGCGGGCGCGGCGCTGGTGCTTACCGCCCCGCTGCTCGCCGTCTGCGCGGTCGCGATCAAGCTCGACTCGCGCGGGCCGGTGCTCTACCGCCAGCGGCGCGTCGGCCGCGACGGCGCGCCGTTCGAGCTCTACAAGCTGCGCACGATGGTCGTCGGCGCCGAGTCGACCGGCGCCGGCCTCTACATCGAGGCGCGCGACGCGCGCATCACCCGCGTCGGCTGGGTCCTGCGCCGCTTCTCGCTCGACGAGCTGCCGAACCTGCTCAACGTGCTGCGCGGCGAGCTGGCGGTCGTCGGCCCGCGACCGACCGTCCAGGAGCAGGTCGACCGCTACACCGCCCACCAGCGGCGACGGCTCGAGGTCAAGCCGGGGATCACCGGCTGGGCCCAGGTCAACGGCCGCACGTCGCTGTCGTGGCCGGAGCGGATCGAGCTCGACGTCTGGTACGTCGACAACCGTTCGCCGGCGCTCGACCTGCGCATCCTCGCCCGCACCGCCCGGATGCTCCTCAGCGGCGACGGCCTCTACAGCTCAGACCTCGAGCAGGGCTGGGGCGAGAAGCCGCCCGAGTGAGAGTTTCGGCCAGTCCGGCGGCCCGGTGAGAGTTTCGGCCAGTATTCGGCCGAAGCTCTCACCCCGCTTCCGGGGTGGCGAGAACGGGCCGCGGCGCGGGGTCAGCTAGCGGGAGGCGGCACGCGCGCCGCCACCGCCGGCGACAGCGCCGCCGCGGTCGGCGGGCGCGGGCGGGCGCATCCCGGAGCCGACGTCGAACCGCTCGGAGGCGCCGCGGGCGCGGACCTTCGTCGGCCGGGCGACGTAGTAGACACGGTAGATCCCCTTATCGGCGGGCGCGAACCAGGAGCGGAAGAAGCCGCGCCGGCCGACCTTCACCCACTTGCGCCCCGCGAGCCGGAACCGCTCGCCGTGCTGGACGCGCAGCATCTGCAGCACGCGGCCGACGCGCGGCACCACCCGGCCGCGCAGGTTCACGCGCTCGCCGGGCCGCACGCGGCGGGTCGGGGGCCGGACCCTGACGGCGGTGCGGACGGCGAGCGTCAAAGTCGGCGAGACGGCGGCGCGCAGCTCGCCGGCGCCGGCGAAGCGGACGCGCAGCTCGCGGGTCAGGCGCGGCTTGATCGGCGCGGAGTAGGAGCCGTCGGCGGCGGTGACCGGCGTCGACGACGTCTTCCAGGTGCCGTCGACGAGCGCCTGGACGGTGACCTCCTGGCCGGCGACGGGGGCGCCCTCGCGGGTGGTCAGCGCACCGGCGACGTGTGCCTCCTCGCCGTAGTCGATCGCCGACTTCGGCGCGTCGAGCGCGGCGGCGACCTGGGTCGCGGTCCCGGTCGGCGTGACGCCCGCGACGCGGTCGCGGATGTCGTCGAGCTGGGCGTAGAGGGCGCCGCCGGGGCACTCGGTGGCGTTGGTGTCGCGGTGGCCGAGCACCCGCTTGACGCGCACGCGGGCTCCGGACGGGAAGCGGTTGGTCGGGCCGCCGGCGCTCGTCATCACGGCGGTGCCCGTCGTCGGGTAGCCGTGCAGCGGCAGCTTCCAGCGGATCAGCCGGGCCATCGCATCGATCGCCGCCTCGCTCTGGGGCACGGTCGAGAAGGTGCCGATGTTCGCGATCCCGGTCGAGTAGGAGTTGAAGCCCTCGGCCTGGGCGCCGATCACGGCGGCGGCGATCCCGCCGGCGCGACCCTCGTAGATCGTGCCGAAGCGGTCGACGAGGAAGTTGTAGCCGATGTCGTTCCAGCCGTTGACGTTGCGGTGGTAGCGGCACATGCCGAGCACGACCTGGGGCGCCTCGGAGCGGCTGTAGTCGTTGAGGTTGACGGTGTGGTGGATGTAGGCGGCGCGGACCTCGCCGTAGATCGCGCGGCTGCGCGGCTGGCAGTCCTTCGCGCCCCAGGCGGCGCGCGAGACGATGTCGGGCTGCTCCCCGTCGGCGCCGGCGGCGTCGGGGGCGAGCACCCCCGCGACGGTCGCGACGGCCCCGCCGGCCGCCCGGCGCAGCGCCGTCTCGAGCCGGTCGGTCGCGCTGGCCGTCCCGTCGGTGTTGACGAAGTGCAGCCGCACGCCCTCCAGCGGTCGCGAAGAGCGGTACTGGACCCAGTCGGCCTCGCCGGCCCAGACGGGGTTGGACATGCCGCCGGCCGGCCCGCCGTCGAGCCCGGGGTCGGGCCCGTCCTCCGGGTGGGCGGCGACGGCGGCCCAGGCGGTCCACTCGCCGTCGTCGAGACGGGTGCGCATCGCCAGCGACGGCTCGTCGCCGTGGTCGTGGCCGTCGCCGTCGTGGTGGCCCTCCTCGAGCGGCGCGGTGGCGTGGTCCCAGCTCATCCCGACGAGGTTGAACCGCTTCGGCGCGCGCAGCGGCTCGGAGACGATCCCCTCACCGGGGTCGGGGTCGCCGAGCGCGTCGGGGCCCGCGGTCGAGAACTCGACCGGTTCGGCCCGGTAGGGGTTGGTCGACAGCGCCGGCGCGGCGATCGCCCCCAGCGCCGCCACGGCCGCCAGCGCCACGAGGGCCAGCAAGCGTCCCATCCCTCAATCGAACACGATCCCCGCACCCAGGTTGCGCCCCTGCAACCTGGGCTGCACACGCAGAAGAACCGACGACGCTGGCCGCCACCGGAGACAGGACCCGCGGGGAGCGCGGCCGTCGGTTACGGAACCGGCTCGGGGCCGCGGGAGCGGTGCTCGTCCTTGAAGGACTCGATCGCGGTGAAGGTGGCGTCGTCGACCTGGGGGCAGGTCATCAGGCGGCCGGTGCCGTTGGGGACCGGGTCGCGGTTCCAGGCGGTGACGGCGATCGGGGTCTTCATGCCGGTGGTGTCCGGCGTGAGGACCAGCTGGTAGCTGTCGTCGTCGTAGTACTTCTTGAGCGCGGCGCGCTGGTCGGCCGGGAGGTCCTTCTTGAACCAGACGATGATCCGGCCGTGCTCGAGGGTGTGGACGAGCTGGATCGTCTTCGGCGCCTCCTCGTAGGCGCCGTCCTCGGCGGGCACCTGGTAGTGGCTGCCGGACGTCGGCGGGTTGGACTCGTACTCGATGACCTGGTCGATGTCGGCGACGTGCTCGCGCGTCTTGGCGCGGAAGCTCGTGAGCTCACAGCCCGCGGCCTTCGCGGCCTCGGCGACCGGGACCCCGTCCTCGGGCGTGGCGTAGCTGCCACCGTCGGGCAGGACGTCCCCGCTGGCGGCGTCGCCGCTGGACCCCCCGCCGGCGAGCAGCACGACCGCGACGATCACCGCGACGAGCGCGATCCCGCCGCCGACGCCGTAGCCGACCATCTGCTTGCGGCGCTGGCCCGCCTTCGCGGCGGCTTCGCGAGCCTCGCGCTCGGCGCGCAGCTTCTCCTTCTGCTCCCTCCGGCTGGCCATCCCGCGATCGAAGACTAGTGGGCGGCGGCCGCCGGCGCCACCCTTCCCCTCCGGCGGCGCCAGCAGCGGTCGACGAACCGCTCGATCTCGGCGGTCAAACGGTCGGGCCTCGTCCACATCTCGACGATCGAGTCGGCCTCGATCAGGTGGGCGTTGGGCAGCTCGTGGACGAGCATGTCCGCGTCGGAGAAGGGGTGGATCGGGTCGCGCGGGTGGCCGATCACCAGCGTCTCGGCCTCGAGCGTGCGGCGGATCTCGGTCGGCGGGGCGACGCGGCCGAAGAACAGGCCCTGCAACAGCGACGCGGACGGCTTGGGGTCCTGGCTGACCCAGTCGAGCGCCATCGTGCCGAGCAGCGGGCCCCAGCGCGGCACCAGGCGAGCGGCGCGGCTCAGCGGCCGGGTGACCGGGGCGCCGAAGGTCAGCGACACCAGCAGCGGCGTGAAGCCGATCGCGCAGCCGAGCAGCGCGTTGTCGAGCACCGGCATCGCGATCAGCAGCCCCTGGACGCGGCTCTGGTCGAGCGCGGCCGCCTCGAGCGCGCTGTTCGCGCCGAGCGACGGCCCGCCGAGGACCGCGCGCTCGATCTCGAGGTGGTCGAGCAGCGCGATCGCCTCCGCCCCGAAGGCCGGCATCGAGTACTCCCACATCTCCTTCGGGCGGTCGGAGTCGCCGTGGCCGAGCAGGTCGAGGCAGATCACGCGGTGGCCGCGCTCCGCGAGCGCGGTCGCGAGCGGCCGGTGCATCTTGCGGCTGAAGAGCAGGCCGGGCATCAGCAGGACCGCCCGCGGCCCGGCGCCGTACTCGTCGTAGACGAGCCGGTGGCCGCCGTGGACGAAGCTGTCGGTGCGCGACGCCATCCCCGTCCGAGGGTAGTCAACCGCCGCCGCGGGCGGCTCCGCTGGCCGGCCGGCCAGCCGGGACGCGACGCCGATCCGCGTCGGGTCACCGCAACAGCCGGCCGATAGGGTCATTGGCGTCGAGGCCCGCGGTGACAGCCACGGGGCCACGACGGCGGCCTCGATCGCCGCGGTCGTGGCCGCTGCCGCCGCCCTGGCGGCGGTCGCGGCGCTGTGGTCGACGGGCGGAGGGTCGATCGACGTGCCGTGGGCGCCGGCGCTCGACCTGCGCCTCGCGCTGACGCTCGACGGCCTGGGGGCGCTCTACTCGCTGCTCGCGGCCGGGGTCGGCCTCGCGGTGCTGGCGTACTCGGCGGCCTACCTGCCGCGGCATCTCGCCCACCAGGCCCGGCCCGCCCGGGCCGGGCTGCCGTTCTACGGGCTGCTGGTGCTGTTCATGGCGTCGATGATCGGCCTGGCGACCGCGCAGGACCTGATCCTGCTGTTCGTCTTCTGGGATCTGACCGCGATCGCCTCCTACTTCCTGATCGCCTACGACCGCCGCGAGGCCGATGCCCGCTGGGCGGCGCTGATGGCGCTGATCGTCACCGGGGTCAGCGCGGTGCTGCTGCTGATCGGCGCGCTGATGCTCTACTCGGAGTACGGCACCTTCGCGCTGCCGGAGCTGTTCGAGCGGGTCGAGCCCGGGACGACGCTGACCGTCGCCGCGGCGCTGATGGCGGTCGCGGCGCTGGTCAAGAGCGCCCAGGCGCCGCTGCACTTCTGGCTGCCGCGCGCGATGGCCGCCCCGACGCCCGTGTCGGCCTACCTGCACTCGGCGGCGATGGTCGCGGCCGGGGTGCTGCTGATCGGCCGGGTCTACCCGTTCGTGGCGTCCAGCGGCCTGCTGCTCGACGGGCTCGTCGTCGTCGGCGCGGTCTCGATCGTCGTCGGCGGGGTCCTGGCGCTGACCCGCGACGACCTCAAGCAGCTGCTCGCCTACTCGACGATCTCCCAGTACGGCTACGTCGTGCTGATGTACGGGCTCGGCGGCGCGGCCGGCGCGGTCGCGGCGTCGTTCTACGTGATCGCCCACGCGCTCGCCAAGAGCGCGCTGTTCCTGACCGCCGGCGCGGTCACCGAGGCGACCGGCGCGCGCGAGCTGTCGCGGCTCGGCGGGCTCGCGCGCCGGCTGCCGCTGCTCGCGGTCGCGAGCGGGATCGCGGTGGCGAGCATCGTCGCGCTGCCGCTGACCGCCGGCTTCTTCGGTGACGAGCTGCTGTTCAAGGCCGCGCTCGAGCACGGCTGGGCCGCCGCGCTCGGCGCGGTCGCGGCGGCGGCGCTGACGTTCGCCTACCTGGCCCGCTTCTGGGTCGGGATCTTCCTCGGGCCGCTGCGCAGCGCCGCCGAGACCCGCCTGCCGGCCCTGATGGTGGTCCCGATCGCCGCGCTGGCGGCGGTGCTGGTGGTCGGCGGCGTCTGGCCCGCGCCGTTCGCCGAGCTGGCCGGCGCCGCGGCGGAGTCGAGCCTGCTCGCGCCGGCGACGGCGTCGGTCGCCTACCACCTCGACCTGCGCGACGAGAACCTGATGGCGCTCGCCGCGTGGTCGGTGGGGGCGGCGCTGGTCGCGGCGCCGGCGCTCTGGCGCGCGCCGGCCGCCGCGCTCGCCGCGCTCGGCGAGCGGCTCGGGCCCGAGCGCGTCTACGGCCGTTCGCTGTGGGCGCTGAACCGGCTGTCGGACCGCATCCACGACATCGAGGTCCGCGACCTGCGTACGCGCGTGGCCGCGGTGCTGCTGCCGGGCGGCGTGCTGGTCGCGCTCGGCTTCGCGGTCACCCCGACCGAGGGCGCCTACGAGGTCGGCACGGTGACCGTCGACGATCTCGTGCTGGTGCTGCTGCTCGCCTTCGTCGGCGCGGCGGCGGTCGCGACGACGCGGCCGCGCAACCAGTTCGTGCTCGTCCTGACGCTGGCCGTGGTCGGCTTCGGGCTCGCCGCGGTCTACGCGGTCGCGGGCGCCGCCGACGTCGCGCTCGTCGCGGTGCTCGTCGAGACGGTGCTGGCGCTGCTGTTCCTCGGCGTCTTCGCGCTGCTGCCGCGCGAGGCGCTGCGGCGCGAGCAGACGCTCGCCGAGCGGCCGAGCCGGCGCTGGCGCGACCCGCTGATCGCGACGGTCGCGGGCATCGGGGCGTTCGTCCTGGTCTGGGGGGCGTTGTCGCGGCCGGCGCCGGAGGCGAGCGTCGCCGAGGACCACATCCGCCTCGCCGACGACGCCCACGCCAAGGACGTCGTCACCGCGATCATCGCCGACTTCCGCGGGCTCGACACGCTCGGCGAGGTGACCGTCGTCGCGGTCGCGCTGCTCGGCGTCGTCGCGCTGCTGCGCCGGGGGCGGCTGACGTGAGCGACTCGTCGGTCACCGTGCTGACCCAGATGACCGCGCGGCTGCTGCTCGCGCCGATCCTCGTGATCTCGGTGGCGGTGCTCGTCAACGGCTACGCGAGCGTCGGCGACGGCTTCAGCGCCGGCGTGATCGCCTCGCTCGGCCTGCTGCTGCAGTACGTCTCCTTCGGCCGCGAGCGCAGCGACCGGCTGCTGCGCCTGCGGCTGGTGCCGGCGGCCGCGTTCGCCGGCCTGCTCGGCGCGCTCGCGGTCGCGCTCGTGCCGCTGCTGCGCGGCGAGCCGATCCTCACCCACTGGCCGCCGCCGGGCTCGGACGCCATCTACGTCGGGAGCCTCGAGCTGATCACCGCGGTCGCCTTCGACGTCACGGTCTACGTGCTGGTCGTCGGCTGCGTGGTCGGCTTCGCGCGGGCGATCGCGCGCGCGGGCGAGGGGGTGGCGCGGTGACGCTGCTGTTCGCGATCGCCGTCGGGGTGATGTTCGGCAGCGGCGCCTTCCTGCTGCTCAAGCCGGACCTCTTCCGGATCGTCGTCGGGATCGTGCTGGTCGCCAACGCCGCGAACCTGACCCTGATCGCCAGCGGACTCAGCCGCGGCGTCAGCCCGATCCTGCCGCTCGACGGCGAGACGCCGAGCGATCCGCTCGTCCAGGCGATGACCGTCACCGCGATCGTGATCGGGCTCGCGGTCGCGGCGCTGCTGCTTAGCCTCGCCTACCGCGTCTACACCTCGCACGACACCGTCGACCTCGACGAGCTCTCGCACGCCGAGGCGCGGCGCGAGTCCGAACTCGAGCGCGAGGAGGTCGAGATCTGATGCTGATCGTCGCGCCGCTGGCGATCACCTGGGTCGCGGCCGCCGCGCTGGCGCTGCTCGACGGCCGCCGCCGCTGGGTCGGCTGGCTGGCCGCGGCGGCGCTGGCGGCGGCTACCGTCTCGCTCGCGGTCCTGACGGTCACCGTCGTCGACGGCGACGAGGTCGAGCAGGTGGTCGCGGGCGGCTGGCCGGCCGGGGTCGGGATCGTGCTGCGCGCGGACGCGCTCGGCGTCGTCTTCGCGCTGCTGTCGCTGGTGGTGGTGCTGTTCGCGCTCGTCCACGAGGTCGTCGCCGGCGTCCGCACGCGTGGCTTCCCGGCGCTGATGCTGTTCATGGCGACCGGCCTGACCGGCCTCTTCCTGACCGGCGACGTCTTCAACTTCTACGTGTTCTTCGAGCTGGCGATGATCTCCGGCTACGTGCTCAGCGCCTACGGCGGCGAGACCCGCCACTACGGCGCCGCGTTCATCTTCGCCGTCGTCAACCTGCTCGGCTCGTTCGTCTTCCTGATCGCGGTCGCGGCGATCTACCACGTCACCGGCACGCTCGAGATGGCGGTCGTCGGCGAGCGGATGACCGAGGTCGATCCCTCGGCGGCGATCATGATCGCGGTCGGGATCTTCGTCGCCTTCGGCGTCAAGCTGGGCCTGTTCCCGTTCCACTTCTGGCTGCCGGCGGTCTACGTCGGCGCGAGCCCGGCGGTCGCGGCGGTGCTGAGCGGCGCGCTGGCGAACATCGGCGCCTACGGGCTGCTGCGCTTCGGCGGCGAGCTGCTCAGCCAGGAGCTCGCGCTCGGCGCGACGGTGCTGATCGTGATCGGCTCGGCGAGCGTCGTCTACGGCGCGGTGCAGGCGCTCTCGCGCCGCGACGCCGGCGAGGTGCTCGCCTACTCGGCGATCGGCCAGGCCGGCTATGTGCTGATCGCGCTCGGCGTCGGCGGGCCGGTCGGCTACGCGGCGGCGGTCGTCTACGCGATCGTCAACTCGCTCAACAAGGCGCTGCTGTTCCTCGCGGCGCCGCTGCGCGGCTGGCTGGTCGGCGCGGCGTTCGTGGTCGGCGCCTTCAGCGTCGCCGGGCTGCCGCCGACGGGCGGCTTCCTCGGCAAGCTCGAGCTGTTCCGGGCCGGGATCGACGCCGGCAGCGTGGCGCTGGTGGGGCTGCTGTTCGTCGGCGGCGCGCTCTCGTTCGTCTACATGTTCCAGATCTACCAGTACCGCTACTGGCGCAACGAGCGGCTGAGCGACCCGAGCCCGGCGCTGCTGCGCGCGGTGGCGCTGACGCTCGCGGCGGTCGTGGTGGTGCTGGGCGTCTGGCCCGAGCCGCTGCTGCTCGCCGGGCGCGAGGCGGCGCAGAACCTGGGGGCCGGCCAGTGATCCGCCCGCTGCCGCTGCTCGGCCTGGTGGCCGTCTACCTGCTGACGCTGACCAGCGTCGACCCGCTCGACGCGGCCGGCGGCCTGGTCGTCGGCGCGGCGGCGCTGCTCTACGTGCGGCGGCTGCTCGACGACGGGCCGCGGCTCGAGCCGCTCGGCCGCCGCCTCGTCCACGCGCCGCGGTTCGCCTGGGGGGTCCTGCGCGAGCTGGTCTCCGGGACGCTGCTGGTGCTGGGGGTCGTGCTCGGCCTGCGCGAGCGGCGCCAGGGGATCGTCGCGATCCCGCTCGGCGACCGGACCGACATCGGCGTCGCGGTCAGCGCGCTGGCGCTCAACCTCTCGCCGGGAGAGGTGATGCTCGACGTCGACTGGGAGCGCCGGGTGATGTACATCCACGTGCTCGACGCCGCCGACCCCGACGCGGTCCGCCGCCGCCACGCCGAGTTCTACGAGCGCGACCAGCGGGGGCTGTTCCCGTGACCGTCGACGTTCTCTTCACGGCCGCGGTGGTCTGGCTGGTGGTGCTGATGTTCGTCTGCGGCGGGCTGCTGATCTACGGTCCGCGGCCGGGCACGCGGATCGTCGCGCTCGACACGCTCGTGCTCGTGCTCGTCGCGCTGCTGGTGCTCTACGCGGCCGCCGAGGGGCGGACGTTCTTCCTCGACGCGGCGCTGATGCTGTCGCTGCTCGGGTTCGTGGCGACGGTCGCGGCCGCCCGCTACTACGGCGACGGGGGGCCGTTCGGATGACCGTCTGGGAGATCGCCGGCGAGGCGCTCGTCCTGCTCGGGCTGGTCGTGCTGACGATCGGGGTGCTCGGCATGCTGCGGATGCCCGACGTCTACGGCCAGGCGCACGCGGCGAGCAAGGGCGGCGTGGTCGGGCTGGTGCTGCTGCTCGCCGCGACGTTGACGCTCGGCGACTGGGCGATGACCGCGCGCGCGGTCCTGATCGGGGCGGTGCTGCTGGTCACGATGCCGGTCGCCTCGCACGTCGTGCTGCGCGCCGCCGCCGCCCGCGGCGAGCCGATGGCCGACCCCGACACCGTCGACGAGCG
>JAAYBF010000235.1 GCA_012718975.1 Solirubrobacterales bacterium | reverse complement strand
GGAAGAGCGGCAGCGAGGTCATCAGCCGGTCGTCGGCGCCCAGCCCCATCCAGGCGGGGAAGCCCTCGCCGGCCATCGCGTAGGCCCGCTGGGTCTGGGTGACGAGCTTCGAGCGGCCGGTGGTGCCCGAGGTGGGGATCAGCACCGCGGGGTCGTCGGGGCGGGCCGCCGGCGCGGGGGCGGCGCCGGAGTCGCCGGCGGCGAGGTCGGCGACGGGGACGGTCGCCTCCGCGGCGCCGGTCGCCGCGACGGCGTCGAGCAGCTCGCCGTCGGAGACCGCGAGCGCCGGGCGGACCTGCTCGAGCAACCCGGCCAGCTCGGCGCCAGCGAGCCGCGGGTCGATCGCGACGTAGACCGCCCCGATCCGCATCGCCGCCAGCCATGCGAACAGGTAGCCCGGCTCGTTGCGCGCGGTGGCGAGGACGACGTCGCCGCTGCCGATGCCGCGCGCGGCCAGCGCCGCGGCCGCCGCGGCGATCGCCCGGTCGGCCTCGGCGTAGGTCCAGCGGCGCTCGTCGGTGTGCAGCCAGGGCGCGTCGGGGCGCGCGGCGGCGGTGCGGTGAAACAGCTCTGGGATCGTCTCGGCGGCGCTGGCCACGTCGGCTCCTCGCTCTCCACGCCGGGACCCCGACGCGTGCCCGAGACGCTACCGCCGCGCTGCGTGGAGCTGTCCCGGACCGTCATCGAGAGCTCCACGCATGGACGGGGCGGGTGGAAGCGGATATGGTCGGTCCATCGCCGCCGCGCTGCTCATCCGCTGGGTCTTCAACGTCGTCGCGCTGTTCGTCGCGACCTGGATCCTGAGCGGGATCTCCTACGGCGACCAGTGGTGGACGCTGCTGATCGCCGCCGCGGTGTTCACCGTCGTGAACTTCTGGGTCAAGCCGGTCCTGGCGATCCTCTCGATCCCGTTCATCATCGTCACGCTCGGGCTCTTCTACTTCCTGATCAACGTGCTGATGCTCTACGTCACCTCGTGGATCGTGCCCGACTTCCAGATCGACACCTTCTGGTGGGCCTGCCTGGCGGCGATCATCGTCAGCCTCGTCAACTGGCTGCTGGCGGCGCTGCTGCCCGACCGGCACGAGCCGGCGCAGGTCTGAGCGGCCGGCCACCGGCGCGCCCGGCGTGCCGGGCTGGGAGGATCGCGCCATGAGCGCGACCGGACAGCCGCCGCGCGGCGCGTGGACCCCGGAGGCCGCACGGGCCTTCGCGGAGCGCTGGCTGCCCGCCTGGACCGGCAACCGGCCCGAGCTGCTCGCGAGCTTCTACACCGAGGACGCCTTCTACGCCGACCCGGCCGTGCCGGACGGACTGACCGGTCGCGAGGCGCTGCTCGCCTACCTCCGCCGCCTGCTCGCCCGCTACCCCGACTGGGTCTGGCGCCAGCGGCGCGCGGTCCCGCTCGAGGACGGCTTCCTCAACCACTGGGAGGCCGACGTCCCGACCGCCGCCGGGACCCTGACGATCCGCGGCGTCTGCTCGGTCCAGCTGCGCGGCGAGCTGATCTACCGCAACGAGGTCTTCTTCGACCGCAGCGAGCTGCTCGCCGCCGCGCGCGGACCCCGTACCTAGCCGGCCTCGAAGCGGACGCGAAGGACCGTGCGCGCTGGGCAGGCAAGATCGTTCGCGCGGCCCCGCGCCGCCACCCGCGCGACAATGGCGCGGTGCCCGCCCCCGCCCGCCGCTCGCTCCGGCTACCCGACGGCCGCCGGCTCGACCGGCTCGAGCTGGGCGACCCGGCCGGGCGGCCGCTGCTCTACTGCCACGGCGGCTTCTCGGCGGCGTCGGACGCCGTCCACCTCGACGGCCTCGGGCGCGAGCTGGGCGTGCGGGTCGTCGCCCCCGACCGGCCGGGCGTGGCGGGCTCGGCGCGCCAGCCCGGCCGCCGGCTGCTCGACTGGCCGGCCGACGCCGCCGCGCTCGCCGACGCGCTCGGGATCG
>JAAYBF010000234.1 GCA_012718975.1 Solirubrobacterales bacterium | reverse complement strand
CGTGGTCGTCCTCGGCGACGGGGCCGAGGGCCCGCTGGTGGCGGACTTCGCCGGCCTCGACCGGGCGGCCGTCGCGCGCGGCGCCGACGAGCTGCGCGCCGCGGTGATCCTCGATCCCGGCCGCGAGCTGCGCTTCGTCCACCCGCTGACGCGGACGGCGCTCGCCGCCGAGCTGCCGCCCGGCGCGTCCTCCCAGGCCCACGCCCGCGCCGTGGAGCTGCTGCGCGAGCGCGGCGGCGACGCCGAGCGGCTGGCGGCCCACCTGCTCCTGGTCGACCCGTGCGGCGACCCGCGGGCCGCCGCCACGCTGCTCGCCGCCGCCCAGGCTGCGCTGGCGAGCGGCGCGCCCCGCCCGGCGGGCGCCTACCTCGCCCGCGCGCTGCGCGAGCCCCCGCCGCGCGAGCTTCGCGGCCCGATCCTCGAGGCGGCGATCGCGGCCGGCGTCCGCGCCCCCGGCGGGGAGCTGTTCGAGTCGGTCATGCCGGCGGTGCGGGAGGCGATGGCGCTCGAGCCGGACCTGCGCGTCCGCTGGGCGATGCGGCTGAGCATGTGGATGATCCTCAACGGCCGGCTCGACGAGACCGGGCCGATGCTTGCCGCGGCCGTCGAGGTCGCCCGCCGCCGCGGCGATGCCGGCGAGGCGTTGCGGCTCGAGGCGCAGCTGAGCATGGTCGAGCAGTGGCCGGTGCCGGCCGTGCGCGAGCGGCTGGCGGGCGACACGGCGAAGGTGCCGGGCGACAGCCGCGCCGGGCGCCTGGCGGCCGCGTTCGAGGCCGAGTGGCAGGCCTTCGACGGCACGGCCGCGGCGGCGACGGCGGCGGCCGGGCGCGCCCTCGCCCACGACGGACGCATCTTCGTCGAGCAGCCGGAGTTCTTCGCGCCGGGCCGGGCGGTGCTCGCGCTGGTGCTCGCCGACGAGCTGGACGCCGCGCGGCGTGCGGTCGACCACGCGCTCGCGCATGCCGCCGATCGCAGCGCGACGCCGGAGCTGGTCGCGGCGCGTTGGATGTCGGGCATCGTCGCGTGGGCGTTCGGCGATCTGGCGGCGGCCGAGGCGGACGTCCGGCAGGCGCTGGAGGCTGCCCGGCTCGGCAGGCTGGCGCTCGCGGAGCTGCCGCTGCGGGCGGTGCTCGCCTGCCTGCTGGTCGCGCGCGGCGAGCTCGACGCGGCCGGGGACGAGATCGCCCGGACCGGTGTCGGGGCGGCGGTGCCCGATGTCGTCTGGTTCGCGCCGCTGCTGTTCGCCCGTGGCCGGCTTGGCTTCGCGCGGGGGCAGCTCGACCGGGCGGTCGCGGACCTCGTCCAGCTCGAGCGGCTGTCGGATCGTTGGGGGGCGATCGGCGTCCCGGCGCCGTCGGCGCGGGTGTGCGCGGCCGAGGCCGTCGCGGCCGCGGGCGACCGCGAGCACGCCCGGGCGCTCGCCGAGGCGGCGGTCGCCCACGCGCGCCGCTGGGGCGCGCCGACGTCGGTCGCCCGGGCGCTGGGCGCGCTCGCCTGGACCCTCGACGGAGCGGAGCGGCTCGCCGCGCTGGAGGAGGCGGTTGGCGTGCTCGACGGATCCCCGGCGCGGCTGGCCCGCGCTGAGGCGCTGGTGGCGCTCGGAGGTGCGCTGCGGCGCGGCGGGCGGCGGGCCGATGCGCGCGCGCCGCTGCGCGAGGGGCTGGACCTGGCGCGTCGCTGTGGCGCGGCGGCGCTGGCGCGGACGGCCTTCGACGAGCTGGCGGCGACCGGCGAGCGCGTCCGCCACCACACCCCGATCGGCGTCGAGTCGTTGACGCCGAGCCAGCGGCGGGTGGCGGAGCTGGCCGCGAGCGGGATGACCAACCGCGAGGTCGCCCAGGCGCTGTTCCTGACCGTCAAGACGGTCGAGTCGCACCTGGCCGCGGCCTACGACAAGCTCGGCATCCGCTCGCGCGTCCAGCTCCCCGACGCGCTCGGCGAGCGCCGCTGAGCTTGGCGGCCCGCGCCGCTACCTCCGGCAGGGGATGGAGCCGTCGACGGTGTCCTCGCCGCGAGCGTCGGTCGCGAAGAGGTAGTAGGCGGTGACGCGGTAGCGCCAGCCGCCGCGCGGGCAGGACGTCGACGCGATGTAGTCGCGCGCGTAGCGCTTGCCGCCGATCTCGAGCCTCGCCGAGACCAGCTGGATCGGGACCCCGGCGACGACCTGGAGGGTTCGCGGCACCCGCAGGCTCTCGCGGTGGCTCCACCTGCGGCCCGGGACCTTGGTCCGCTTGACGATGATCGTCTCGCGTACGAGCGCTGGCCGGTAGAGGGTCGTGTAGGCGAGCGTGCGCTTCCAGCCGGCGTTGACGAAGACCATGTCCGGGTGGGTGAAGATGGTGTCGGCGCGGGCGGTGATCTTCGCCGCGCCCATGATCGACTGCTTGGGGCAGCCGTCGGGGCCGCGCTGGTCGAGCGTGCGCTTGGTGCACTTGACGAACCGGTCGGCGTTCCACGCGAAGCCGCGGCCGACCAGGATGTCGACGCCGGTCACGATCGGCGGCTCGTAGCCCGGCTCGACGTCGATCCTGGCGCTGGCGCGGATCTTCAGCCCGCGCGGGCGCTTCTTGGTCCCGGCCTTGCTCGGGAACGCCTTGGCGCTGGTCGACAGCTTGGTGTCGGGCACGTCGTCCTGGCCCTGGGCGGGGGGAGCGGCGAGCGCCGCGGCGACGACTGCCGCGAGCACGACCGCCGCGGGGGTCCGGTGCTTGTTCATGGCGGCAGTGTCGGGCGGGCCGCCATGCTCCCGCTACGGGGCGGGCACCCTGATATCGACCCTGAGATCGTGGCCCGGGGCGCCGGGAGGCGGCCGCGGGGCGGTTGTGGGGGCGCCGGGAGGCAGCCGCGAGGTGGGCGGCTGC
This sequence comes from Solirubrobacterales bacterium, assembly GCA_012718975.1. Classification (GTDB taxonomy): domain Bacteria; phylum Actinomycetota; class Thermoleophilia; order Solirubrobacterales; family Thermoleophilaceae; genus JAAYBF01. Next base: position 6,323 of record JAAYBF010000234.1, on the reverse strand, counting down.
TAGGGCGGGCCGGGCCGGCCGCCGCAGAGGGCGGGCAGCGTGCAGAGGATCACGCGCCGCATGCCGATGCCGGCGTCGGCGCGGAGCCGCAGCGTGACCCGCGAGTAGAACCACTCGCGGCTCTCGTAGCGGACGCGCTTGCGGGCGGTGGCGGACGCACCGACCGTCTTGCAGGCGCCGTTCGCGCAGACGCGGGCGCGCCCGGTGGCGGTGGCCTTGCCGCCGCCCCAGCTCGACCACCTCAGCCGGAGGAGGTCGATCGAGTCGACGTTGCCTGGGATCGAGAAGCCCTCGTAGCCGACCCTGCGCGGACGCTCGAGGTAGCGCGACTGGGGCCGGTCGGTGTGCAGGAGCGTCTTCTGCCCCTTCTTCGCCGGCTTGACGACGCGGACCTTGGCGCGGTCGACGCGCTTGCAGCTGCGGCCCTCGCAGGCGACGACGATCCAGAGCGCGGGCGGTCCGCGGAAGGTGACGCGCTTGACGAAGCGGCCCCTGCGGTTGACGCGCACGACGGCGAAGGGGTCGGCGTCGGACTCCGGCGGGCCGATCGCGAGCCGCACGCGGGCGCCGGGCGTCCAGCCGTGGCCGCGGATCGCGACCCGCTCGCCGCGCGGCACGACGCTCGGCACGACGTTGATGACCGGGGCCGCCGCGGCGTGCGCGGAGGGGCCGGTGCCGTCGGCCGGAGCGGCGAGCGCGGAGGGTGCCGCGACGGCGGTGAGGGCGGTCGCGAGGAGGGTCGCTGCGGTACGGCGCACTCGCGGTGACGTTAGCGAGCCGGGCGCCGCGGTGCGGGCCGACCGGGGTTGGGCGACACGGGGCCCGCCGGCCGCCGACCCGGGTGATTAGGGTTGCCTAACAGTACGTGCTAGGGTGCGCCGCAACGACTTAGGGCGCCCTAATGCGGCGCCCGCTGAGGCCGCCGCGCCGAGGAGGCAGTCCGATGCTCACACCGCTCCCCTTCGCCCTCCACGCCAGTGCTCCGTGCGTGCCGCACGCCGAGCTGGCGCTGTCGCTCGCGGCCGCGTTCCACACCGTCGACGCGGAGGCGGTGGATGGGCGGATCGAGGCGCTCGCGGAGGGGCTGGCGGTCGACGCTCACGCCTCCCCGCGCGACCAGCTCGACGCGCTCGCCGAGCTGGCCCACGACCCCCGCGCGCCGCAGGTCTCCGTCGGTGGCGACGTCTGCTGCCTGATGCTCGACGACGCGCTCGCCGACGCCGTCGCCCACCCGCTGGTCGGCGCGATCGTGCTCGCCGAGGTCGGCCGCCGCCGCGGCCTCGACGTCGGGATCGTCTCCAACGGCCGCCACCACTGCCTCGGCCACGAGCAGCTCGGCGAGCCCCTGCTGCTGCGCGCCGACACCGGCGCCGTGGTCGACGGCCGCGCCCTGCCCGAGACCCTCCAGTGGTGTTGCGCGCACGAGACCGCGGCGATGCTCCTCGACGAGCTCGAGGAGCGCTTCCTCACCTGGACCCGCATCGACGAAGCCCTCCGCGCCGCGGAGCTGCGCCTGCGCCTCCCGCTCGACGAGGAGTCCGAGCAGGGCGCGCGCATCCGCGTCCATGCGGTGAGGTCGCGGTTGAACTAGTGCTAGCGGGGGAGGGTCTGTCGGGGGCTGTCGCGAGGCCAGCTGGCCTATAACGTGGTCGGCGTGACGATCTCAACCCACATCGCGCTAACCGCGCAGCAGCACCGCGCCCTCGGCGAGCAGGCCGCTGGCGTGGGTCTACCCGTGGACGAGTACGTCGTGTATCTCGTCCTACGCGGTCTCGCAGAGAACGCGGGTCGGCGTCGTGTCGAGCGACTGTTTGCGTTGGGCGACTCCGGTGGCGCAGGGATCGCGCACGACTGCGATGCGCATCTCTCAGAGATCATCGACTGTCGGCGGCGTCGGGCCGGGGTCGCAGGCCGAGGCGGCGCTTGAGGGCGGCGACGCGGTCGGCGGCCTCGCGGATGCGGGCGCGGAAGTCGGGGTCGCGGCGGGCCCTGCGCAGCAGGCGCGGGTAGACGAGGTTCCAGCTTCCGGAGCCGGTCATGAGGACGATGTCGTTGCCCGCGGCGATCGAGCGGACGGCGGCGGTCGCGACGTCGGAGCGGTCGAGGACGGCCTGGGCCTCGATCGAGTCGGTCATCGCGACGCCCTCGAAGCCGAGCTGCCCGCGCAGGATGTCGGTCATCAGGACGGGCGACTGGGAGGCGATCCGGTCGGGGTCGTAGGCGGGGTAGAGGGCGTGGCCGGACATGACGACCGGGGCGCTGGCGGCGATCGCGGCGCGGTAGGGGGCGAGGTCGCCGGCCTCGATCTCGGCGCGGGTCGCGTCGACGGTCGTGGAGCCGAAGTCGGTGTTGACGGTGGCGCGTCCGAGGCCGGGGTAGTGCTTGACGGTGGCGGCGACCCCCTCGCGCTCGTGCGCGCGGACCGAGGCGGCGGTCAGCTCGGCGACCGCGTCCGGGCCGCCGGGGTAGAGCCGGCCGGCGAGCGCGCCGCCGCCGACGGCCGGCTGGACGTCGGCGACCGGGGCGAGGTTGACGTTGAGCCCGTGGGCGGCGAGCGCCCGCGCGGCGGTGGTCGCGGCGGCGCGCGCGGCCGCGACGGTGGCGGTCGCGCTCTGCGCCTCGGCGGGCCCGGCGAAGGGCAGGTTGCGGATCTCACCGCCCTCCTGGTCGGTGGCGATCAGCGCGCCCCCGCGTGCCGAGCGCTGGATGCCGCGCGTGAGCCGCCGCAGCTGGGCGGGGCCCGCGACGTTGGCCCCGAACAGGATCACCCCGGCTCCCTCGCCGCGCCGCATCCGGCGGTGGACGTACTCGGGTGCGGCGGTGCCGTCGAAGGCGAACACGAGCGTCTGGCCGACGGCGACGGGGAGCGGCAGCGGCGGCGAGGCGGAGGGACCACCCTGTCCGTTCTCCTCGAATCCCGTTCTAGAACCAGATTCCAGGCCGGCGGGGGTGTCGCCCCCCGAGCCGCTCCCGGCGCCGACTGCGACCCCCGCGACCGCGGCGAGGGCCGCGAGGGCGACGAGCGCGAGCAGCCGCCGGCGGCGGACGGTCTCCGGGGGCGCGGGCATCGAGGCGGGACGCTAGCCGGCCGCTGCCGGAGTGCCGCGCACGGCGCGCGTCGGGCCAGCGACCGTAGCGGTACACCGAGGTAGACGATCGTTGCTCGAGGCGGTGCTCGCCGGCGCGGGCCACTAGCGCCGTGTTCGGCTGGCAATCCCACGTCGAGAGCGTGTTTGCGCTTCCCCCTTGACGTCCAGAGACCTCAAAGTTTACGGTGGGCAGATCAGAAACTTGAAGGTTCCGGGAGTGGTCGGCGTAGCGCGCGGCGCTCTCGGGCGTGAAGCAGGGCGGGTGGGCGACGTCACCGCGTCGCAGGCCCGGATCCACAGGGAGAGAGGACGTGCCATGACCTTGAGCTGCCGGAGGCCTACACCAAGCGGGGGTCCGCGATGAGCGCGGAGACGGCCCCGTCGGCGAACGGCCAAGCGCAAAGGCCGCGCGGCGCGGCCGCCCGGCGGCGCGGCTCGCTCGCCGCCCGCCTCAGCTGTGCCGCGCTCGCGCTGGCCGCGGTCTCCGCGCCGCCGTCCTGGGCCCAGGCCGACCCGCCGCCGGGCCGCGCCTACGAGCTGGTCTCGCCGGCCGACGACGCAACCGGCGCGATGGCGGGCCTGAGCACCGACATGTATGCGATGCCTGGCCGCATGTCGGACGACGGCGACGCTGTGATCTACGGCGCCGGGAGCAGCCTGGGGCCGAACTGGAGCGGGCCGACCAACCCGATGGTCTTCGGGTGGCGCACCGAGAGCGGCTGGGAGGCGCGCACGGCGATCCGCTCGGCTGACTATGGCGAGACGCCGATGGAGCTGATCGCGCACGAGGCGCGGTCGGGCTGGCTGTCGCCCGACGGGCGCGAGTTCGTCTTCGGGGTCGGCAGGCCGCTCGGCGTCGAGACCGGCGGCGCGATCGTGCAGGCCGTGCATCGGACCACCTCGGGTCCCACGCTGCCGGACTGGCTGTCGGAGGCCACGCCGGGCATTCCGCTCGCTGCCGGGGTCGGCTTCCTGGACGTTTCGGCCGGGGGCGACGGCAACGAGACGGTCGCGTTCGAGTCCTCGGCGCCGCTGACCCCCGACGCTCCTGCGGCCGGCACCGCGTCCGTCTACGTCAATCGCGGGGGTGTGGTGGAGCTGATCAGCCGCCGCCCGGACGGCACCGTCGCCGCGATGAGCCTCGCCAACGGCTTCGGGGGACACGGCGCCTACTCGCTGCAGTCCCGGACCATGCGCAACCAGGTCGCCGGCGGCGGCCGGTTCGTCCTGGTGGGCGAGGGAACGTCGAGCGCGAGCTCGCTGTACGTACGTGACCTGGACGCGGGCGTCACGCGCCAGCTCGCCGGCGGCGGCGGCGGAGTGCCCAACCAGGTGGTCGAGCTGAGAGCCGGTTGGGGATCGTCGCGCAACGTCTCCCTCGACGCCCTGACGGTGCCCGCGGGAGGGGTGTTCGCGGCGCGCGACGCGGCGCGAGCGTTCTTCCACACGAGCGAGTCGTCGGGGGCCGCCTTCATGTACGAGGCCAACTTGGAGACCGGCGATGTCACCGCCCGCGCGGCGATCACCGGTCCGCCGCTCGCGCTCAGCCGCGACGGCGAGCGGATGCTCTTCATCGAGCCGCCGGCCTCCAGCACCACGGTCGGCGACTGGACGCTGCGGTTCTGGGACGCCGCTGATCCCGGGACCAGCATTCCACTCGGCACCATCCCGGTCGCCTCGTCGAACCCCACCTACGGCTTCGCCCAGGGGTTCGAGCCCTCGCCGGACGGGCGGCACTGGGCGTTCACCGCCATGGGCGCCCTCGATCCGGACCGGCCGAACGCTTCGCCGACTGTCAAGCAGCTGTACGTGTGGAGCGTCGGCGACGCCGCGCCGCGGTGCCTGACCTGCGAGCCCACCGACGGGGTCGCCCGGCCCGCGGGTCCGAACGTCTCGGTGCAGGAGTCGCCGACGACGGAGTACCTCATTGATCCGACGGCCCCGATCTCGACATCGCACAATCCGAGCAAGATGGCGATCGCCCAGCCGGGCCGCGCGTTCAGCGCGGACGGCAGGTGGCTGCTGTTCGACTCGCCGGATCGTCTGGCCACCGCGGACGTCAACGACGTTCGGGACGTGTATCTGTGGGATCGCGACGCCGGCCCCGACGGTGAGCTGCAGCTGGTGACCCGTGGCGTGGGTTCCACGCCCTCGTATGCGATGGACCTCGATCCGACCGGCCGCAACGCGTTCTTCTCGACCAAGGACGGCCTGGTGCCCGCCGACGTCGATGGCGCGTTCGACGTGTACGTCGCCCGCATCGGTGGTGGGTTCCCGAACTCGCCGGAGTCGTCGTGTGCGGGTGAGGGGTGCCGTCCTGCGGGCGGTGTGCCGGCCGGTCCGGCGGTCGGTTCGGTCGACTTCTCCGGTCGCGGGAACGCGACGCCGCCCGCGCGGGTGTCGTTGCGTGTGGCGCGGCTGGGGTCTGCCCGTGGTCGGGTGGCCCGGTTGCGGGTGCGTGTGCCGGGGGCGGGCAGGGTAGCCGTTGCCGGTGGCCCGATCCGCAACGTCGGCCGCCGCGCTGGGAAGGCCGGCAGCTACTCGTTGCGGGTGGCGCTGAAGCCACGCGCTCGCAGGGCGCTCGCGCGGCGCGGGCGGCTGTCGGTGCGGGTGCGGGTCGTCTACCGCTCCGAGACCGGCAGCCGGGCCGTCAAGCGGGTGCGGATGGTGTTCAAGCAGCCCAAGGCGGCTGGCAGGAAGGGAGGCCGCTGATGTCGCGGCACAGCCACCAGGACGGTTCTGGATCCGACGGAGGTGGGCCGAGGATGATGTCCAGGCTCCGGTCCGTGCTCGTAGCGGCGATCGCCGCGCTCGCGGCGGCGTTCGCCACCGCGCCCGTGGCCCACGGCGAGGTTCCGTTCGAGTTCGAGCCTGGTGCCCAGGCTCTGAGCCAGGCGGGTCCCGGCGCGAACCTCGCCGGCGCCCACCCGGACGTGACGCTCACTTTCCGCGTCCGGCAGGATCCCGTGTCTGGGCTCCCGGGCCAAGCGCCCAACTCGGCTGCGGTTGAGCTGCCCGCGGGGATGGTCGGCGATCTGCGCGCGCTCGACGTGTGCGCTGTCGACGACGTCATCGCCGCCGAGAAGCCCGCCGGCGCGGGCCGCTGTCCGCGGCGGGCGGCGGCCGGCCTCGCGCAGTTCGACGTCGTCTACCCCAACGGGGGAGGCCCCCCGTTGTCGGATCGGCGTCTGTGGCGCGTGCCGGCCGGCCCCGGCGAGGTCGCGGCGTTCGCCT
>JAAYBF010000233.1 GCA_012718975.1 Solirubrobacterales bacterium | reverse complement strand
GCCACCCCGGACGCCGACGCCACCCCGGAGGACGCCGAGGACGCCGCCGCGGCGGACGACGCGCCCGCCGAGGACGAGTCCGCCGCCGACGACGGGGCAGAGAGCGACGAGGCCTAGGTGTCGCCGGTCGGCGACGGACGGCTTCCGTTCGTCGGGCTGACCGGGGGCATCGGCGCCGGCAAGTCGACCGCGCTCGCCGCGCTCGCCGATCTCGGCGCGGCGACGCTGTCGGCGGACGCCGTCGTCCACGAGCTGCTCGGGTCCGCTGAGATCCGCGACGCGCTCGTCGCGCGCTTCGGCGACCAGGTGCTCGACGGCGCCGGCGCGGTCGACCGCGCCGCGGTCGCCGGGCGGGCGTTCGGCGAGGCGGAGGACCGCGCCTGGCTCGAGGGCCTGCTGTGGCCGCGCGTCGGCGCCCGGATCGCCGCCTGGCGCGAGGAGGTCGACCGGGTCGAGCCGGCCCCGGTCGCCGCGATCGTCGAGGTGCCATTGCTGTTCGAGGCCGGCATGGAGGCCGTCTTCGACGCGACGATCGCCGTCGTCGCCGACGAGGAGCTGCGCGCCGAGCGGGCCGGTGCGCGCGGTCACACCGCCGTCGCCGAGCGCACCGGGCGCCAGCTCACCCAGGACGAGAAGGCTGCGCGCGCCGACCACGTCGTCCGCAACGATGGGGACACCGAGGAGTTGAAGGCGGAGCTGTCCAACGCTCTTGCCACGATCACCGGATAGAGACCATGGCGTCCGCATCGGCCACCCCAACCCGCTCGCGCCGGCAGGCGCGCAACAGGCGCGCGGGCGGGCGCGCGCGGGCGCCGGCGCGGCTGCTGGCGGTGCTCGTAGCGCTCGCGCTCGGCGCCGGGGCCGCCGTGGCGGCCGGGGCGCTCGGCCCGCTCGGCGACGCGGTCCGCGAGATCACCCTGCCGCTCGAGCACGAGGACGTGATCCGCGCCCAGTCCGCCGAGAAGCGGCTCGATCCGGCGCTCGTCGCGGCGGTCATCTACGAGGAGTCGCGCTTCCGCGACCAGACCTCGCACGCCGGCGCCCGCGGGCTGATGCAGATCACCCCCGACACCGCCGACTTCATCGCCCAGGACTCCGGCGGGACCGCCTTCGTCCAGGCCGACCTCGCGACCCCCGAGCTGAACATCGCCTACGGCACCTACTACCTGCGCTACCTGATCGACCGCTTCGACGGCGACGAGACGCTGGCGATCGCCGCCTACAACGCCGGCGAGACCAACGTCAACCGCTGGATCGAGCGCGCCGGCGGCCGCGAGGCGTTCGACCCGGCGAGCCACATCCCGTTCCCCGAGACGCGCCACTACGTCGAGAACGTCGCCGAGCGCCGCGCCGAGTACCGCGAGCACTACTCCTCCGAGCTCGGCTTGTAGCCCCCTCCGTTGCTCGGGTGAGAGTTTCGGCCAGTATTTGGCCGGAACTCTGACGCGGGTTCGGGCGGGGGGCTTCGGGACGGTCGGGAGGGGCTGCTAGCTTCGTTCGGCGTGCCGCGCTTCGAGCTGAATCCGATCTACGAGCCGATCGCCGACCAGCCCGCGGCGCGCGACGCGCTCGCCGCGGGGGTCGAGGCGGGCGACCGCTTCCAGTCGCTGCTCGGGGTCACCGGCTCCGGCAAGACGGCGACGATGGCGTTCACGATCGAGGCGCTCCAGCGTCCGGCGCTGGTGATCGCCCACAACAAGACCCTCGCGGCCCAGCTCTGCAACGAGTTCCGCGAGCTGTTCCCCAACAACGCCGTCGAGTACTTCGTCTCCTACTACGACTACTACCAGCCCGAGGCCTACGTCCCGTCCTCGGACCTCTACATCGAGAAGGACTCCTCGATCAACGAGGAGATCGAGCGGCTCCGCCACGCCGCCACCGCCGCGCTGCTCGGCCGCCGCGACACGATCGTCGTCGCCTCGGTGTCGTGCATCTTCGGCCTCGGCTCGCCGGAGAAGTACGACTCGATGATGCAGCTGTTCAAGCGCGGCGCCTCCGTCGACCGCGACGAGGTGCTGCGCAAGCTCGTCGACATCCGCTACTCGCGCAACGACACCGCGCTCTCGCGCGGCACCTTCCGCGTGCGCGGCGACACGCTCGAGGTGTTCCCCGCCTACGCCGAGACCGCCTACCGCGTCGACCTCTTCGGTGACGAGATCGAGGAGCTGGCCGAGTTCGACCCGCTCACCGGCGAGCTGATCGGCCAGCTCGAGCACGCCGCCGTCTGGCCCGCCACCCACTACGCGACCGACCAGGAGACGATCGAGCGCGCCGTAGTCGAGATCCGCGACGAGCTCGAGGCGCGCTGCCGCGAGCTCGAGGACCAGGGCAAGCCGCTGGAGTCGCACCGGCTGCGCCAGCGGACCCAGTTCGACATGGAGATGCTGCGCGAGCTGGGCTTCTGCAACGGGATCGAGAACTACTCGCGGATCCTCGACGGCCGCGCCGCCGGCGAGCGGCCCTACTGCCTGGTCGACTTCTTCCCCGACGACTTCGTCTGCTTCATCGACGAGTCGCACCAGACCGTGCCGCAGATCGGCGGCATGTACGAGGGCGACCGCTCGCGCAAGCAGACGCTCGTCGACTACGGCTTCCGGCTGCCCAGCGCGCTCGACAACCGCCCCCAGCGCTTCGACGAGTTCCTCTCGATCGCCCCGCAGATCGTGTTCGTCTCGGCGACGCCCGGCGAGTTCGAGCGCAACCACTCCACGCGCGTGGTCGAGCAGATCGTCCGGCCGACCGGGATCGTCGACCCCGACGTCGAGGTGCGCGAGACGCGCAACCAGATCGACGACCTGATGAACGAGATCGCCGCGCGGACCGACGCCGGCGAGCGGACGCTGGTCACCACGCTGACCAAGAAGATGTCCGAGGACCTCACCGACTACCTCACCGAGCACGGCGTGCGGGTCCGCTACCTGCACTCCGAGGTCGACACGCTCGACCGGATCCAGATCATCCGCGAGCTGCGCCTCGGCGAGTTCGACGTGCTCGTCGGTGTCAACCTGCTGCGCGAGGGCCTCGACCTGCCCGAGGTGTCGCTGGTCGCGATCCTCGACGCCGACAAGGAGGGCTTCCTGCGCGGCGAGACCTCGCTGATCCAGACGATCGGCCGCGCGGCGCGCAACGTCAAGGGCACGGTGATCATGTACGCCGACCGCGAGTCCGCGGCGATGCGCACGGCGATCGACGAGACCGAGCGCCGCCGGGCGATCCAGATCGCCTACAACGAGGAGCACGGGATCACCCCGGAGACGATCCGCAAGGGGATCTCCGACATCGGCGAGTTCCTCACCGGCGAGTCGAAGGTGCCCGACCGCCGGCGGCGGCGCCAGCCCGAGCGCGAGGGGATGTCCGCCGAGGAGATCGCCCGCACGCTGATCGAGCTCGAGGAGGAGATGCTCCAGGCCGCGGAGGAGCTGCGCTTCGAGTACGCGGCGAAGCTGCGCGACGAGATCAAGGAGCTGCGCGGAGAGCTCGACCGGCTCGAGGCCGCCGGCGCCTGACCGCCCGGCGGGTGAGCGCGACATTCGCGACGTATCTCGTCGCCAATGTCGAGCTCACCCGGCTCACGGCGGGGATCGGGCGGCTACGATCCGCCGCCATGGAGGCTGAGATCGAGCGCCTGACCGAGGCCGCCGCGCGGCTCGAGCGCGAGGCGGCGGCGCTGCGCGAGGACGTCGCGGCGCTGGCCGAGGCGCAGCTCGCGCGGGCGGCGGCCGAGCGGGAGCGTGCGGCGGCCGAGCGGGAGCGTGCCGAGGCCGAGCGCGCGAGCGCGTCCGCGGCCGCCGACGCGAAGGCTGCGGCCGGCGGGGACGAGGTCGCGGGCGTCGACGGCGACGCCGCCGGCCCCGACGACGCCGAGGCGCGGCTGGTCGCCTACAGCATGGTGCTCGACGGGCGCCCGCGCGACGAGGTCGCCGCCCACCTCGAGAGCGAGCTGGGCTTCGCCGCGCACGGGCCGCTGCTCGACGAGCTCTACGCCGAGGCCGGCTAAACCCTGACGATCATTATGCTGTGTCCTCCCGTCGAGGAGGACGCAGCAGTGATCAAGGTCGTCGCGCTGCTCAAGCGCAAGCCGGGCCTCACCTCAGAGGAGTTCTCGGCCCACTACTTCGAGCGCCACGCGCCGCTGTTCCGCGCGGTCGTTCCCGACGAGGTCGCGGTCGGGATCGTCCACTACGTCCAGAACCACGCTGTCGCCGTCGGCGGCGGCCGCTTCGAGCCGCCCTACGACTGCGTCACCGAGATGGGGTTCGCCGACCGCGCCGCGATGGCCCGCTGGAAGGAGTTCTACGAGGGGCCGGGAGGCGAGCCGCTGCGGCGCGACGAGGAGCGGTTCATGGACCGCGACGCGCGCGTGGTCGTCGTCACCGAGGAACGGGTGCCGGCATGACCGGGGAGCGGCGATGCTCGCGGTGACGATCGAGGCGACCGACGCCGAACGCCCGCTCGACGGGCTCGCGGTCGGCGAGCGGCCCGAGCCCGAGCTCCCCGACGGCTGGGAGCTGGTCGAGGTGCGGGCCGCGGCGCTCAACCACCACGACCTCTGGGCACTGCGCGGCGTCGGGCCGGCGACGCGGCTGCCGCGGGTGCTCGGCAGCGACGCCGCCGGGGTCGACTCGGCCGGCAACGAGGTCGTCGTCCACGCGATGGTCGGCGATCCCGACTGGGACGGCGACGAGCTGCTCGACCCGCGCGCCGCGATGCTCTCCGACCACTTCGACGGCACCTTCGCCGAGCGGGTCGCGGTGCCGCGGCGCAACCTCGTGCGCAAGCCGGCCGGCCTCGACTTCGCGGCCGCCGCCTGCCTGCCGACCGCCTGGCTGACCGCCTACCGCTCCCTCTTCGACGTCGCCGAGCTGCGGCCCGGGGCGACGCTGCTCGTCCAGGGGGCCGGCGGCGGCCTGGCGACCGCCGCGATCGCGCTCGGCCGCGCCGCCGGCATCCGCGTCTGGGCGACCGGGCGCAGCGAGGCCAAGCGCCGCCGGGCGGTCGAGCTGGGCGCCGACGCAGCGTTCGAGCCCGGCGCGCGGCTGCCCGAACGGGCCGACGCCGTGCTCGAGAGCGTCGGCGAGGCCACCTGGGCGCACTCCGTTCGCGCGGTCCGGCCCGGCGGGACCGTGGTCGTCGCCGGCATGACCACCGGCGGCGACCCGCCGGCCGGGCTGGAGCGCATGTACACGGCGAAGCTGCGCGTCGTCGGCACGGCGATGGGCACGCGCGCCGAGCTCGAGCGGCTGGTGCGCTTCTGCGAGATCGCGGGCGTGGCGCCCCCGATCCACGCCCGGCTACCGCTGGCGCGGGCGCGCGAGGGGTTCGAGGCGATGGCCGCCGGCGAGCTGTTCGGCAAGGTGGTGCTCGAGCCGTGAGCGGCGCCGGCCGCCCGCGCGTGCCGGGGCGCGCCTGGGAGGTAGCGCTCGCCGCCGAGGACGTGCTCGGCGAGGGACCCCACTGGGACGCGGCGAGCGGGCGCCTGCTGCGCGTCGACATCCGCGCCGGCGCGGTGCGGGGCTGGCGGCCGGAGACCGGCGAGCGCGACGAGCTGGCCGTCGGCGCCGGGGCCAGCGTCGCGATCCCCGCGGCGTGCGGGGGCCTGCTGGTCGCGGCGGGCGACGAGCTGGCGATCTGGCGCGACGGGCGCGCCGTGCCGCTCGCCCGGATCGACTCCGATCGCCCCGTGACGCGGCTCAACGACGGCAAGTGCGACGCCCGCGGGCGGCTCTGGATCGGCACCTGGGCGACCGACGGGGCGGCCGTCGCGGCCGTCCACCGAGTCTCCCCGGACGGCGTGGCGGTGCGGGTGCTCGACGGGCTGCGGGCGTCGAACGGCATCGCCTTCGACGGGCCCGGGGAGCTGCTCTACGTCACCGACAGTCCGCGCGGCGCGATCGACGTGCTCGACCTCGACCTGGACGGCGGGACGGTCGCGTGCGTGCGGCCGTTCGCCCGGATCGAACCGTCGGGCGGGATCCCCGACGGGATCGCCGCCGACGTCGAGGGCGGGATCTGGGTGGCGGTCTTCGGGGGCGGGGCGGTCCACCGCTACGACCGCGGTGGGGCGCTCGACGCGGTCGTCGAGCTGCCCGTCAGCCATCCCACCAGCGTCGCCTTCGGCGGCGAGCGCCGCGACGTGCTCTACGTCACGACGGCGCGCCACCGCCTGAGCGCCGCCGAGGCGGCCGCGCAGCCGCTCGCGGGCTCGGTGCTGGCGATCGAGCCGGGGGTGGCGGGCCTGCCGGTGGCGGCCTTCGGGGCGCCGCCGGACGACGGCGGGCCGGCGGGCACGCGCCGGGGATGGACGTGAACGCCCCGCGGGTCGACCTGACGGGCCGCTGCGCGGTCGTGACGGGCGCGGGGCACGGGCTCGGCCGCGCCTTCGCGCTCGACCTCGCGGCGCGCGGGGCCGCCGTGGTCGTCGACGACGTCGGGACGGCCGACGACGGGACGGCGAGCGCCGAGTCCGTCGCCGCCGAGATCCGCGCGGCGGGCGGGACGGCGGTCGCGGTGACGGCGTCGGTCGCCGAGCCGGCCGGGGCGGAGGAGATCGCGGCCACGGCGGTCGAGCGGTTCGGGCGGATCGACGCGCTGGTCAACAACGCCGGCCTGGTCCACCGCCAGCCGCTGGCGGAGTACGAGCTCGAGCGGTTGGACGCGCTGCTGGCTGTCAACCTGCGCGGCACGCTGCTGACGACCCGCGCTGCGCTGCCGGCGATGCTCGCCGCGGGCTATGGGCGGATCGTCACGATCGCCTCCGGCGCGGGCTACCTCGGCCTGGCCGGGCAGGCCGTCTACGGCGCGACCAAGTCGGCGGCGATCGGGCTCACGCGCGCTGTCGCGGCCGAGGGCGGCGGCCGTGGCGTGCTCGCCAACGCGGTCCTGCCGTGGGCGGTCACCAACCCTGGCCGCACGCGACTCGACTGGCCCGCGGAGGACCTCGCCGCGGTCGCGCCGCGGGCCGGGGCGGAGTGGGTGACGCCGCTTGTGACCTACCTCAGCTCGCCGGCCTGCGCGGGCGGCGGCGAGTCGTACTCCGCGCTCGGCGGCCGCTACGCGCGCGTGGCGGTCGCGGTCGGCGAGGGGTGGCTGGCGCCCGGCTCCGGTCCGCCGGCGCCGGGGGATCTGGCGGTGGCGTTCGCGGATGTCGAGCGCCTCGACGGCGCCGCGCACCCGCCGTCCTTCGAGGCCGAGCTGGCGGCCGTCGCCGAGCGGCTGCGGCGCGCCGGCGGGCTCGACGCGAACGTCCGTTCGCCTACGTAGACTCGTAGAGGTGCCTCCAGCGAAGACGCGCGCGAACGGCGCGGCGGACGCGATCGTCGTGTCCGGCGCCCGCGAGCACAACCTCAAGGACCTCCACATCACGCTGCCGCGCGACGCGCTGGTGGTGATCACCGGCCTGTCCGGATCGGGCAAGTCGAGCCTCGCCTTCGACACGATCTACGCCGAGGGCCAGCGCCGCTACGTCGAGTCGCTGTCGGCCTACGCGCGCCAGTTCCTGGGGCAGATGGACAAGCCCGACGTCGACTCGATCGAGGGGCTGTCGCCGGCGATCTCGATCGACCAGAAGACGACCTCGCGCAACCCGCGCTCGACGGTCGGCACGGTCACCGAGATCTACGACTACCTGCGGCTGCTGTGGGCCCGGGTCGGCCATCCGCACTGCTTCAACTGCGGCGAGCCGATCGCCGCCCAGTCCGCCGAGCAGATCGTCGACCAGGTCATGATGCTGGCGGAGGGGACGCGCTTCATGGTCGAGGCGCCGGTCGTCAGGGGCCGCAAGGGCGAGTACGGCAAGCTGCTCGACGAGCTGCGCGCGGAGGGCTTCACGCGGGTGAAGGTCGACGGCGAGCTGCGCCGGCTCGACGAGTCGATCGTGCTCGACAAGCGCTACAAGCACGACCTCTCGATCGTCGTCGACCGGCTCGTGATGCGGCCCGACCTGCGCAAGCGGCTCGCCGACTCGGTCGAGACCGCCGTCGGCCACGCCGACGGCATGGTCGACATCGAGCAGCTCGGCGACGACGGCGAGACGGGGACGGTCACCACCTACTCGGAGCGGTTCGCCTGCCTGAACTGCGGCACCTCGATGCCCGAGCTCGAGCCGCGGATGTTCTCGTTCAACTCGCCGCACGGCGCCTGCCCGCGCTGCACCGGCCTCGGCTCGCAGATGGAGATCGATCCGGAGCTGATCGTGCCCGACCCGTCGCTGTCGCTCGGCGAGGGGGCGATCCTGCCCTGGTCGACGAGCGCGTCCAACTACTACGACCAGATGACCCAGGCGATCGCCGAGAAGTGGGAGGTCGACCTCGACACCCCGTGGCGCGACCTCGACGAGGAGGTCCGCGAGACCTTCCTCTACGGCACCAACGGCGAGAAGATCTACGTCAGCTACCGCAACCGCTACGGACGCAAGCGGTCCTACATGACCCGCTTCGAGGGGATCGTCAACAACCTCGAGCGACGCTACCGCGAGACCGACTCCGAGCACTCGCGCGAGAAGATCGAGGAGTACATGTCGGTGCGGCCGTGCCCGGAGTGCAACGGCGCGCGGCTGAGGCCCGAGAGCCTCGCCGTCAAGGTCTCGGGGCTCGGCATCCACGAGCTGACCGGGATGTCGGCGCGGCGGGCGATCGAGTGGTTCGAGGCGCTCGAGCTGTCGGAGACCGAGCGCCAGATCGCGCGGCTGATCCTGCGCGAGATCGACGAGCGGCTGCGCTTCCTCGACAACGTCGGCGTCGGCTACCTGTCGCTGGACCGGGCGGCCGCGACGCTGTCGGGTGGCGAGGCGCAGAGGATCCGCCTGGCGACCCAGATCGGCTCGAGCCTGGTCGGGGTGCTCTACATCCTCGACGAGCCGTCGATCGGCCTGCACCAGCGCGACAACGAGCGGCTGATCTCGACGTTGCAGCGGCTGCGCGACCTCGGCAACACGGTGATCGTCGTCGAGCACGACGAGGGAACGATGCTCGCCGCCGACCATCTCGTCGACCTCGGGCCGGGCGCCGGCGAGCACGGGGGAGAGCTGGTCGCCGAGGGGACGCCGAAGCAGGTGATGAGGGTCAAGCGGTCGCTGACCGGCCAGTTCCTCTCCGGCGCGCGGACGATCCCGGTGCCGGCCAGCCGCCGCCTGCCGACGGGCGCGATCGCGATCGAGGGCGCCAGCCAGCACAACCTGCGCGACGTCGACGTCGAGGTGCCGCTCGGGGTGCTCTGCTGCGTCACGGGCGTGTCGGGGTCGGGGAAGTCGTCGCTGGTCAACGAGGTGCTGCACAAGGCGGTCTCCAACCGCCTGCACCGCACCAAGCAGCGGCCCGGGGCGCACCGGTCGATCTCCGGCCTCGACGCCGTCGACAAGATCATCAACATCGACCAGTCGCCGATCGGGCGCACGCCGCGCTCGAACCCGGCCACCTACACCGGGCTCTTCGACCCGATCCGCGACATCTTCTCCAAGACCCAGGAGGCCCGCGCGCGCGGCTACAAGCCGGGCCGGTTCTCGTTCAACGTCAAGGGCGGCCGCTGCGAGGTCTGCCGCGGCGACGGCCAGATCAAGATCGAGATGCACTTCCTGCCCGACGTCTACGTGCCGTGCGAGCAGTGCCACGGCCGCCGCTACAACCGCGAGACGCTGGAGGTCCGCTTCAAGGGCAGGACGATCGCCGACGTGCTCGACATGCCGGTCGAGGAGGCGCTCGAGTTCTTCCAGCACATCCCGAAGATCAAGCGGCGGCTGCAGGCGCTGCACGACGTCGGGCTCGACTACATCCGCCTCGGTCAGCCGGCGACGACGCTCTCCGGCGGCGAGGCGCAGCGCGTCAAGCTCGCCACCGAGCTGGCGAAGGTCGCCACCGGCCGCACGCTCTACATCCTCGACGAGCCGACCACGGGCCTTCACTTCGCCGACGTCGAGCGGCTGCTCGAGATGCTGCAGCGGCTGGTCGACTCGGGCAACACCGTCGTGGTGATCGAGCACGACCTCGACGTGATCAAGACGGCCGACCGGCTGATCGACATGGGGCCCGAAGGGGGAGACGAGGGTGGGCTGGTCGTCGCGACCGGGACCCCCGAGCAGGTCGCCGCCACCGCGGGGTCGCACACCGGCGGCTTCCTAGCCGAGATCCTCGACCGTCCGGGGCCGGCCGCGGCCAAGAAGAGGCGACGGCCGCCGCGCCCGAAGGTCGCGGCGGCCGCCTGATCGTCGCTCGGCGCTCCGTCCCGCCTGCGGCCGACGTCAGCTCAGCTGCGTCATCGACGCCGCGAAGCGGCAGACGTCGCCGGGGCCGTAGAGGCCGTTGCCGGCGGGCGGGTCGCCGGCCTTGACGCCGATGTTCACGCGCCCCTCGATCGCCGTGCCGTTCGGGGCGGCGGCGTAGTACCCGCTCGTCCCGGGCGGGTTCGACATCGTCCCGTTCGCGCCGATGCTGTTGACGTAGATGTAGCGCTGCATCTCGTCCGTGCCGGCGTTCAGGTACGGCGATCCGTACAGGAACGAGCCCGCCTCCGCTGTCAGCACCGCGCCGTTCTGGCTCGTCTTGACGAACGCGATCGCGTAGAACGACCCGCCGGAGTCGAAGCACTTGCCGTAGACGGTCAGCGCGCCGACCTGGAACAGCGTCACCTCCGGTGCCGCGGAGCGGGCGCTGTCGAAGTCGGGCCCGGTGGTCGACGACACCAGCTCGAGCGCAGTCTCCTGACCTGCGACCTGGGCGGCCACGCCAGCCGAGTCGGCGGTGCCGGCCCGGTCGGCCGTCGTCGCGCGGTCCGCGGTCGCCGCCGAGGGTACCTTGCCGAGCGTATCCACTCTCACCTTCGCTCCAGTGATCGCGCCGTTGCGGATCTTGGCGGCGCTGACCGTTCCGTTGCGCAGCTTCGCGCCTGCGACCGCGCCGTTCTTGAGCTTCTTGGTCGTGACGGCGCCGTTCTTCAGCTTCTTGCCGGCGATGGTGCCGTTCTTGATGTTCTTGCCGTTGATGGTGGCGGCCGCGTAGCCGACTCCGCCGAGCGCGACGAAGAGCGCGAGGCAGGCTACGACCAGCGCCGGGGAGGGGCGTTTGATCCGGGTTCGCATGGCTTCTCCTGGTGGTGGCCCGCGTCCCACGCGCGGGCGCTGTAAGACGCGGAATCTATTCGCGCGGCGGACGGATCGGAAGCGGACGAGGACGGATGTTCGACTCCGCTCTGCGAAGCTGCGCGGCGTGGATCTCGACGCGGCGCGGACCTGGTGGCGCAAGTGGCGCTGGTACGAGCGCGACTCGCTGCCCTGGCGGAGGGCGGCGATCCACCGCGAGCTGGCGCGGCGGCGGTCGTTCGCGCGCTGGCCGATCCACGGCGGCGTGCTCGAGCTGCTGCGCGAGGGCCGGCTCGAGCTTGGCGAGCACGTCCTGTTCGAGCCCAACGTCTGGCTGACCGCGCCCGACCCGGCGCGGATCAGGATCGGCGGCGGGAGCTTCCTCAACATCGGGGTGATGGTCGCCGCGGTCGAGCTGGTCGAGATCG
>JAAYBF010000037.1 GCA_012718975.1 Solirubrobacterales bacterium | reverse complement strand
CGAGATCACCAGGCCGACAGCGCCGAGCGACTGGCCGGCGTCCTCCATGTGGACCGGGGTCATCGTCATCACCGCGACCATCGCCACGTTGCCGATCGCCATCGCCGCGACGCCGGTCAGCGCGAGCCGCGGCCACGAGCCCAGGTTGGCGAGCTGGTGGGCGACACCGCCGGGGGCGGCGGCCGGCGCCGGTGCGGCGCCATCGAGCCGGCGCGCGGCCAGCAGCGGGTCGGGCCGCAGCAGCACGGCGAGCGTCAGCGCGGCGAGCGCGTAGAGGACGGTCGCGACCGCGAACGGGCCGGCGCTGTCGAGCGCGCCGAGGCGCTCTGCGACCGGCTCGGTGGCGGCAGCGAGGTTCGGCCCGAGGATCGCGCCGGCGGCGGTCGCGAGCAGGATCGCGCTGAGCGCCCGGGCGCGCCGCTGCGGGGCGGCGAGGTCGGTCGCCGCGTAGCGGGCGAGCAGGCTGGCCGCGTTGCCGACGCCGAAGGCGGCCATCCCCGCGCACAGGAGCGGGAAGCTCTCCACGATCGCCGCCACGACCACGACCGCCGCGCCGGTGCCGGCCGCGAGCTGCCCGGCGACCAGCGCCGGCCGGCGCCCGGCCCGGGCCATCCAGCTCGACAGCGGCCCGGCGGCGAGCGCGCCGGCGATCACCGCGAAGGCGAGCGGCACGCCGCTGACCGCCTCGCTGCCGGAGACGTCGCGCGCGAGCAGCGCCGCGACCGCGATCCCGAGGAAGAACCCGCAGCCCGACAGCACCTGCGCGGCCGCCAGGACACGCAGCGTGCGGCGTTGCAGGGCGGCGCGCTCGGGCATCGGCGAGACGTTAGAGGCGCAGCGAGCGCCCCGCCCCCACGCCCCGCGATCACGCGATCGGGCGGTAGGTCCCGAAGCTCCAGACGTTGTGCTCGAGGTCGCGGCAGGCGTACTCGCGTGTGCCGTAGTCGGTGTCGGCCGGCTCGCGGACGATCGTCGCGCCGGCGGCACGCGCTCGCGCGCAGTGGGCGTCGACGTCGTCGACCGCCACGTAGACGGAGAAGGGGACGGTCGCGAAGTCGACCTCGTTCGTGTCGGATCGCTCGGCGCCGCTCGCGCCTCCGGTGAGCGACCCGAGCATCACGATGCCCGGCGTCAGGCCGAGCTCGGCGTGGACGACTTCGCGCCGGTCCGCGCCTTCGTGCACCATCAGCGCCTCGAAGCCGAAGGCGGCGCAGAGCCAGTCGACGGCCGCGGCCGCGTCGCGGTAGCCGAGCACGGGGTAGACGTTCGGGGTCACGGTCGCTGTGGCGCTCATCGGTTCCTCCAAGGGTCGTGGAGCGCCCAAGCTACGGTCGGCGGGCGGGGCGGTCTTGTACGGATGCGACCGGCCTCAGCCGGCGGGCGCACCGTCGGGCGGGGCGGCGGCGGAGGCCAGCTCGCCCGGCGAGAGTCCGGCGAGCGCGCGGAAGTCGCGGTTCATGTGCGCCTGGTCGAAGTAGCCGCACTCGACTGCCAGCGCGCCCCAGCGGCCGCGCTCGGCGACCGCCGAGCGGTCGTGCCAGAGAGCGCCGTCGCCCCGGCCCAGGCGTCCGGTGGCGCGCTCGAAGCGCAGCACGCGCGCGTAGCTCTTCGGCGACAGGCCGACGTGGTCGCGGAAGCGGCGCTCCAGATGGCGCCGGCTGCAGCCGACGGTCTCGCAGAGGGCCGCGACCGGGGTGCGCCCGCCCTCCGCCCTCAGGCGCTCCAGCGCCCACGCGACGTCCGGCGCTGCCGGGGCGGCGTCGGTCAGCCGTCGAGCGAGGGTCTGCTCGAGCACGGCGAACCGCTCGGGCCAGTCGCGGGCGGTGCCGAGTCGCTCCTCGAGGCGGTCGGCGTCGGGCCCGAGCAGGTCGGCGAGGGCGACGACGCGGTTGGTCAGCTCGTGCATCGCCGTGCCGAGCAGTCGCTGCGCGCCCAGCGGGGTGAGGTTCACCTGGATGCACGCCTGGCTGCGCGGGCTCTCGACCACGCACCACGTGTCGTGCAGGCCGGCGAGGAACGAACGTGCGCGCAGGTCGCGTCCGGGGAGATGGGGGTAGCGGACGTCGAGGCGCGGGCCGAAGCCGACGATCATCACGACGGCGCCGATCGGCAGCTCGCGTCGCCGCTCGACCGCCGCCGTGCTCTCCGCGAAGCCGTAGTAGCTCACCACGTGCGGCGCGAGCGCCGGCGCGATGGGCGGCGCGACGGCCTCCCACCAGCCGTGCTCGGTCTCGGCGCGGCGCGCGCGCGGAGGCGCTGCGGTCGTCATCGGTCGAGGATACGTGGACCGCGGCGCGCTCACCTGCGAATCCGGGCGCCGGGACGCCGGGACGGGGGTGGGGCGGCTCAGCCCGGCCCGGCGCGGTGTACCGCCATCCCCGCCGGCCGCGCGGGGCCGGGGTGGTTGGCGAGCCGGCCGTGGAACGCGTTGGCGACGCGCAGGCCGTGGACCTTGGCCATCGCGGCGCGCTCGCCGTCGAAGAGCTCGTCGACGGTGCGGCACCACAGCACCAGCCAGCGCTCGAAGTGGGCCTTGGTCAGCCCGGCCTTCTCGTGCAGCTTGGCGTGGACGCCGAACGCCCCGCCGTAGTAGGTCTGGTTGCCGAGCAGCACCGTCTCCCAGAACGACGCGATCACCGGCACGTGCTCCTCGAGGTCGAGCTTCGCCACGTCGGTGAAGATCCACCCGATCAGCTCGTCGGCCATCGCCTTCGAATAGAAGGCCCGCACGAGCCGCTCGATGTCGGCCCGGCTCTCGATGTCGGGAAGCTGCGCTTCGGTCACGGACCTGAACTATGGCGAGTGGCGGGCGGGACGGCCGTTCAGCGGTAGCCGCCGTCGAACTCCTCGGAGATGCGGGCGACCTCCGCGAGGGCCGCCGAGCGCTTCCGGGCCGCCAGCCACTCCCGCGCCAGGCGGGCAGGGGCGCGGGCGAGCCAGGCCTCGCTGACGAGCTCTTCGAGGTCGGCGGGCGGGAGGGCGTCGAGCTCGACGAGGACGATCGCGTAGCCGTCGAAGTGGGGGGTCGTGAAGTAGGGGCGGCCCTCGTCCAGCAGCGCCCGCTTGGCTACCTCGTGCTCGACGCAGG
>JAAYBF010000232.1 GCA_012718975.1 Solirubrobacterales bacterium | reverse complement strand
TGGAGATCGTCCCCGTGGACAGGCGCACCGCGATGCGTGCCGGCGCCCTTCCCGACGACTTCCCCGGCGACCCGGCGGACCGGATCGTCTACGCGACGGCGGTGCTCGAGGACACGCCGCTGGTCACAGCCGACCGCGCGATTCGCGCGTTCGACCCGGCGCGCACGGTCTGGTAGCCGCGGCTCAGCGCAGGCGCTCGTCGACGCGGTCGGCGATCAGCTTGGCGATCGCCAGCGACGAGGTCGCCGCCGGCGACGGGGCGTTGCGGACATGGACGGCGCGCTCGGTGTCGTGGATGACGAAGTCGTCGACGAGGCCGCCGTCGCGGCCGACGGCCTGGGCGCGGATGCCCGCGAACCACGGCTCGAGGTCGGCGGCCTCGATCCCTGGCACGTAGCTCGACGCGGCGCGGGCGAGGCGGCGGCGGTCGAGCGCGTCGGCCAGCTCCCCGAGGCCGGTCCGCCACCAGCGCCGCGCCATCCGCCAGCTCCCCGGCCAGGCGGCGGTGGCGGCGAGGTCACCGAGACGGCGGCGCGCGCCGACCCCGCCGCCCGGCGCCCGCGCCGGCGACAGCAGCGCGGTCGGGCCCAGCGAGACCTCGCCGTCGACGTGACGGCTGAGGTGGACGCCGAGGAACGGCAGGCTCGGGTCCGGCACCGGGTAGATCAGCGACCGCACCAGCGCCGCCCGCCCGGGGCGCAGGCGCAGGTAGGCGCCGCGGAACGGCACGATCCGCGGGTCGGCCGGCGCGCCCGCGAGCGTCGCGAGGCGGTCCGACCAGGCGCCGGCACAGAAGACCGCGAAGCGCGGGCGGGTCTCGCCGCCGGCGTGGCGCAGCGCCAGCCGCCCGCCCGGCGCGGCGGCGATCGCCTCCACCCCGGCCCCGGTACGGACAGCCGCCCCGTCGCGCTCGAGGCCGGCGGCGAGCGACCGTGCGACCTCGCCGAAGTCGACGACTCCGGTCTGCGGCGAGTGCAGCGCGGCTACGCCCTCGCAGTGCGGCTCGACCTCGCGCAGCCCGTCGCGGTCGAGCCGGCGCAGCCCGGGCACCCCGTTGGCGGCGCCGCGCCGCTCGAGCTCGTCGAGCCGCGCGACCTCGCCGGCGTCGCGGGCGACGATCAGCTTGCCGGCGCGCTCGTAGCGGATCCCCTCCGCGTCGCAGTACTCGTACATCGCGCGGGCGCCCGCGACGCACAGCCGCGCCTTCAGCGAGCCGGGCGCGTAGTAGATGCCGGCGTGGATGACGCCACTGTTGTGGCCGGTTTGGTGGCGGCCGATCGCGTCGTCGCGCTCGAGCACCGTCAGCGTCGCGCCGGGCCGGCGGGCGAGCAGCTCGCGGGCGACGGCGAGGCCCACGATGCCGCCGCCGACGACGGCGAAGTCGGGGTTGGGGTCGGTGGGTGGCTGCATCCGCTTCGACAGGTCAGGACACCGGGTAGCGACGTCGCATGAACGCCGCGAAGTGCGGCACGGTGAAGTCGACGAGGCCGTGGTCGGGCCCGTAGATCAGGCCCTTCTTGATCAGCGAGTCGCGGTGCACCGAGCCACTGCTCGTGCTCGCGTACCCGAGCCGCTTGGCGACCGCCGCCGTGGACTGCGGCCCGTCGCCCAGGTCGGCCATCGCCGACATGTAGCGGCGCTCCCCCGGCGTCGCCTTCTCGAAGCGGGTGTGGAAGAACTCACCGTCGAGCCTGCCGCGGACGATGGGAGCCGCAGCATCGACGTCCTCGAGCGTGATCGGCGACTGAGGAGCCGTGTTCCACACCTCCTTGCCGTAGGCCTGGATGAAGGCAGGGTAGTTGCCGGAGAGCTCGAGGAGGCGGTCGAGGGCCTCGTCGGCGTAGGCGACGTTCGCCTCGCGCGCCGGGCGCTCCAACGCCTCACGCGCGGACGGATCGTCGAGACGGTCGAGCCTCGGATAGGAGAACAGCCGCTCCGCGTAGGACTTCGCCTCGACCATCAGTCCCGGAAGTTGCGGCAGCCCACTCGCAACGAGCGCGATCGGCAGCGAGCGCTGTGCCATCTGGTGCAGCGCTGCGGCGGTCGCCTCGAACTCGACCGGCTCGAGGAACTGCATCTCGTCGATGAGGAAGACGACTCCCGTCTCGTTCTCGCGCGCGACCTGGCCCAGCTCGACGAACAGAGCGATCAGGTCGCGCTCGAGGTTCCCGCTCGCGGCGTTGGCCACGGCGTCGGCATCGAAGCTGAACTCCATGCCGCCTCCCTCGGACACGCCGGCCTTGAAGCCGCGCAGCAGCCGACCGAACGGACGCAGACGCTCCCCTAGCCCCCGCCGGCGGTCCAGTTGCACGAGTGCCTGGTATGCGTGCTCGGCCAGCGCGGCGCGAAAATCGGTGTCGGACTTGACCTCGATCGGGTCGGGGGCCAACCAGCCCTGCTCGACCGCAATGCTCTGGAACTCGAGCAGCAGCACGGTCTTGCCGACGCCGCGCAGCCCCCAGACGATCATGCTGGGCTCGCTGTGGCCGCGCAGCAGGCGCCCGAGAAGGAGGCGGTACTGGCGCTCCTGCTCGTCGCGCCCGGTGAGCGCGGGCGGTGGATTGCCAGCGCCCATCGAGTAGGGGTTCTCCAGCGGATCCACGGCGGCAGCCTACCAAGGTTCTATAACTACTTATCAGCCTCTATTATTTCTTATCAGGAGCTATTCGGAAAACGTGATCGTGGCGGATGCCCTTTGATAAACGCCGTTGAGACCGGAGCTCGGCCGCGCCGAGCCGCGGCGCAGACCGCGTCGCCTCCGGTCGCGGCGGCGACCCCCGCCCAGGCCTGCGCCGCGAGACGGGTAGGCTGGGACCCATGGAGGGCTCCGCCCCAGACTCCCTGACGACCCGTTCGAGCTGGCTGCGCTGCTACCGCTGCTGGTCCCAGAACCTCGAGGTCCAGGTCCACTACGAGGGGATCCTCAAGGTCGACACCGAGACCGCCGAGGCCGTCGAGCCGGTCGAGGAGATCCAGGAGGCGGTGGTCCAGTGCCTCGACTGCATGCACGACCAGCCCCACCTCGCGCTCGCCTTCTACGAGGAGGACGGGCGCCGGATCAGCCGCATCGAGGCCGTCGACGACCGCTGGGAGCGGATGGTCACCGGCACGCCCTGGGTCGCCTCCTGCACCGTCACCGTCGAAGGCGACCAGGTCGAGAGCTGCTCCGGCCCCGACGCCGCCGACTCGCTCTCCTTCGCCGCCTTCGGCGACCACGGCACACGCGAGTTCTTCACCCACGTCCGCTTCCACAAGCACGAGGACGACGGCCAGATCGTCGTCCACATGCTCGTCGAGCTCTACGCCCGCTCGATCGAGGAGGCGACCGAGGTGCTCGAGGGCGCGGCGCGCGGAGCGCTGGCGATCACCTCGCTGGCGGAGGAGTCACGGCCGCCGAGCGCCGAGGAGGGCGAGGGGCACTAGGCCGCCCGCGCCCGGCCGCCCCGGCCCCGGCCGGGGCTTCCTAGAATCGAGCCGATGACCGCCGACGCCCCGCGCCGAAGCCCAGCTCGCGCCGTCGCGCGCTTCGTCGCGTCGGTGCTGATGGTCAGCGGCGTGCTGCTGATCGCGGTCGCCGGGATAACGGTCGCGTGGCAGGAGCCGGTCTCGGCGTTCGTGGCCGACCGCCACCAGGCGAACCTGGAGCAGGAGCTCGAGGATCCCCCGCGGCGCGTGCTCGACCGCCGGCCGCTGCCCGGCGACGCGATCGCGAAGATCGAGATCCCGTCGATCGGCGTCGACGAGTACGTCGTCGAGGGAACCGCCACCGACGACCTGCGCAAGGGGCCTGGCCGCTACCCCGACACCCCGTACTTCGGCGAGCCGGGGACCGCCGCGATCGCCGGGCACCGCACCACCTATGGAGCCCCGTTCCGCGACATCGACAAGCTGCGCCGCGGACAGGTCATCTACCTCACCACCCCGACCCACCGCTACGTCTACCGCGTCACCGACAACCGCATCGTCGACGACCAGGACCTCTCGGTGCTCGAGCCCGTCGGCCACAAGCAGCTGATCCTCAGCGCCTGCCATCCGCTCTACAGCGCCGCCCAGCGGGTGGTCGTCTTCGCCCGGCAGGTCTCCGAGAAGCGCCTCATGCGTACCGTGGGCTGATGCCGGCGCCGCTTCGCCACCCGTTCGTCCAACGCCTCGCCCGCGTCCGGCGCGAGGAGGGCGCCCGCGCCGCCGCGCGCCACCTCGGCGCCCGCCTGCGCTCCCAGCTGCACGAGACCGAGCGCCACCTGGTGCTCGAGAAGGACCTCGGCGAGATCGCCGTGCCGGCCCGCCGCGGCGGGGTCGAGCTGGCGCCGCTCGAGCGCCGGCACCTGGCCGCGCTCTCCGACCTCAACCGTCAGCGCCACGACGTGACCGGGGACCGGCGATTCGCCGGCGACCTCGACCTCGGCTACCGTGCCTTCGTCGCGCTCAAGGACGGCCGGCCGGTCGGCTTCTACTGGTGGGCCGACGCGACGATGCCGCCCCACCGCGAGCAGCGTGAGGTCGGCCTCGGCATCAAGCTCGGCAAGCGCGACGTCTACGGGACCGACTTCTACGTCGACGAGCGCGTCCGGCGCGGCGGGACCGCCACCGAGTTCCTCTTCCAGGTCGAGACTGCGCTCGCCGAGCAGGGCATGCGCAACCTCTGGGGGACCGTCGACGAGGTCAACCGGCCGGCGCGCTGGACCTACGCCGCGCGTGGCTACGAGGAGCGCTGGGCTGTCGTCGGCAGCCGCCGGCTGCGCCGCTGGAGCTACCGGATGGAGCCGCTGGAGCCCTGAGCCGGCGGCGTCAGGCCGACGCCGCGACCGCCGGCAGCGTCGCACCCTCGACCGACGACTGGTCGCGCGACTCCAGGAAGAGGATCAGCGCAACGACGAGCGCCAGCGACACGGCGAGCACCGCCGCCCAGTAGAGGATCTTCAGCAGGATCCGCAGCATCGACGGGCGATGGTAGCCGGGCGCCCCGCCGGCGCGACCGGTCGCGCCCGTGCCGGCCGGCCCCGACGGAGCCGCCGTTCCCTGGCATCCTTGGCGCAACGCTCAACCTTTTCCGGCGGATGCCGACTGAGCGGTAGACCATGTCCAAGCGAGCGATCATCATGGCCGGCGGCAAGGGCTCCCGCCTCGGGCCCTACACCACCGTCCTGCCCAAGCCGCTGCTGCCCGTCGGCGAGCGGGCGATCCTCGACGTCGTCGTCCACCAGCTGCGCGACTGCGGCTTCGACCATCTGACGCTCGCGGTCGGATACCTCGCCCACCTGGTCAAGGCCGTGATGGCCGACGGCGCCGCCCACGGCGTGACGATCGAGTACCAGGAGGAGGACGAGCCGCTCGGCACCGTCGGTCCGCTCGCGACGATCGACGGCCTCGACGACAGCTTCCTGGTGATGAACGGCGACGTGCTGACCACGCTCGACTACGGGGCGCTGGTCGACTACCACCGCGAGGCCGGCAACATCCTGACGATCGCCTCCCACAACCGGGTCGTGCGCACTGAGTACGGCGTGCTGCACCTCGACGGGGAGCTGGGCCGGACGCGCCGCGTGACCGACTTCGAGGAGAAGCCCGAGCTGCCCTACGTGGTGAGCATGGGCGTCTACGTGATGGAGCCGAGCGTCCTCGCCTACATCGAGCGCGGCGAGCGGCTCGACCTGCCCGACCTGGTCCACCGCCTGCTCGGCGCCGGCGAGCAGGTCGGCTCGTACCTCTTCGAGGGCTACTGGCTCGACATCGGACGACACGAGGACTACGAGAGGGCGATCATGGAGTACGAGCAGTTGAAGGCGGAGTTCCACCCCGGGACGCTCCCGGTCGCCGGCGAGACGCGGCGGGCATCCCGATGACGGTCGCGATCACCGGCGGCGCCGGCTACATCGGCGCGATGCTCGCCGACGAGCTGCTCGCCGCGGGCCGCCCGGTCCGCGTGCTCGACTCGCTGCTGCACGGCCAGGAGGACATCGCCGCCGAGCTCGAGGGCAAGGGCGCCGAGGTCATCCGCGCCGACGTCCGCGACGCCGACGCCCGCCGCCGGCTCGTCGACGGCGCCGAGGCGGTCGTCCACCTCGCCGCGATCGTCGGCGACCCGGCCTGCGCCAAGGACCCGGCGCTGTCGGAGGAGGTCAACGTCGAGGGCAGCCGCCTGCTCGTGCAGGACGCCCGCGCGGCCGGCGTTTCGCGGTTCGTCTTCGCCTCGACCTGCTCGAACTACGGACGGATGGACGATCCCACGGTCCCGATCGACGAGACCGGCAAGCTCGCGCCGGTGTCGCTGTATGCCGAGCAGAAGGTCGGCATCGAGCGGATGCTCCTCGACGGCGGCGGCGCCAACGGCCTCGCGCCGACCTGCCTGCGCTTCGCGACCGTCTACGGCGTCGGCCGCCGGATGCGCTTCGACCTGACGGTCAACGAGTTCACCCGCGACCTCTGGGCGGGGCGGCACCTCGAGGTCTTCGGCGAGCTGTTCTGGCGTCCCTACATCCACGTCGCCGACGCGGCCCGCGCCGTGCGCACCGTGCTCGAGGCGCCCGGCGAGAAGGTCGCGGGCCGGGTCTTCAACGCCGGTCACTCCGACGAGAACTACCGCAAGCTCGACCTCGTCGAGCTGATCACCGGGACGCTCGGCCGCGGCGACGTCGGCTACGTCTCCCGCGACGAGGACCCGCGCGACTACAAGGTCTCGTTCGAGCGGATCCGCTCCGAGCTCGGCTTCGTGCCCGAGATGCGCGTGCCGACCGGGATCGAGGAGATCGTCGGGGCGCTCGAGGGCGAGCGGTTCGGCGACCCCTTCGACGGCCGCTACTCGAACATCTGATGGCGGCCGCCGAGGAGAGTCTCGTACCGTTGTTCGACGTCGTCCTCTCCGACGAGGCGATCGGCGCGGTCGAGGACACCCTGCGCTCGGGCTGGCTGACACTCGGCCCGCGCACCAAGGCATTCGAGGAGGCCTTCGCCGAGCATCTCGGCGCCCGCCACGCGATCGCGCTGTCGAGCTGCACGGCCGGCCTGCACCTCGCCTACCTGGCGGCGGGGGTCGGACCCGGAGACGAGGTGATCGTCCCGGCGATCACCTTCGTCGCGACCGCCAACGCGGCCCGCTACTGCGGCGCCAAGCCGGTCCTCGCCGACATCCTCGGCCCCCACGACGTCGGCGTCGACCCCGCCGACGTCGAGGCCCGCATCACCCCACGCACCAAGGCGGTCTGCGCGGTCCACTTCGCCGGCTACGGCGCCGACATGAAGGCGCTGCGCGATGTCTGCGACCGCCACGGAATCGCGCTGATCGAGGACGTCGCCCACGCGCCGAGCGCGACGCTGGCGGGCTTCGACACCAAGCTCGGCACGCTCGGACTCGCCGGCGCGTTCAGCTTCTTCTCCAACAAGGTGCTCTCCTGCGGCGAGGGCGGGCTGCTGGCCACCGACGACGACGGCGTCGCCGAGCAGGTGCGCAGCCTGCGCTCGCACGCGATGACCTCCGGCACCTGGGACCGTCACCGCGGCCACTCGGCCGGCTACGACGTGGTCGGCCTCGGCTACAACTACCGCATGGACGAGCCGCGGGCGGCGCTGCTGACGGCCCGCCTCGCGACGCTCGAGGACGAGATCGCCCAGCGCCGCGCGCACGTGCGCCGCTACCGCGAGCTGCTCGCCGGGATCGACGGGATCACCGTCCCCTACCGCGACGACGAGGTCGAGCGGTCCTCCTGCTACGTGATGCCGATCATGGTCGACGAGCCGGGCCTGCGCGACCCGCTGCGCGCGTTCATGCTCGAGCAGCGGCGGATCCAGACCAGCGTCCTCTACCCGGCGATCCACGAGTTCACCGCCTACCTCTCCGACAGCCACGGCGACCTGCCGCGCAGCGAGCGCGCAGCGCGCAGCGAGCTGACGCTGCCGCTGTTCCCCCACCTCTCCGAGGCCGACCAGGACCGCGTCGTCGCGGCGCTCGCCGACGGCCTCGCCGAGGTAGCGCCCCAGCCCGTCCCCGCCGAGAGATCCGAGGCCCGATGACCAGCCCCACCGCGAAGCTGCGCGGCCTCGCCCGCGACGCCGCCGTCAAGTCCGGTCGTGAGGAGCAGGCCCGCGCCCTGCTCGGCCGTGTCCGCGAGGCGCGCTCGGCCTTCGACCCGGCCTCGCGCCGCGAGCTGCGCGACGAGCACGCGATGCGCGTCGCGCTGGCCGCCGCGCTGCGACCCGACTCCAACGCGATCGACGTGGGAGCCAACGAGGGCGCGACGCTGGAGCTGATCACCCGGCTCGCGCCGGCCGGCCGCCACATCGCCTACGAGCCGCTGCCGGCGCTGCACGCGGCGCTGGTCGAGCGCTTCCCCACCGTCGAGGTGCGCCGGGCGGCGCTCTCCGACGAGGCCGGCAGCGCCGAGTTCACCCACGTCCTCGACGCGCCCGCCTACAGCGGCCTGCGCGAGCGCCGGGACCTGCCGGCCGACGCCCGCGAGGTCGAGCGGATCGAGGTCGACGTCCAGCGCCTCGACGACGCGCTCGACCCCGACCACCTGCCGGCGCTGATCAAGATCGACGTCGAGGGGGCCGAGCTGCACGCGATGCGCGGCGCGGCGGCGACGATCGAGCGGGCGCGGCCGTACGTGCTCTTCGAGCACGGCCTCGGCGGCGCCGACCTCTACGGCTCGCGGCCGGGCGAGGTCTTCGACCTGCTCGCCGGGGCCGGGCTGCGGATCTTCGACCTCGAGGGCGACGGCCCGTACACGCGCGACGGCTTCGAGGCGGTCTTCGCCGAGCCGATCTGGAACTTCCTCGCCGTGCCGTCCTAGTCCGCGCGCCCGTCGGCCAGCGCCGCGGCGCCGCGGACCACCCACCAGGCCGGCTTCGGGTCGCCGGCGTCGTCGAGCAGGCCGAAGTGGGCCTCGCGGTCGTCGGCGGGACGGTCGGGGAAGTCGCGCAGGTGGTAGGCGAACACCGCCCGGACGGTGTCGCTGAGCGGCGGCCGGCGGACGACGTCGAACAGCGCCGCGAAGTTGGCGGCCTGGGTCTCGTCGGGGACGCACTCCGGCCGCAGGGTGCAGGTGCTCCAGCCGATCTCGGTGATCCAGACCGGCAGCCGGCGGCCCGTGAGCGCCGCGAAGCGCCGCGCGATCGCGGCGGTCCGGTCGAAGCGGAACTTCAGCGACGCCTCCTCGCCGACCGGCGGCCCGTAGGAGTACGGATGGACGGCGAGGCCGTCGATGGACTCGGCCAGCCCCGGCGCCGCCGCGACGAGCGGCTCGAGCCACGGGCGCCGCTCGCCGGCCGGGTCGAGGTAGGTCAGCTCGGCGGCGGCGAGCCAGCGCGTACGCGGGTTGGCCGCGCGGCCGGCGCGCGCGGCGGCGGTCGCCAGCCGGGCGTAGGCGGCCGGGTCGGTGCCGGTCGAGGCGAAGACCTCGAAGTAGGGCTCGTTCCAGATCTCGAACCAGCGCGGCGCCAGCTTTGCGTCGAGGCGCTGCCGGCGCACCCAGAACTCCCCGCCGGGCCCGTAGCGCGCCGCGGCGCGGGCGGCGAACGCGGCGAAGGCGTCGACGTCGTCGGGCAGGGCCGTCAGCTCCGGCCCCGCCCACGCCGGCGTGCCGAGCAGCAGCGGCAGGACGCGCAGGCCGCGCTCGGCGGCGTCGGCGACCACGGCGTCGAAGGCCCCCCAGCGCGGCCGCCCGGGCGCCGGCTGGATCTGGGCCCAGCGCAGCTCCTCGCGCACCCAGCCGACGCCGAGCGCCTCGACCTCGCCGAGCTCGCCCGGCCGGGCGCGGGCCGCGTCGAGGGTGTTGGCGACCACACCGACGGCCAGCGGCGGCGCGCCGGGCGGCGGGTCGGGCACCTCGACCGACCCCTCTCCCCCGCAGCCCGCGGCCACCACCAGGGCGACGAGGCCCGCGAGCGCCCCGCCGCGCCGGCGGCCGGCCATCACCGCGCCAGCGCGGCGGCGGGGTCGTCGCCCGCCGCCACCGCGCGGTAGACGCGGTCGTAGCGCGCCGCCATCGCGGTGGCGGAGAACCGCTCCGCGGCCACGGCCCGGGCGCGCTCGCCGAGCCTGCGGCGCAACTCGCCGTCGGCGACGAGCCGGCCGAGACGCTCGGCGAGCGCGTCGCCGTCGCCGGGCGCGACGACGTAGCCGGTCTCGCCGTCGGCCACGGCCTCGGCGACGCTGCCGACGTCGGTCGCGACGACCGGCACTCCGGCGTGCATCGCCTCGAGGATCACCAGCGGCATCCCCTCCCAGCGCGACGGCAGCGCGAAGACGTCGAGCGCGGGCAGGTGGCGACGCGCGTCCTCGACCCAACCGGTGATCAGCATCCGGTCGGCGACGCCCAGCTCGGCCGCGAGCCGCTCGAGCGCCGGTCGCTGCGGCCCGTCGCCGACGAGGGCCAGCGTCACGCCCTCCAGGCGCGGCAGCACGCGCACGAGCGCCGCGTAGTCCTTCTGATCGGTCAGGCGGCCGAGCGAGCCGACGACGGTCCCCGGCGCGAGCGGCGGCGCCGGCTGCGGCAGCTCGGCCGGGACGCCGTTGGGGACCGCCAGCACGCTGCCGTCAGGCAGCCCGACGAGCCGCTCGACCTCACGCGCGGCGCGCTCCCCGACCGCCACGTGGGCGTCGAGGCGGCGCGCGAGCAGCCGCCTGCCGGCCCGGCGCACACGCGGGATCGCGCCGCCGACGGGCAGGTGGTCGACCGCGACGGCGCGCACGCCCGGGCTCGCGACGGCCGCGGCGATCGCGTAGCCGCCAGCCCAGGGCCAGGCCTGGTTGACATGGACGACCGCGGGCGCGAAGGCCCGGATCGCCCGCCGGTGCTCGGCGAGCGCGCCGCGGTCGCGCAGGCCCGCGGGCTCGCGGACGGTCGCGACGACCGTGCCGGGCCGGCGCGCGGCGACCGCCTCGCCGACCGCGCGCTCGACAGCGAGCACCCCGACCTCATAGTCGGGCCCGAGCGCGCCGATCAGGTATCCGAGAACGATCTCGGCCCCGCCGACGCTGCGGGCGTCGGTGTAGGCGAGCAGACGCATCGGGCCGGGTCAGCCGCCGGTCCGAGGCATCGGGAGCAGGACGACGGTCGGTGACAAGACGCGAGAGTATTCCACGGATGTTGGCGTCGCTCAGGGAGCTGCCGCGGCGGCTCCTGCACGGAGGGGCCGCGGGCGACGCCGGCGCGGCCGGCGGGCGCCACATCGCCTCCAACGTCGTCGTGCAGCTGATCGCGCGCGGCATCTCGATGCCGATCAGCATCGTCACGGTCTCGCTCGCGGCGCGCACGCTCGACCCGGACGGGTTCGGCGTCTGGACCGCCGTCGGCGCGTTCGTCGGCATCTTCGCCGTGCTGACCGACCTCGGCTTCACGACCGTGGCGATGCAGAAGATGGCCGCCGAGCCGGAGCGCGAGAGCGCCTGGCTGGGCGCGCTCGCGGGCGCGCGGATGGCGCTCTCGCTGGTCGCGCTCGCCGTCTGCGCGGTCGCGATCCCGCTCTTCCTCGACGGCGACGGCCAGGCCCACCTCGCCGCCTGGGTCATGTCGCTGACGATCCTCGCGACCGGCGCGAACGCGCTGATGGCCGTCTTCAACTCGCGCCTGCGGGCCGGGCTGGCGCTCTCGTTCAGCGTCCTGCAGAGCTTCATCTGGCTCGGCGTCTGCGTCGTCTTCTACGTCGTCGGCGCCGACGTCGTCGACTTCGCGATCGCCTACGTGGCGATGCTCTGCGTGATCGCCGGGCTGCAGATCCGCGCTACCCGCCGGCACGCGCACATCGCCTGGCGCGCCGGCCGCGCGCTCTGGGGCGAGATGTTCAAGATCGCGCTGCCGCTCGGCATCGCGAGCGTCCTGATCTCGGTCTACTACCAGATCGACGCGGTGCTGCTGCTCCAGCTCGCCGACGCCGAGGAGGCCGGCATCTACGGCGCCGCCTACCGCTTCCTGGCGCCCCTGCTGTTCATCCCGGCGGCGGTGATGTCCTCGTTCTTCCCGGTGCTGTCGGCCGTCCAGGCGCGCGACCCCGACCGCGTCCGGCGGCTGGTCCAGCTCGCGGCCGACTACATGGCGGTGATCTCGCTGCCGGTGCTCGCGGTGACGATCGCCCTCTCCGACCAGATCATCGACCTCCTCTACGGCGCCGAGTTCGCCGCGTCCGCCGAGGTGCTGCCGGTGCTCATGCTGGCGTTCGTGTCGATCTGCTACGGCACGCTCGCCGGCTTCCTCGCCCCGCTGCTGAACCTCCACTGGCGGCTGGCGATCTACTCCGGGATCGGGGCCGCGGCGAACGTCGCGCTCAACATCGTGCTGATCCCCCGCTACGGCGCGCTCGGCTCGGCCTGGGCGACCGTGGCGACAGAGGTGCTGACGATGGCGCTGATGCTCGGGACCGCGCTCGTCGCGTTGAGGCTGCCGATCGGCCCGTGGCGGATTGCGCGTGTGGTGGCCGTCGCCGCGGCGATGACCGGCGCGATGGTCGCCGCGGCCCCGCTCGGCCTGTTCCCCGCGGGCGCGCTCGGCGGCCTGGTCTACGCGGCCGGCCTGTTCGCGCTGCGGATCGTCACGCCCGACGAGCTGCGCGCGCTGCGGCGCGAGAAGGCCGCCGTCGAGGACCCCGCGGCTGCGGACGCGCCGGCGGGCGCAGACGCCCCGGCGGGCGACGACCCGCGCGCCTAGCGCGCGGCGGCCATCCGGTCGTAGAGCTCGACCACCGGCGCGGCCGCCGGTGCCGGCGCGTGGCCGGCGACGAAGGCGTCGGCTGCCGCGGCGCCGGACGCGCGACGCGCCTCGGCGTCGGCGAGCAGCGCGGCGGTCGCCGCGGCGAGCCCCTCGTCGTCGACATGGACCGACAGGCCGCCCGTGCCCACGACGCCCTCGGCGCCGGCGGGCGTCGTCACGACCGGCAGCCCGAGCGCGAGCGACTCGAGCACCTTGATCTTCGCGCCGCTGCCCCGCCCGAGCGGGTAGCAGAGCAGCCCCAGCTCGCGCAGGAACCCGGTCGCCGACTCGACCTCGCCCACCCACTCGACGCCGGGCAGGTCGGTCGGCAGGCCCGGGAAGGCGGCCGGGGCCATCCCGCGCCCGGCGAGCCTGATGCGCGCGTCGGGCCGCAGCCGCAGCACGCGCGGCCAGACCGACCGCAGCAGGCGCTCGACGGCGTTGGCGGTCGGCGGCCAGCGCGCGGTGCCGATCAGCCCCGCGACCGGCGCGGCGAGCGCCGCCCGCGGCCGGTAGTGGGCCGGGTCGAGCGCGAGCGGGGCGGTGACGACCTCCGTGCCCGGCGCGAGCGACCGGAACCCCGCCGCGACCTCGGCCGAGCTGGCGAGCAGCCAGCGCGCGCGGCGGGCCGTCCGCCGCTCGGCGCGCAGCAGCTCGATCGCGGTCCGCCCCTCGACCGTCCAGGGCCGGCCGACGTCGCGGTCGTGGCGGGTGAAGCAGTCGAGCTGGGCGAGCGCCGGCCGGCGCACGCGCCGCAGCAGCTCGCCGGCCTCCAGCCCGACGAGGTGGACGACGTCGGCACGCTCGGAGCGCTCCGCCACCCGCGTGCCGAACGGGCCCCGCGCCAGCCACGAGTAGGGCCGGACGAGACGCTCGACGCGGTGCTGGAGGGGATCGGGATGGTCGACGGGCACCACCTCGACGGGCAGATCGGCGGGCGGTGGCACGGGCGCCCGGCCGGACGAGTCGGCCGCGAGCGCCTCGACATCCAGCCCCGCGTCGAGCAAGCCGCGCAGCAGTCCGATGCCGCAGCGGGCCGCCGCGCCGCCCTCGGGGGTCACCGGGAAGGGGAAGGCGACGAGCACGCGCACGGCGGCCGAGGGTACGCGATCGCGCGGGCGGCCCCGTCGGCGGGCCTCCCGCGGCGAGACCGGCCGGCGTCAGGCGGGGGTGCCGCGCAGCAGCCGCTCGACCGCGGCCAGGACCCGCTCCGGGTCGTGGCTGGCGAGGGTGGCGGCACGCGCCGCGGCGCCCTCGCGCCGGCGCCGCTCGGGATCGTCGCGGTAGGCGGCCAGCGCCCGGGCCAGCGCGGATGGGTCGTCGGCGGGCGCGCAGATCGTGCCGGCGCCGGCGGGGATCAGGCCCTCGGCCCCCTCGGGCCCCGTCGAGACGACGGGGATGCCGACGAGCTGGGCCAGGATGATCACCCGCGGGGCGCCCTCGGTCGGCGACGGGGCGAAGACGAGCAGGTCGCAGGCCGACAGGAAGGCCGCGACGTCGGACTGCGTCGGCAGGAACGAGATCCGCGCGTCGCCGGCGGCTCGCTCGCGCAGCGCGGCCTCCTCGTCGCCGTCGCCGACGAGCACGAGCCGGACGTCGCCGTCGACCGCCGCCATCGCGTCGATCACGACGTCGTTGCGCTTGCGGCGCTGGAAGCGCGAGATGCAGCCGACGACGAAGGTGTCCGGCCCCGCCCCCCACCCGGCGCGGACGCGCTCGCGCGCCGCGGAGTCGAAGGCGATCCGCTCGACGTCGACGAGGTTGGGCACGACCTCGACCTTGGCCGCGTCGACGCCGGCCTCGACCACCGTGCGGCGGGTCCCCTCCGAGACCGCCATCACCGCCGCCGCTCGCCGGCCGGCGAGCGCGTAGAGCAGCCGCGGCGGACCGCCGCGCAGGCGCGGCGGCACCGGCCCCCACTCCGCCCACACGACCCGTCCGGTCAGCCGCTTGGGCAGCAGCGCGAAGAGCAGCTGCTCCTTCTTGAAGTGGAGCAGGCTGACGTCGACCGGCGCGGCCGCGCGCAGCGCGCGCGCGAGCCGCCAGAGCGTCCGCGGCATCTGGGCGATCACGCGCGCCCAGCTGCGGCGCGAGAGCTTCGGCCCGAGGTCGATCGCGGTGACCGGGACGTCGGTCCCGGCGGCCGCGTCGGGCATGTTGGTCAGCAGCAGGACGTCGTTGCCGCGCGGACGCAGCGCCGCCAGCAGGTTCGCGTTGGCGAACTCCGCGCCGCCGCGCTCGTCGCTCGTCTGAACCGACACGATCCGACCCATGGGCACGGCATAGTATGCGCGCGTGTCGCCAGCGCCCCGGAGCCTGCTGGTCGAGCGCCCGGAGGACCTCGACCCATACCTGTCCGCCTGGGACGAGCTGGCGGTCGCGAGCGGCCGGCCGTTCTGCGCGCCCGCCTGGATGCTCGCCTGGTGGCGACGCGGCCGCGAGGGCGACGCGCGCCTGCGCGCGGTCGTCGTCCTCGACGGCGACCGGGCGATCGGGATCGGGCCGTTCTTCGCCCAGGTCGGGCCGCTGCGGCTCGCCGAGTACCGGCTGCTCGGCGCCGGCTTCTGCCACCGGGTCGGCCCGGTCGCGGTCGCCGGGCGCGAGGACGAGGTCGCCGCGGCGATCGCCGCGGCGCTCGCCGCCGCCACGCCGCGGCCGGCGAGCGTGGTGTTCGAGGGACTCGACGCGCGCGACCCGTGGCCCGAGCTGATCCGGCGCCACTGGCCCGGAAGGGCACAGCTGCGGACCGACGTCACGATGCGCTCCCCGGCGATCGACCTCGCCGAGGGCTACGAGGGGTGGCTCGGCCGGCGCGACCGCAAGTTCCGCAAGGAGGCGCGCCGCACCGCGCGGCGGCTCGGCGAGGAGGGCGTCGACGGCCGGCTGACCGCCGATCCCGAGGCGATCGTGGCGCTGCTGCGCCTCCACCACCGCCGCTGGGAGGAGCGCGGCGGCTCGAACGTCGGCGCGGAGGCGCAGGGGGTGCTGACCGAGGCGGCCGCCGCCCTCGGCGCGACCGGCCGCCTGCAGGTGGCGCTGCTCGAGGGCCCCGACGGCGCCGTCGCCGCCGAGCTGGTGGTCCGCGCGGGCGAGGCGGCCGTCTTCTGGGGCGGCGGCTTCGACCCCGACTGGGCGAAGCTCGCGCCGGGCATGCAGGCGCTGCTGCTCGCCCTCGAGGACGCCGCCGCCGCCGGCGTCCGCGAGGCCGACCTCGGCGGCGGCGACCACAGCTACAAGATCCGCCTCGCCGACACGGACCGGCCGCTGGTCTGGCGGACGCTGCTGCCCGTCGGGCGGCTCTACCCGGCGATCCGGCTGCGCCTGGCGCCCAAGCACCTGCGCTGGGCGGCGCGCGACGCGAGCCGGCGCCTGCCCGACCGCTGGCGCGCCCGGCTGGACCGGCTCCGCGGCCGATGACAGCCGGCCGCGTGCTGATGGCCGAGGAGGGCGGCGTCGGCGGCGTCGCCGACTACAGCGCGGACCTCTGCGCCGCGCTCGGGCGCGCCGGCTGGGCGGTCGAGCTGGTGACCGCGCGCGACCACCGCTTCGAGCCGATGCCGAACGTGACCGCCCACCGGGTCTTCCCCTACGTCCGCGGTCGCGGCCCGCTCGGACGGGCGGTCCGGCGGGCGGGGCTGTCGAAGCCGGTCAACGGGATCACCCATCTCGCCGCGAACGCGCCGCTGCTGGCGATCGCGCGCCGCTGCGACGTGGTCCATGTCCAGGGCGGCGAGTGGCCGCCGCTCGGCGCGCTGCAGGCGCTGCTGGTGCGCGCGGCGCGCAGGCCGCTGGTCTGGACCCCGCACAACACCTTCGACCGCGGCGCCCACGCCCACGCCCGAGCCCGCGACCTGACCGTCCGCGGCGCCGCCCGGGTGATCGTGCACGCCGAGCACGACCGCGCCGGGCTCGACCCGGCGGCGGCCGCCAAGACGGTGGTCATCCCCCACGGCGAGTACGGCGGCCTCGCCCGGCGCGGCGCCCCCGACGCCGATCCCGCCGCCGCCCGCGCCGAGCTGGGGATCCCGGAGGGTGCGCTGGTGGCGCTGATGTTCGGCCAGCTGCGGCCCGACAAGGGGATCGCCGACCTCCTCGCGGCGGCCGCCGAGGTCGAGGCCGTCCACGTCGTGCTGGCCGGCGCCGACCAGGGCGCGCTCGCCGAGTCGGCGGCGCTGCTGGCCGATCCCCGCCTCGCCGGCAGGGTCACGGTCCGGGAGGGCTTCGTCGAGCCGGAGCGGGTCGGGCCGCTGTTCGCGGCGGCCGACGTCGTCGCCCTCCCCTACCGCGTCGCGAGCGCCAGCGGGGTGCTGCTGCTCGCCTACGGCTACGGCCGGCCGGTGGTCGCCTACCCGGTCGGGGGGCTGCCGGAGTACGTCGAGGAGGGCGTCAGCGGCTGGGTCTGCGCGCAGCCGCGGCCGGCGGCGCTCGCCGAGCGGCTGCGCGCGGCCACCGCCCTCGGCCGCGACGGCTGCCGGCGCCTCGGGGCGAGCGCGCAGGCGATGGCGCAGGAGCGCTACTCCTGGGACGCGATCGCCGAGCGCACGATCGCGCTCTACCGAGAGGTCCTCGGCGCTCGCTACCATCGCCATTCGGCCCGTTAGGCCGCGCCACTCCCGGTCCCTGCGATGACCACGTCACCCACCGACTCCGACGGCGCTCCCGAGCGGGGGACGCTCGCCACCATCCTCGACGTGGTCCGGCGGCGCTGGCTGCTGATCGCCGGCATCGTCGTCGCCTGCCTGGCGCTGGCCGTGGTGCGCTACGCCACCGCGACCGAAAGCTACGAGGCGACCGCGAGCCTGACGTTCGGCAACGCCT
The DNA here is from genome assembly GCA_012718975.1 of Solirubrobacterales bacterium. Lineage (GTDB taxonomy): Bacteria > Actinomycetota > Thermoleophilia > Solirubrobacterales > Thermoleophilaceae > JAAYBF01. The sequence continues at coordinate 3,858 of JAAYBF010000232.1, read as the reverse complement.
CGCTGACCGACGCCGCGCTCCAGGTCAGCCGCGGCAGCGGCGACCCCGAGCGCGACGCCGCGACCAACGTGCTGGTCGCCTCCTCGCGCGAGGTCGCCGAGGGCGTCCGGCGCCAGCTCGACACGCCGACCGACGCCGACACGCTGCTCAGCGCCGTCAGCGTCGAGGCCGCCCCGAACGCCAACGTGATCGACGTCACCGCGAGCACCGACGACGCGGAGTACTCGGCGCGCCTGGCCAACGCCTTCGCCGACCAGTACATCGCCTTCGACCGCAGCTCCCAGATCGACGCGATCCAGTCCGCCGAGGACGACCTGCGCGAGCAGATCGACGCCCTGCCGGCCGGCTCGGCGGAGCGCGAGACGCTCGAGGCCTCGCTCCAGCGGCTGACCGAGCTGCGCGCCGTCGCCGGCAGCGGGGTCGAGGTGATCAGCCGCGCCAGCCCGCCGTCGAGCCCGAGTGGCGCGACGCTGCGCACGGAGCTGATGCTGGGGCTGCTGATCGGGCTGGCGATCGCGCTTACGGTCACCTTCCTGCTCGAGTCGCTCGACCGGCGCATCAACACGATCCAGGGCTTCGAGCGCGGCTACCGGCTGCCGATCCTGGCGACTGTCCCGCAGGTGGCGTTCAAGCGGTCGCGCAAGGGCGGCGACGGGCGCGAGCTCGAGCCCTACCGGATCCTGCGCAGCGCGCTCGACTACGTCTCGGTGACGCGTCCGGCGAACGTCCTGGTCGTGACCAGCGCGGTCGCGGGCGAGGGCAAGACGATGGTGTCGGTCGACCTCGCGCGGGCGATCGCGCTCAGCGGCCGTGAGGTCGTCCTGGTCGAGCTGGACCTGCGCCGGCCGACGCTCGGCCAGCGGTTCGGGCTGGCGGGCGGCGCGGGCGTGACCGCCGCGCTGACCGGGCGGGCGCCCGTCGAGGAGCTGCTCACGCGGCCCTACGAGGAGCTGCCCAACCTCGCCGTGTTGCCCGCCGGGACGATCCCGCCGAACCCGGCCGAGCTCGCGGCCTCGGCCGCGGTCACCGACCTGATCGGCGAGCTCTCCGACGGCGGCGAGACCTTCGTGGTGATCGACTCGCCGCCGCTGAACCCCGTCGCCGACACGCGCGCGCTGATCGGCAACCCGGCGGTCCAGGCCGTGCTGATGGTCGGCCGGCTCGGCTACACCAGCCGCGACCAGATCGCACGCGCCCGCGAGACGCTCGACCAGCACGTCGTGCGACCGGTCGGCATCGTCGTCACCGGCATCCGCGACGTGGCCCGGGCGGGTTACGGCGGCAGCTACGAGAGCCCCGGCGCCGCCGGCGACCCGGCCGCGGCCGCCGGCCAGCCACGGCGGCGCACGCCGCGCTGAGCGCCGCGATGGCCGCCGTCCGCCGCTCGCTGCGCGGTCTCGGAGGCAGCGACGCCGCGCTCGTCGCGGCGGCCGCGACCGCCGCCGTCGCGGCGCTCGCCCTGTTCGGCGAGCGCCGCTTCGGGGCGCCCGGGCTGGCGCTGCCGCTGGTGGTCGGCGCGGCGCTGGTGCTCTTCCGCCGCCCGGTCGCCGCGGTCGCGGTCGCGGTCGCGCTGCCGGTCCTCGCCGAGGGCGAGTCGTTCGGCGTCGGGCCGATGACCGCCCTCTACACCGACCTGATCCGCGGCCTGACCCCACTCGACGGGCTGGTGCTGTTCGCGCTCGCGTCGGTGGCCTTCGACGTCGTGCGGACCGGACGCGGGCTGCGCCTGCCGGCGGCGCTCGGCCTGCCGCTCGGGCTCACCGCGCTCGCGCTCGCCGCCGGTGTGGTGGTCACGCAGGCGAGCGGCGCCAGCACCACCGACATCTTCGTCAACGGCAGGATCGTCGCCTACCTGATCGCGCTGCCGTTCGCGATCGTCAACCTCGACCTCTCGGCCACGACCGTGACGCGGCTGCTGCACGGGGCGGTCGCGCTGGCGATCGCCAAGGCGGTGATCGGCCTGCTGGCCCTCGGCGCCGGGATCAGCATCGAGATCGAGGCCGGCACCAGCCTCACCTACTACGAGCCGACCGCGAACTGGCTGATCCTCGTCGCGCTGCTCGGCGTGCTCGGGGCGCTGCTGACCGGCGCCCGGCCGCCGCTGTGGATGCTGCTGGGCACGCCGCTGATGGTCGCCTGCCTGGTCCTCTCCTACCGGCGCTCGTTCTGGATCGCCGCGATCGTCGGCCTGCTGCTGCTCCTGCTGCTCGCGCTCGCCACCCCGCGCGGCCGGCGCGTCGTGGTCCCGGCGGTCGCGCTCGTGGCGGTGGCGATCTGGGTGCTCGGAACGCTCGACTTCCAGGCCCAGACGCCGCTGGTCAAGCGCGTCGAGTCGCTCAACCCGGCCCAGCTCGAGACCAACGCCCAGGACCGCTACCGGATCGACGAGCGGGTCAACGTCGTCGCGGAGATCCGCGACCATCCGATCGCCGGACTGGGGCTCGTGGAGGGCTGGTCCGCCGCCGCCCGACCGCTGCCGGTCGAGCACGTCGACGGCCGCGAGTACGTCCACTTCGCGCTGCTGTGGTGGTGGCTGAAGCTGGGCCTGCTCGGCGCGGCGGCCTACGTCGCGATCGCGGCGGCGTTCGTGACGCTCGCCTGGCGGACCTTCAGGCGCGACGCCTCGGCGACGCTGCGCTGCTTCGGCCTCGCCTCGCTCTGCTCGGTCGCCGGTCTGCTGGTGATCGAGACGACCGCGACCTTCCTCGGCGTCGACGCCCGCTTCTCGGTCCTCTACGCCGCCCAGCTCGGGATGCTGGCCGTCGCGGCCGGCATCGCCCGGCCCCCGGACGCGGCCGCGGCACGCCCCGGACGGGACGAGCCGCGCGAGTCGCTGCCGCTGTCGGGCTAGGGGTTGGCGGCGAGGGCGGCCTTGACGGTCGCCGTGAACTCGCCCTTCGAGGCCCCGTACTGCTGGAGGGCGCCGAAGTAATGCTCGCGGCCGCCGGAGGAGCCGCTCGCCGCCTGGTCGTGGGCCTGGTAGAGGTAGAAGGCCGCCAGGCGCGAGCCGTAGCGCGAGCGCATCGCGCCGAGCGTCGACGAGAACGTCGAGGCGGCGTCGGAGTAGCTCATGCACTTCTCGTAGCCGTAGTTGTCGTCGAGGCAGCGGCCGTTGTCGGTCGAGAGCCCCCACTCGGTGATCCACAGCGGCCGGTCCGGCGCGCCGCCGGCCCGCGCCGAGTCGAGCGTGCGGTCCATGCGCGACTGCCAGGTCGGGCCGTAGGGGTGGATCGTCCAGCCGAGCGCGCGGTGGCCGAGGTCCGGCACCGCCCTGAGCATGTTGGTCATCCAGGAGTTCTGGTTGACGGCGTTGTCGCCGTTGACCAGCAGCCCGACCGCGGGGTTGGCGGCGACGATCGACTCGTGGGCGTCCTTGGCGCGCAGCGCGTAGCTCTGGGCGCGTGCCGCGTAGGTGCTCTGCGAGTTGTCGGAGAACTGGTACGAGTAGCTGGTCTCGTTGCCGAACTCGATCGCGGTGACCGCGGTGTTGGCCGGGTAGCTCTTGCCCTCCCAGAAGGTCCCGCCGGGCCCATAGGCGGCGGCCCAGCTACCGAGGTTGCGCGCCTCGGACTCCGACGGCACGCGGCCGTAGAAGCTCGCGAGCAGCAGTGGCCGGATGCCCGCCCGGGCGTACTGGTCGATGACCGAGGCCATGCTCTGCGCGGAGGTGCGGATGCCGAACTCCAGCCGTGCGGTGCGGGCTCCGAGCTGCTGCAGGAAGCTCAGCTCGTAGGAGAGCGCGGTGCCGGCCACGATGCCCATCGAGAACGGGCCGGTCGCGGCGGGCGCCGGCGCGGGCGCGGGCGCCGGAGCAGGCGCCGACTCGTAGCTGATGGCGACCTCGGGTGCCCAGGCGCT
>JAAYBF010000231.1 GCA_012718975.1 Solirubrobacterales bacterium | reverse complement strand
CCAGTCCCGATGATGAACGTGCTCAACGGGGGCGCGCACGCCGACAACAAGGTCGATTTCCAGGAGTTCATGATCGTCCCCTGCGGCGCGCCGAGCTTCTCGGAGGCGCTGCGGACCGGGGCGGAGGTCTTCCACTCGCTCAAGAAGACGCTCCACGAGCGCGGCCTCAGCACCGCCGTCGGTGACGAGGGCGGCTTCGCGCCGGACCTCGAGTCCAACGAGGCCGCGCTGCAGATGCTGATCGCCGGTATCGAGGCTGCGGGCTACAAGCCGGGTGAGGACGTCGGCATCGCGCTCGATCCCGCCACCAGCGAGATCTACGAGAACGGCAGCTACGACCTCGAGCACGAGGGTCGCAAGCTCTCCTCCGACGAGATGGCCGCGTACTGGGCCGAGATGGCCGGCCGCTACCCGATCCTCTCGATCGAGGACGGGATGGACGAGGAGGACTGGGACGGCTGGAAGGAGCTGACCGACCGGATCGGCTCGACCGTCCAGCTCGTCGGCGACGACCTGTTCGTCACCAACACCGAGCGGCTGAAGCGCGGCATCGACACCGGCGTCGCGAACTCGATCCTGATCAAGGTCAACCAGATCGGCACGCTGACCGAGACCCTCGACGCGATCGCGATGGCCCACGACGCCGGCTACACGGCCGTCATGTCCCACCGCTCCGGCGAGACCGAGGACACCACGATCGCCGACCTCGCCGTCGCCACCGGCTGCGGCCAGATCAAGACCGGCGCCCCATCCCGCTCGGACCGCGTCGCCAAGTACAACCAGCTCCTGCGCATCGCCGAGTCCCTCGGCGACGCCGCCGTCTACCCGGGCCGCGGCGTCTTCCGCAGCTAGCGCGGTGGCCCGCCCGGCGGCTTGGCAGGGCGCCGAGCCGGCCCCGCTCGCTCGACCGCCGCGACAGCTCCACTCAGATCCTCAGCCGCTCGCTGGGTGGAGCTATCCCGGACAGCCCGCGATAGCTCCACGCGGTCGCGGGCGGGCGGTGGACGGGTGGAGCTGTGGATGGATGTCAGGGGTAGCTCCACGCATTCGGTGGGTGGGGGCGTTCAGGGTGGAGGAATGGGGGTTGGGGTGTGGAAGGGGGAGGCGATGGCGTCTGCATCAGCATCGAGCGCGTCGGCGCGTGCGCCGCGGCGGCGGGCGTCGGCTGGACGGCGGGCCGGGCCGGGGGGGATCCGCTGGGACCGGTTGAGTCGGGTGGCGCTGCTGGCGCTGCTCGGCGGGATCCTGTTGATGTACGTCTCGCCTGCCAAGCACTGGTGGGAGTCGAGCCGGACCGCGTCGGCGACGAGCGAGGAGCTGCGCACGCTCGAGGCCGAGAACGCCGAGCTGCGCGAGCGCGCCCAGCGCCTCGCCGATCCCGACACGCTCGAGCTCGAGGCGCGCAGGCTCGGCATGACGCGCTCCGACGAGCGCGCCTTCTCGATCGTCGAGCCGTAGCGTCGGCGCCGCGCCACGCGCGTTTCCTCGCGCGATCCCGGTCGGCTCCGATCCGCTCGAGCTTCGGCACGGCATAGGTGCGAAAGCTCGAGCGGATGGCCTGACGACGGATCGGTTGAGGTTTCGCACGGGGGCCGGCGCGGCTGGTGGGGGGCGAGGCTGGCCGCTAACCTCGCGGCGGTGAGCTACCCGATCGATCTCGCCTTCGACCAGTGGCGGATGGGGCAGAGCCGGACGATCGGCGATCCCGACCTCACCGACGCCGCGGAGGCGGTGCTGAGCGAGCTGCGCAAGCGGCTCGGCGGTGCGTTCGAGATCGCCGAGCTGGTCGACCTCTACGGCTCCGGGACCGACTGGGCGTCCGAGATCGTCCAGCGCCACAGCTCCGCGACCGACGCCGCATACGCGATCGACGCCGCGTTCGCCCGCTACGCCCGCCAGGCCTCCGACTTCGCCGGCGGCCGGATGCAGCGCGTCGGCGACGAGGCCTAGTAGCGGGCGGCGCGCCGGCCGGGCCGTCGCGCCCGTCCGCCCGGGCCTGTGGTGAGTTGCGTCCATATCCGGGACGGAACGCAACGCTGGCCAGCGGATCGGCGGCCGTCGAGGGGCCTGTGGTGAGTTACGTCCATATCCGGGACGGAACTCGCCAGAGGTCGCGCGGCGGGCGCGGGCGCGGTCCGGGCGCGGGCGCGGTCCGGCGAACGGGACGCGGTGCCGGGATCGGCGCGGCTGGGGAGCCAGCAGGGCTGGGGAGCCAGCAGGGCTGGGGGGCCAGCAGGGCTGGGGGGCCAGCAGGGCTGGGGAGAGCGGCGCGGCTAGTCGTCGTCGTCGCCGTCGTCGCCGGCGCGCTCGATCACGATGCGATCGGCCTCGACGGTGACGGTGACCGGACGGTGGCCCGCCCAGTGCTCGGCGTAGAGGGCGTCGTCCTGGATGGCCGGGTCGAGCCAGAGGCCGTAGCCGTCCTCGCCGTGGTCGAAGGTGCCCTCGAGCGCCTTCTTGCGACCGCCGCGCTTGCGGCCACGCCCACCGCGGCGGCCGCGGCGACGCTTGGGCTTGTCGTCGTCGTCGGAGTCCTCGGACTCCTCGTCGTCCTCCTCGTCACGCTCGGCCGCGCGCTTCTGCTCCTCCTCGAGGGCGGCGGCGACCAGCGCCTCGTCCTCGGCGCGGAGGTCGACCTCCTCCTCGTCGACCCGCGGACCGAAGAGGTCGGTCTCGACGCCGTCGGTCTCGCCGGCCTCGAGGTCGTGCTCGCGCTTGAAGTTCGTGATGTCCCGGGCGGACACTTCGAGCTGGTGGGCGATCCAGGCGTCGGTGCGCCCCTGGCGGACCCAGGTCCGGATCTGGTTCAGCTGAGGTTTGAGGGATCTGCGTGCCAAAGCGGCGGGGAGACTAACAACTAGCCGGTCCGGGCTACCCCGCTACGTTCGCCAGGACCTGGAACATGACCCAGGTGACGATCACGGTGGTCGCGATGATGGTCAGGATCAGGCCGACGAAACGGGCCGTCCCGTGCTTGTGGACGCGGTCGACCCGTCGTGCGCGCGAGCGCTGCGCCGCCTCATGGCGCAGACGCTCGCGACGGACCACCGAATCGGCGGCCGCCTCGCGGAAGTCGTGCTCGAACTCCGTGAGCGACTGACGCATGCGCATGACGGTGAACCCTAGACGCGCGCGCCCGACTCCGCGTTCTCGTAGACCTCGATGAAGCGGAGGTAGTTCGCGGCGATCTGGTCGGAGGCGGCGTCGCGCTCGATCGATCCGTCGAGGAAGCCCTTCAGCGCGTCCCACCAGATCGAGCGGCCGATCGCGAAGCCGACGAAGCCGTCGACCGGGGCCGCCTGGCGCAGCCAGTGGTCGACCTTCGCGTCGCTGGCGCCGCGGCCGAGCAGCACGCAGACGACGCCGTCGCGGCCGTCGCGGCGGGTGACCTCCGCGAGCATCTCGCAGTCGGACTGCGCGTCGACGCCCTCGATCTTCCAGATGTCGACGTCGATGCCGGCGTCCTGGATCTGGATGATCGCGCGGCGCATCAGGTCGGGCCGCAGCTCGGCGTCGTAGCGGTCGGTGTCGCCGCCGACCGACTCCAGCTGGGCCGGCTCGGCGGGCACCAGCAGCTCGAAGAGGAACTTGCGGTCGTTGTCCTTGAGCCAGTCCGACAGCCGCTTGAGCCGCCCGAGCTGGCGCTCGTTCATCTCGGCGTCGCCGTCGGGGTTGAGCCGCACCAGGACCTTCGAGAAGTCCGGGTCGAACTCGAGGATGTGCTCGCCGAACGCCTCGCCGTAGTCGAAGTCGAACTCGTTCTGACCGCTCTTCTCGACCGGCATCGCGAGCTTGAGGCCCTGGGACTTCGCGTCGCGCGGGATGTCGCCGCCGAACTGCTCGTCGACGAGCGTGCCGGCCGCCGCCGCGTCGAGACCGCGCTGGGCGGCCTTGGCCATCCCCTCGAAGATCAGGCGCTTGGCGTCGGAGATCGTCGCGGTCTGCTCGGCGTCGGGGTCGCCCGCGATGCCGAACATCTTCTTCTGGAACGAACCGCGGTGATCGAACGCGAGGATGTACAGCTTGCCGTCGTAGCCGAGGCTCATGCCTGGTCTCGCCTCCTAGGAAGTCTTTGGGGGCTGCCCAGGATATCCCCGACCGGGTGGGTTTGCCCGCCCGCTCCGGGGGATACGCTTGCCACGTGGAGCACCGGTTCACGGGCCCGGCCTACTCGCTCGGCGTCGAGGAGGAGCTGATGATCGTCGACGCCGAGACGCTCGACCTGGCGAACGCGATCGAGGGGCTGCTCGCCGATCTCGACGGGCGCGAGCTCGTCGGGGAGGTCAAGCCCGAGCTGATGGAGTCGGTCTGCGAGATCGCGACGACCCCCTGCTCGAACGCCGGCGAGATCGCCGACCAGCTCGGGACGCTGCGCGCCACCGTCGCCGACGCCGCCGCCGCGCGCGGCCTGGCGATCGGCGCCGCCGGCACCCACCCGTTCGCGATGTGGGAGGACCAGCGGATCGTGTCGCGGCCGCGCTACCGCGAGCTGGTCGCCGGCCTGCAGTGGGTGGCCCGCCAGGAGCTGATCTTCGGCATCCACGTCCACGTCGGCGTCGACGACCCCGACAAGGCGATGCACATCGCCAACGGGATGCGCGTCCACCTGCCGATCCTGCTCGCGCTGTCGGCCAACTCGCCGTTCTGGCGCGCGGACTCGACCGGGCTGCTGTCGAGCCGCACGCCGATCTTCCGGGCGTTCCCGCGCGTCGGCATCCCGCCCCGCTACGAGGACTTCGCCGAGTGGGAGCGGCGGATCGATTTCATGGTCGAGTCGCGGACGATCCCCGACTACACCTACCTCTGGTACGACGTCCGCCCGCATCCGCGGCTCGGGACGGTCGAGGTGCGGGTGATGGACTCCCAGACGCGGCTCGAGCACACCGTCGGCCTCGCCGCGCTGGTGCAGGCGATGGCGCGCGAGCTGGGCGAGCACTTCGAGTCCGGCGGCGAGCTGTCGGACTACTCGTTCGAGATGCTCGACGAGAACAAGTGGTACGTGTCGCGCCACGGCCTCGACGGCGAGCTGGTCGACCTGCCCAGCCGCGAACGGGTCGCGACGCGGGCGCTCGCGCGGCGGCTGCTGGAGCGGCTGCGCGGCCACGCCGAGGACCTCGGATCGGCCGACGCGCTCGCCGCCGTCGAGGACCTGCTCGACAACGGCAACGGGGGCGCGCGCCAGCGCGTGGTCTACGAGGCCAACCGCGACTTCCGCGAGGTAGTCGCCGAGATCGTCGAGAAGACCGCTCCCGGCGCCGGGGCGCGGGCGCCGGAGCAGGAGGGCAGTATCGTCAAAGGACCGTGAGTCAGCCGGACCTCTTCGTGGTGTGCCGTAACTGCGGGTCGGAGGTCAGCCCGTACGTGACGGAGTGCCCCTACTGCGGCCAGCGGATCCGCAAGCGGGCGCCGAAGATCCAGCGTGACGACGAGGGCGAGCCCAAGCCCAAGAAGCGCCGGCGCCGGCCGCGGCTGTCGCGGCTGCGCGCGAACGAGATCGAGGGGATCGCCCCCGACACCCGCCCGTACGCGACCGCGCTGCTGGTCGGGATCTCGCTGCTGATCACGGTCGCGCTGTCGAGCGGGCAGGTCGGGCTCAACGAGGTCGGCGGCGCCTGGCTGCCGCTCGACGACGAGCCGTGGCGGGCGATCACGACGATCTTCGTCTACGACAACCTCGGCTACCAGTTCGTCGCGCTGGTGGCGGTCGCGATCTTCGGCACGCTGCTCGAGCGCCGCTTCGGCCCGGCGGTGCCGGTGCTGATCTTCTGCGCGGCGGGTGCGGCCGGGGCTGCGGCGGCGATGGCGGTCGATCTCGCTCCGCCGCTGGCCGACCTCAACGTCGGGTACTGGATCCTCGGCGGCAACGGCGGTGCGCTCGGGCTGCTCGCCGCCTGGTGGGTCGACGACCGCCGCGCCGCGCGCCACGACGGCGACCGCGGCAGCGACCTGATCGGCGTCGCGGTGATCGCCGTGGTCTTGCTGGCGCTGCCGCTGGCGGTGGCGGAGGCGAGCGTGGTCGCCGGGGTGGTCGGCGCGCTGGTCGGGGCGCTGCTGGCGCCCGGCATGCCGCTGCTGTCGCGGCGCTGAGCGGTCGCGCGGGCGGCGGCGGGGGCCGCGCGATGGCCGCGCCCCGAGGCGGCGCCTATGATCGGGCGTCATGGCCGAGGGCGAGCGGACGATCAGCGACGAGGACCTGGACGCGGCGGTTGCCGCGCTCGGCGACCCTGAGCGGTTCCGGGCCGCGGAGGCGCGGGTGAGCCGGATCGCCCCGCAGCTCGGCCAGGTGCTCGACGAGGTGCTGGCCGCAAGCGGCGGCCTGCTCGACACCGTCAAGGCGCAGCAGGTCCGCGACGCCGCCGGCCAGGACGACCCGGCCGAGCGGATGGCCGCGATCTCGCGCCTGCTGGCCGAGGAGACGCGGCTCGGGATGCTCGTGGGGGTCGCCGTCGGCTGGGAGCTGGCGCGCGAGCTGGAGCCGACCGCGACCGGGGCCGCCGAGCGCGGCCGCAACGACTAGCGACTGGAGGACGCAGCATGGAGATCCGCTTCCTGGGCCATTCCTGCTTCGAGCTGACCGAGGGCGACACGCGTGTGCTGATCGACCCGTTCCTGACCGGCAACCCGAAGGCCGCCGTCGCCGCCGCCGACGTCGAGCCGACCCACATCCTGCTCACCCACGGCCACGCCGACCACCTCGGCGACACCGTCGAGCTGGCGAAGCGGACCGGGGCGCTGGTCGTCGGCCAGCCGGAGCTGGTCGGCGAGATCTCCGGCGACGGCGTCGAGAACGTCGCCGACCCGAACCTCGGCGGCACGCTCGAGCTGCCCGGCGGCTGGGTGCGCCTGGTTCCCGCCTGGCACACGGCCGTGACGCCGGCCGGCACCCCGCACACGCCGGCCGGCCTGGTCGTGCGGCTCGGCGAGACGACCGTCTACCACCTCGGCGACACCGCCCTGTTCAGCGACCTCGCGCTGCCCGGCCGGCGCGACTCGCTCGACGTGGCGCTGATGTGCATCGGCGGCCACTACACGATGGACCGCCACGACGCGGTAACCGCAGCCGAGCTGGTCGGCGCCGCCACCGTCATCCCCTGCCACTACGACACCTTCCCGCCGATCGAGACCGACGCGCAGGCGTTCAAGGCCGACGTCGAGGCGCGGACCTCGTCGAAGGTCGTGGTGCTGGAGCCGGGCGGGACGCACTCGGCGTAGGCGGGCTCAGGGGGCCTGCTGCTCAGCGCGAAGGATCGTGCTCGCGATGGCGAGCACGATCCTTCGCGCGATGCCCGAGTCGCGGCCGGGGCGCGTGGGGGGCCGGGGAGACGGGTAGCGTTCGGGGCATGGTGCTCTGCTTGAGAGGCTCGCTGCTGCTGGCCGTCCTGCTCGCCGCCGTCGCGCTCGCGGCGTGCGGTGGCGACGACGAGGACGGCGGCGCGACGACCGCCGCGACCACGCCGACCGCGACCACGCCCGTCGAGACGACCGCCACCGCGCCCGCCCCGACCCCGCCGCGGACCGAGACCGAGCGGACCGACACCGCCGGGGAGCAGGGCGGCGGCGCCGTCGCGCCCGACCGGACCGCCCCCGAGCGCCAGCCCGGCGGCGCCGGCGACGAGGTGCCCGCCAGCTCGCAGGCGCTGATCACCGGCGAGGGCGGCAGGCTCAGCCCGTCGACCGTGCGGGTGCCGCCGTTCATCGCCGTGCGGGTCGTGCTGGTCTCCGAGGACGGCGTCGAGTACGAGCTGTCAGGCGGCGGCGAGACGATCAAGGCCGGCGGCGAGATCCGGTCCGCCTCCGCGCTCTACGAGGGCCTGCGCACCGGCGAGCGGCTCGTGCTCAGCGGCCCGCAGGGGCGCGTGACGATCGAGGCGAACGCCGAGCCCGGACCGTAGGCTGGCCGGCCAGCCAGAGTCGCGCTAGCCTGTCGTCTCGCACAGACGAACGAGGGGACGAGGGATGAGCGAGGCGATGCGGCGCACCGAGCGCGACGACTTCCAGGCCACCGGCGACCCGGCGCTCAAGGAGTCCGCCGACCACGGCCGCGCCGAGCTGCTCGGCTACGACGAGCTCTACCGGCTCTGGGAGCGCCAGCACTGGCGCGTCCAGGACCTCGACTTCAGCCAGGACCGCGTCGACTGGCACGAGCGGATCGGCCCCGAGGAGCGCTTCCAGCGCATGTACGGGCTCTCCTCGTTCTTCATCGGCGAGCAGCGCGTCGCCGCCGAGCTCGGGCCGATGATGCGCGCCGCCCCGCGCGAGGACATGCGCCTGTTCCTCTGCACCCAGATCGCCGACGAGGCCCGCCACGTCGCGTTCTTCGACCGCTTCTACGCCGAGGTCGGGGTGCTCGAGTCCGACAACCTCGAGGACCGGCTGCTCGAGACCAGCGCCCACCTCAACGAGAACTTCGGCCGGCTCTTCGACGAGATGCTCGCCGGCCGCGTCGACCGGCTCGCGCGCGAGCCCGAGGACCTCGAGACGCTCGTCGAGGCCGTCACGCTCTACCACATGGTCATCGAGGGGATGCTCGCCCTCACCGGCCAGCACTTCATCATCGACTACAACGAGCGCGAGGGCACCCTCCCCGGCTTCGTCCAGGGCTTCAACATGGTCGCCCGCGACGAGCACCGCCACGTCGCCTTCGGCGCCCGTTTCCTGCGCGAGATGGCCCGCACCGACGGGCGCTACCGCGACGCGATCCAGCGCACCCTCGTCGAGTGCGGCCCTGCCGCCGACGGGGTGCTGCAGCCGCCGTGGGCGGAGGAGGACGACGTCATCTTCGGCTACTCGCTCGAGGAGACGCGGGCGTTCGCCGTGCGGGCGCTGGAGCGGCGCCTGAAGGTGATCGGGCTGGCGCCGGTCGGCTGACTGGCTAGGGCGCCGGCGGCGGGGCCGGAGCGGCGCCGTTGGGTAGGGGCGGCGGCTTGGGGGCTGTCGGCGTGGTGGTCGTCGGCGGCGGGACGGTGGCCGTGGGAGGCGGCGTGGGGGTGGTGGTCGCCGGCGGGGGCGGCGGCGGCTTGGGCGGGGTGACCGGGACGGTGGTGGGCGGCGGCTCGGTCGCGGGCGGCGGGGTGGACGGGAGGGTGACGGTGCCCTCGTCCTCCTGGACCGGCGGGGGCGTGGGGGCGGCCGGTGTGGTGGTCGTCGGCGGGGTCTCGGAGGTGGTGGTCGCCGGCTCCGGGGCCGCGGGCTCCTCCTCGACGGCGACCTCGGGCTCCTGCTCCTCGGCCTCGCGCTCCTTGCGGCCGGCGGTCTGGGCGCGCTTGGCCTTCTTCGACTTCTCGGCGTCGTCCTCGTCCTCGGCGCCCGCGCCGGCGGGGGCCGCCGGCGGCGCCGGGTGGGCCGCAACGGCCGGGGTGGCCGGCGGGACCGGCTCGTTGGAGCGGGTGACGTGGTTGACCTCGACCGCGCCGGCCGTGACGATCGCGGCGGCCGCCATGCCCGCCGCCGCCTTGCCGGCGATCGTGCCGGTGATCGCGGAGATCGCGCCGCCCGCGGCGACCGCACCGCCACCCGCCGCGGCCGCACCGCCCGCGGCGAGGCCGGCGGCCCCGCCCGCGACCGTGCCGCCGCCGGCACCGGCCGCCCCGGCGCCCGCTCCGGCCGCCGCGCCGCCGCCGAACAGCTTCGCCAGGCCGACCTTGTGGAGGATCACCAGCGGGCCGATCGGGAAGACGGCCGCCAGCGCCCGGTTGGTCTTGCGCAGCTCGTCGCGGAAGGTGCGGCACTGCGGGCAGGTCTTGAGGTGGCGGCGGACCGGCGCCGAGGTCTTCGCCAGGCCCTCGGCGACCTGGCCCAGTTCGAGCCGGACCTCGCCGCAGGTCAGCAGCCGCGCCTCGGCGGCCTCGGCGAGGCTCACCCGGGCGCGCACCAGCAGCGACTTGACGCTCGGCACCGTCGTGTCCATCGCCTCGGCGATCTGCTCGTAGGAGAGCGCGTCGATCTCGCGCAGCAGCAGCGCCGAGCGCTGGGTCTCGGGCAGCAGGCCGACGTCGGCGACGATCTGGCGGAACTCCTCGCGGCGGTGGACGGTGTCGGCGGTCGAGGTGCCGTTGTCGCGCTCGAAGATGTCCATCGAGTCCTGGCCGGACGGCTTGGGCTTGCGCAGGTGGTTGAGGCAGCGGTTGCGCGCGATCCGGTACAGCCACGGCCGCGTGTTGATCGGCCGGTTGTCGGCGAGCAGCGCGTTGTAGGAGGCGGCGAAAACCTCCTGCAGCACGTCCTCGGCGTCCTCCTTGGAGGAGAGCATGTGGCGGCAGAAGGCCAGCAGGCGGGGCTCGTAGCGGCGGACGAGCATCTCGAACGCGGCCTGGTTGCCGCGCCGCGTCATCGCGATCAGCTGCTCGTCGCTGCGCAGGCGCAGCAGCGGGGAGCGGCCCGCGCTCCCGGAGAGGCTGCCGCGGTGTTGTAGAGCCGATGCCTCCATCGATGGTCTGTAGGTACCCGGTTACCCGGGCACTGCCCACACAGACACCGTAGCGACCGGAAGTTGCGGTTCTGGGCGGTCCCGTTCACGCGCCTTCGGGTGCTCGATGAGGAATATCTCGGGCCTAGGCTGCAGGATTACTCATCGAGTGCGCGAGCGGAGGGCGGCTAGGATCGACGGGCCCGGGTAGCCGAATTGGTCCAGGCAGCGCGCTTAAAACGCGCGGTCCTTCGGGACGTGCGGGTTCGAATCCCGTCCCGGGCACCTTCCGCGCCGCGGCGCGTCAGCTCGGGTCCGGCCCGACGCGGACGAGCATCTTGCCGACGTTCTCGCCGGAGAGCAGGCCGACGAACGCGTCGGGCATGCGGTCGATGCCGTCGAGGATCGTCTCGCGGTAGCGCAGCTCGCCGGAGCGGACCCAGGCGCCGACCTCGGCTAGGAACGGCTTCATCAGGTGGCCGTGGTCGAAGACGATGAAGCCGCGCATGGTCAGCCGGCGCGGGAGGGCGGCGGCGAAGTTGCGCGGGCCCGGCTCGAGCGTCTCGTCGTTGTAGCTGGCGATCCGCCCGCAGAGCGCGATCCGGCCGTGGACGTTCATCCGGGCGAGCGCGGCGTCGAGCTGGTCGCCGCCGACGTTGTCGAAGTAGACGTCGATCCCGTCCGGGCACAGCTCGCGCAGCGTCGCGGGCAGGTCGGCGCCGTGGTAGTCGAACGCGGCGTCGAAGCCGAGCTCGCCGGTCAGCCAGTCGACCTTCTCCGCCGAGCCGGCACTGCCGACCACCCGGCAGCCGCGCAGCCGCGCGATCTGGCCGGCCGCGCTGCCGACCGCGCCCGCGGCGGCCGACACGTACACCGTCTCGCCCTCCTTCACCGGCGCGATCTCGGTGACGCCCGCATACGCGGTCAGGCCGGGCATGCCGAGCACCCCGAGCGCCGTCGAGACGGGCGCGAGCGCGGGGTCGACGCGGTAGGCGAGGGTGCCGTCGTTGAGCGCGTGCTCGCGCCAGCCGCCCATGTGCTGGACCCAGTCGCCGACCGCGAACGGCCCGTCGTTGGAGGCGACGACCTCGCCGACCGCCCCGCCCTCCATCACCTTGCCGATCTCGAACGGCGGGATGTAGGACTTCACGTCGCGCATCCGCCCGCGCATGTACGGGTCGACGGAGAGGTAGCTGTTGCGGATCAGCACCTCGCCGGGGCCGGGCTCGGGCAGCGCCGTCTCGGCCAGCTCGAAGTCGGCGGCGGTCGGCTCGCCGTGCGGGCGGGCGGCGAGACGGATCTCCCTGGTGGTCGCGCTCATGGACGCGACCCTAAGGCTTAGGATCGCCCGATGGGTACGACTGAGCAGGGTACGACGGGAGTTCACGGAGGGAGGCTGATCGCCAAGCGGCTGAAGGCGCACGGGGTCAGCAAGCTGTTCACGCTGTCGGGCGGGCATCTCTTCTCGATCTACGACGGCTGCCGCGAGGAGGGCGTCGAGATCGTCGACGTGCGCCACGAGCAGTCGGCCGCGTTCGCCGCCGAGGGGTGGGCGAAGGCGACGCGCGAGCCGGGCGTCTGCGCGCTGACCGCCGGGCCCGGGGTCACCAACGGGATGAGCGCGCTCGGCTCGGCGCTGATGAACCGCTCGCCGATCGTCGCGCTTGGCGGGCGCGCGCCGGCGATGCGCTGGGGGATGGGCTCGCTCCAGGAGATCGACCACGTGCCGTTCGTCGCGCCGCTCGCGCGGCTGGCGGTGACCGCCGACTCGACCGCGTCGATCCCGACCCTGATGGACGAGGCGCTCGCCGCGGCCGCGGGACCGCCCGGCGGCCCGGCGTTCGTCGACTTCCCGCTCGACTACGTGTTCATGGAGTCCGACGTCGACGCCGACGGCCCGGCGGCGGAGCTCGACCCGCTGCTCGAGCCGGCGGCCGACGGGGTCGAGGCGGCCGCGGAGCTGCTGCGCGGCGCCGAGCGGCCGGTGATCATGGCCGGCACCGGCCTCTACTGGGCGCACGGCGAGCATGCGCTGCGGGCGCTGGCGGAGGAGCTGCGGATCCCGGTGTTCGTCAACGGCCTCGGCCGCGGCTGCATCCCCGCCGACCACGAGCTGTTCTTCTCCCGCGCGCGGGGGCAGGGGCTCAAGGGCGCCGACGTCGCGCTGGTGATCGGCGTGCCGATGGACTTCCGGCTCGGGTTCGGCGAGTCCTTCGGCGAGGAGACCAAGATCGTGGCGGTCGACGCCTGCGCGCCCGAGCGCCCGCATCCGCGCGCGGTCGCGGCCGACCTCGTCGGCGGGGTCGCGGCGACGCTCGACGCGCTGCGCGAGGGCGCGGCCGGCGGGCCGGACCGCTCGGGCTGGGTGGCGTCGCTGCGCGCGACCGAGGACGAGAAGCGGGCGGCCGAGCGCGACGAGCTCGAGGATCCGCGCGCGCCGCTGCACCCGCTGCGCCTCTACGGCGAGCTGGCGCAGATGCTCGACCGCGACGCGGTGGTGATCGGCGACGGCGGCGACTTCGTCTCCTACGCCGGCCGGGTGATCGACACCTACGAGCCGGGCTGCTGGATGGACCCGGGGCCGTTCGGCTGCCTCGGCGCCGGGCCGGGCTACGCGCTGGCGGCGAAGCTCGCCAACCCGGACCGCCAGGTCTGCCTGCTGCAGGGCGACGGCGCGTTCGGGTTCGCCGGGATGGAGTTCGACACGCTGGTGCGCCACGGGGTGCCGGTCGTCTCGGTGATGGGCAACAACGGCATCTGGGCGCTGGAGAAGCACCCGATGGAGTTCCTCTACGGCTACTCGGTCGCGGCGGACCTGCAGCCCGGCTGCCGCTACGACCAGGTGGTCGAGGCGCTCGGCGGCCACGGCGAGCTGGTGACCTCGCCGGAGGAGCTGCGCCCGGCGCTCGAGCGGGCGTTCGCGAGCGGCAAGCCGGCGCTGGTCAACGTGCTGACCGACCCGACGGTCGTCTACCCGCGCAAGTCGAACCTGGCCTGAGGCGGGGCGGCGCGGCGGGCCGCGCACACCGCCGCGGGCGAGCGCGTCCGGAGGATCTTTGGGGGTCAACCCCCAAGGATCGTCCGCGCGGCGTGTGGGATCGGTAGGGAGGCTAATCATTAGCTAGGCTAACTAGTTGTGACCAGCTCCTCCCCGGACACCGCCGCGGCCCCCGTCGCCACCGACCGCGAGCGGTTCGCCGATGCCTGGGAGACCTTCGCGCAGGCGATCCGCCGGGCGCGCAGCCGCGCCGCCGACAGCAGCCACTCCCAGCTCAGCCACGCCCAGATCCACCTGATGGTGGCGCTCGAGGACTGCGCGGCGCTGAGCGTCGGCGAGCTCGCGCGCGCCGCCGGGGTGTCGTCCCCGACCGCGACGCGGATCCTCGACGCGCTCGAGCAGGACGGGCTGATCCGGCGCGAGCCCGCGCCCGACGACCGCCGCCGCACCGCCGTGCGGCCCACCGACGCCGGCCGCGCCGCGATCGCCGAGTGGCGCGCCCGGATCGAGCGCGACCGCGACACGATCTACGCCGAGCTGACCCCCGCCGAGCGCGAGCAGGCCGAGCGGCTGCTGCCGCGCCTCGCCGAGGTGATCGAGCGCCTGTGACCCCGCCCCACGAGCAGCCCGGGCGCCAGCACTACGGCATCACCCTCGCGGTCCTCGCCACCTCGGCGCTCGCCTACGCGATCTCGCAGACGATGGTCGCCCCGGCGCTGCCGGAGATCCAGCACGAGCTCGGCGTCTCCCAGGCGCAGGTCACCTGGGTGCTGACCGTCTACCTGCTGACCGCGTCGATCGCCACGCCGATCGTCGGGCGCCTGGGCGACATGTTCGGCAAGGAGCGGATGCTGTTCTGGACGCTCGTCCTGTTCGCCGCCGGCCTGGCGATCTCGGCGCTGTCGCACTCGCTCGAGCTGCTGGTGGCCGGCCGCGCGATCCAGGGCCTCGGTGGCGCGGTGTTCCCGCTCGCGTTCGGGATCATCCGCGACGAGTTCCCGCGCGAGCGGGTCGCGACCGGCATCGGGCTGATCAGCGCGACGTTCGGGATCGGCGGCGGCGCGGGCCTGGTGATCACCGGGCTGATCGTCGACAACCTCGCCTACGAGTGGATCTTCTGGCTGGCGTTCGTGGTGGTCGCGGGCGCGGCGGTGATGACGAAGCTGTACGTGCCGGAGTCCCCGGTGCGCGCGCCGGCGCGGATCGACTGGTGGGGTGCGGCGCTGCTCTCGATCGGCCTCGCGTCCGTGCTGCTGGCCGTCAGCGAGGGCAACTCGTGGGGCTGGACGGCGCCGTCGACGCTCGGCGTGCTGGCCTTCGGGCTGGTGGTGCTGGCCGTCTGGACGCGGTTCGAGATGGGTGTGCGCGACCCGCTCGTCGACATGCGGATGATGCGGCGGCGCGGCGTCTGGACGACGAACCTGACCGGGCTGCTGATCGGCTTCGGGATGTTCGGCTCGTTCGTGCTGACGCCGCAGTTCATGCAGACCCCAGAGATCGCCGGCTACGGCTTCGGCGCGTCGGTGACCGGGGCGGGGCTGGTGATGCTGCCCTCGACGCTGATGATGCTGATCGCCGGGCCGGCGTCGGGCTGGCTGAGCAACCGCGTCGGCTCGCGCGTGCCGGTGCTGCTCGGGACCGCGCTGGCGGTGCTCGCGTTCGTGCTGATGGTCTTCCTCCACGACACGGTGCTCGAGTTCGTGCTCGCCGTGGCGCTGCTCGGCGCGGGCATCGGGCTGTCGTTCGCGGCGATGGCGAACCTGATCGTCGAGAACGTCAAGCCGACCGAGACCGGTGTCGCGACGGGCATGAACACGATCATGCGGACGATCGGCGGCGCGCTCGGCGGTCAGATCGCGGCGAGCGTGGTGGCGGGGACGGTCGTCTCGGCGACCGGCTTCCCGACCGAGACCGGCTTCACGATCGCCTTCGCGCTGTCGGCGGTCGCGCTCGGGTTGGCGTTCCTCGCCGCGCTGGCGATCCCGCGGCGCGAGCGGCCCGAGCCGGCGCCGGCGCCCTCGGTGGCCGCGTCGGCTTCGGCCTGAGCGCCGGCCCGACTCTCGAGACCTGCAGCGGGTGTGCCGTTGACCGGCGGGAGCGGCTTGCGCGGGCCGGGTTCTGCGGGCGCGGGGGCGAACAGACCCCAGAAACAGAACCGCCCGGACGAATCCGGGCGGTTCAACGACCCAATCAGGACGGGCAGGGGTACATGTCTTGAGTGGGCCTTACAGCCCGGACGGCGGGAGGCGCCGATACATGCGGCTACGTCCGGGCCTATGTACCGGCACGGCGAACCGTCCCGGCAGGTGCAATATACGCCTATCCGGCCAAACCACAAGTACAAAGTCTCGCCGAGCTTTCATCCAAACCGGTCAGACCGAATGATCACGGTTTGGAACCGATAATGGCTCTGGAATGCGGAGTTGACTGACTGGCCAGTCAAGAAACGGCGTCGAGCGCGGCGCCGTCGAGGATGTCGGCCTCGCTGACCTCGCAGACCGGTACTCCAAAGAGGCGTAAAGCCTCGACGAGGATCACGACCCCCGCGACGATCGTCGGGGCGCGGTCGGGCAGCAGGCCGACGGTGCGGCGGCGGTGGTCGACGTCGACCTGGGCGAGGCGGGCGAGGATCCGCTCGCAGGTCGCCAGCTCGAGGCGGTGGCCGTCGACCTGGTCGGGGTCGTAGGGGTCGAGCTCGAGGTCGATCGCGGCGAGCGAGGTCGCGGTGCCGGCGCAGGCGAGGATCTCGCCGACCCGCTCGCGGACCGCCGGCCCGACCGCGTCGGCGATCGTCGCGCAGGCCTCGTCGGCGAGCTGCTCGAGCTCGTGGTGGTGGGGCGGGTCGTGGGCGAGATGGCGCTCGGTCTGGCGGACCGAGCCGAGCCGCGTGGAGACGTGGAAGGCCGGCGCGGCGCCCGGCCGGCCGGCGACGAACTCGGTCGAGCCGCCGCCGATGTCGACCACGAGCGTGTCGCCGTCGGGGTGGGCGGCGCGGCCGGCGGTCGCCCCGAGGAAGGTGAGGCGGGCCTCCTCGTCACCGTCGATCGTGCGGACGTCGAAGCCGTGGCGGTCGCGCAGGAGGTCGGTGAGGTCGGAGCCGTTGGCCGACTCGCGCACGGCGCTGGTGGCGACCGCGATCCGCCGCTGCGCGCCCGCGGCGTCGGCCAGCTCGCGGTAGCCGGCGACCGCGGCAGCGACCCGCTCGACCGCCGCCGGGGAGAGCTGGCCGCTGGCGTCGACGCCCTCGCCGAGGCGGGTGACCGTGGTGTGGCGCGAGACCTCGCGCGGCGGGGCGCCGGGCTCGGCGTCGGCGATCAGCAGGCGGGTGGAGTTGGTGCCGAGGTCGGCGACGGCGATGCGCATGGTGTGACGCTAGCGCCGGCGCGGACGGGGGTGGCGGCGTGTGTGCGTGGTGGCCGGGGCGGGGCTCCGCGTCGCGCCGCGTGTGGGGCGGGGCGCGCCGGGCCGCGCGCGGGGCGCGGCCCGGCATCCCCGGTCCGGCTACTCGACCGGCGACTCGCAGAGCCGCTGCTGGTCGTTCGCGCAGAGGCGGTAGTTGGTGCCCGCCGCCATCAGGTGGCGGGAGGTGATGACGGTCGGCACGTCGGCGCCGTCCTGGGCGGTGACGACGTACAGAGCGCCGTTCTGCCAGCCGCTGAGGCCGCCGAGCGCGGCGTTCGCGCCGGTCTGGACGCCCTGCTGCTCGCCGTCCTTGACGCCGACGTCCTTGCCCTGCTGGAAGCCGACCTCCTTGCCCTTCTTCTCGCCGCGCTTCTCGCCCTGCTTCTCTCCGGTGGCGGTGCCGGCCTTCTGGCCCTCCTCGTAGATCGCCTGGTAGGCGGGCTTGCCCTGCTCGTACTTGGCGGCCTCCTGGGCCTTGCCCTGGGCGATCCCGTCGGTCTTGCCGGAGTCGGCGCCGTTGGAGTGGCCGATCGCGTAGCCGGCCCCGGCGCCGATCACCAGGGCGACGATCGCCGCGCCGGCCAGCGCCCCGCCACCGAAGCGGCGGCCTCCGCCGGGCGATGCCGGGTCGGGCCCTGTGGTCGCGCTGTCGTTCAAGATCGGCTCCTCTCGCATGGTTCGGAAGTTGCGAGGGGTGTTTCGGGAGGGCGGGCCCGCGGCTTGAGCGGTGGGCGGGGGCTGGCCGCGGGTCGTGCCGGTGCGGGAGAGGCGTGCGGGCGGTCGGTCGGACGCCGCGGACGGGGCCGGCCCGGGCGGCGCAGCGGCCGGGACAGGCATGCCAGAGCCCTTTCAGCCGTTGACTGCCGCCACCGTCCTGCTACCCTTGACGGTCGCGACGCGGGGTGGAGCAGCCAGGTAGCTCGTCGGGCTCATAACCCGAAGGTCGCGGGTTCGAATCCCGCCCCCGCTATTCGCCGAAAGCCGCTTGTGGAGCGGCTTTCGGCGTTCTGGGAGGCAACACGCAGGGCCGGAATGGGCTGAATGGTCAAACACGGGTCACCAGGGCATAGGGGTCGTTGTCCTAGCGGGACACTCAGGTTGACCCCAGCCGAACCGCTGGCGAACGGTCACGAGTAGTGGAGGGCCACAGCCAGCACGTAGCATTCATCTGGTCGGTTGCCGACCTGCTGCGGGGCGACTACAAGCGGTCGGAGTACGGGCGGGTGATCTTGCCGCTGACCGTACTGCGGCGCCTCGACTGCGTGCTGGAGCCAACCAGACCGGCAGTACTCAAGGCGTTCGAGAGACACCGCCACCGCTCTAATCCGGAGCCGATTCTGCGGCGCGCGGCGGGAGGCGACTTCTACAACACCTCCCCGCTCACGTTCCGTCGTCTGCTCGACGACCCAGAGCAGCTCAAGGGCCAACTCCAGTCGTATATCGCAGGGTTCTCGCCAGGGGCGTTCGAGACCTTTGAGCGGTTCGGCTTCGACGACCAGATCACGAGGCTGGACGAGGCGGGCCTCCTCTATCTAGTCGTCGGCAAATTCGCGGACATCGACCTACACCCCGACGTCGTCAGCAACCTGCAGATGGGCTACATCTTCGAGGAGCTGATCCGGCGCTTCAGCGAGCAATCCAACGAGACCGCCGGTGAGCACTTCACGCCGCGCGAGGTGATCCGTCTGATGGTCGACCTGCTCTTCGCCGGGGATCGAACCGAGCTGCGCACTGAGGGCATCCTCAAGACCCTGTATGACCCGGCGTGTGGGACCGGCGGCATGCTGAGCGTCGCCGAGGAGTACCTGCGTGAACTCAACCCGGGCGGGAAGCTCGAGGTTTTCGGCCAGGAGCTGAACGCCGAGTCGTACGCGATCTGCCGCTCGGACATGATGCTCAAGGGACAGGACGCGGCGAACATCGCCTTCGGCAACTCGCTATCGGGTGACCAGCATCCGCGGCAGTTCGACTACATGCTCTCCAACCCGCCGTTCGGCGTCGAGTGGAAGAAGATCGAGGCGAAGATTCGGGATGACCGCGACACGCGCGGTGACGCAAGCCCTTTCGTTGCCGGCTTGCCCCGGATCAACGATGGCAGCTTCCTGTTCCTCCAGCACATGATCGGCAAGATGAAGCCGGCGGCGGAGGGAGGATCGCGGATCGCGATTGTGTTCAACGGGTCCCCGCTTTTCACCGGCGGCGCGGGCTCGGGCGAGTCGGAGATTCGCCGCTGGATCATCGAGAACGACTGGCTGGACGCTGTCGTTGCGATGCCCGACCAGCTGTTCTACAACACGGGCATCAGCACCTACATCTGGGTCGTGACGAACGCCAAGACGTCGAGGCGGCGTGGTCGAGTACAGCTCATCGACGCCCGGGAGCAGTGGGAGAAGATGCCCAGGTCCCTGGGCGAAAAGCGAAAGCGAATCCCCGATGACGCGATCCCCGAGATCACCCGCTGGTACGAGGACTTCGCCGATACCGAGACGAGCAAGGTCTTCGACAACGACGCGTTCGGCTTTCGTCGGATCACCGTCGAGAGGCCACTGCGCGTACGGGTCGATCTGGCAGGAGCGGGCGAGCGCCTTGACGGCTTGCGCGAGAAGGTCGGGGAGGAGGTGATCGCGGCAGTGAAGGAGGCGACCGCGAGCATCGAGTTGCCTGCCGAAGTTACGGTGGCCGACGCAACGGCCCAGATCGGCACTGTGCTTCCGAAGCTCTCGGCGCCCAAGAAGAAGCAGGTACTAGCCGCGTTTCTGCCGCGGGATCTCGACGGAGAGGTGGTCAGAACTCGCAGAGGCGCACCCGAGCCGGACACTGCGTTGCGCGACCAGGAGAGCGTGCCGCTCACAGAGAGTGTCGAGGACTACCTCGCCCGCGAAGTGCTCCCCTACGCCCCCGACGCTTGGGTCGACGAGGCCAAGACCGTCATCGGCTACGAGATCCCGCTGACAAGACACTTCTACAAGCACGTCGAGCCTCGCCCTCTCGAGGAGATCGACGCCGAGATCGACGAGATCGAGCAGGAGATACTGCGGCTGCTAGAGGAGGTACGGGGGTGAGAGTGCTGTCGCTATCACGCCTCTGCCGCTCGATTCGTCGCGGGTCAACTCCGACGTACGCGACGGGAGAAGATCTGGGCTGCGCCGATGTTGTGGGCCAGGCTTGCGTGCGCCCAGACGGTACCCTCGATCTGGATCAGAGTCGTCGGCAGGCGACCACCAGCGGCTGGCCGGAGCGAGGGCGGTTGACCGGAGGCCAAGTGTTGGTTAACTCCACTGGATACGGCACGATTGGTCGGGTTGCCCTTGTGGGCGAGATCACTGCACCGACGTTTGCTGACAGCCATATCACGGTGCTCGATGTCGATCCGGGAGTCGGTGACCCGCGGTTCATTGTATATGCGTTGATGGCGCGTGGGTTTCCGCGTATAGCAGAGGAGGCCCTCAGCGTAGGTGCCACCAAGCAGGTCGAGCTTAACGTTGAGACGCTGAGGCGGTTCCGCGTCCCTGCTCCGACTCGCGAGCAGCAGGTTGCGATCGCCGACTACCTCGACGCTGAGATCGAGCGGAGCGACGCATTCGTAGCTGCACGTGGGCGGCAGCGTCGCCTCGTGATCGAGCGCGCACGAGCGTGGGCCGATGCAGTCGTTTCGGCAGCCGGGTCGCGAGTCCGGGTCGCGAGGGCGATCGCGTCTGTCGAGCAAGGCGCGAGCCCGCGATGTGAGAATCGTCCCGCAGGTACCGGTGAGGTTGGCGTCTTGAAGCTCAGCGCTGTTGGTCCCTATGGCTTTGCAGCGAGTGAGAACAAGCGACTCGCCGGAGGGAGCCCGGACCGGGGGTTAGCGGTAGATACCGGAGACTTGTTGGTGACGCGAGCCAACACGCCGTCACTGGTGGGGCTCGCAGCCGTTGCTAGCGTCGAGCCGGCCGCTCCCCGTTTACTCCTGCCAGACTTGATCTACCGTTTGACGCTGCACAAGGGGTATGACCCCGACTACCTGCAGATCGCGTTATCCACCTCCGATGCGCGCGCGCAGATCTCGGCTGCGGCGCGCGGGTCGTCGCAGACGATGGTCAAGCTGCGCGGCGATGATCTTCGAAACTTGCGAGTTCCGCTTCCGCCGGTTGCTCAGCAACAGGAGATCGCACGCCACGTTTGCAACCGTCGAACCGCTACGGACCTTGCGATCACCGCCATCGACTCCCAGATCTCCCTTCTGCGCGAGCGACGCCAGGCTCTCATCACTGCTGCGGTGACCGGCCGGCTGCAGGTGCCGGACGCGTCGGTCGAGAATGCAGCAGCATGAGCCAGTCCGGCGCGCATCTGGAGCAGGCATTCGAGGCTGAGATCGAGGCGCATCTGCTCGCGCATGGATGGTGCCAGGGCGCCAACACGTCATACGACCGCGAGTTGGCGCTGGACACGGAGGAGCTGTTCACATTCGTCGGGGCGACGCAGCTCGATGCATGGGAGAAGCTCGTCGGCCGACACGGTGGCGATCAGACGACCGCGCAGGGGAAGTTCAAGGCACGGCTGGCGGACGAGATTGGTCGACGGGGTGTGATCGACGTGCTGCGTCGTGGGATCACCGACCTCGGGGTCAAGCTGGACCTCGCGTACTTTCGCCCCGCGCATGGGCTGACGCCGGAGCTTGAGGAGCGCTACCAGGCCAACCGCTGCACCGTGACGCGCCAGCTGCGGTACGCGCCCACACACGATGGCGAGCTCGACCTTGCGTTGTTCGTCAACGGTCTCCCGGTGGCGACAGCCGAGTTGAAGAACCACCTGAGCGGTCAGACTGTCGAGCACGCGAAGAAGCAGTACCGAGAGGACAGGTCCCCCAAAGACCTGCTGCTCTCGGGCAAGCGCGCGGTTGCTCACTTCGCGGTCGATCCCGCGCTTGTGTTCATGACGACGCGGCTCCAGGGGGCCTCGACGCGCTTTTTGCCCTTCAACCGCGGCACCGCGGACGGTGGTGCGGGCAACCCACCCAGCCCGACTGGACACCGCACTGCGTATCTGTGGGAGCAGGTTTGGCAGCGAGATAACTGGCTGGACCTGCTGCGCCGCTTCATCCACGTCGAGCCTGGAACCGGGAAGGGGACAACGGGCGCGGTGATCTTCCCGCGCTACCACCAGTGGGATGCAGTGCGTCGGCTCGTCGGCGATGCTCGCGATCGTGGCGCCGGTCACTCCTACCTCGTGCAACACTCAGCTGGATCGGGAAAGTCGAACACGATCGCCTGGGCGGCGCACCAGCTTTCGAACGTCCACGACAGCGACGACCGCAAGGTCTTCGACAAAGTCGTCGTGATCACCGACCGCGTCGTCCTCGACCGCCGGCTGCAGGACACGATCTTCCAGTTCGACCACAAGCCCGGAGTGGTGGCGAAGATCGACAAGAACTCCGCACAGCTTGCCGACGCTCTCGCTGGGGGCGCAGCTCAGGTCATCATCACGACCCTCCAGAAGTTCCCGGTGGTACTGCGCGCGGGCGCCGAGCTGCAGACGGGCCGCTATGCCGTCGTCATCGACGAGGCCCACTCCAGCCAAACCGGAGAGGCCGCCAAGGACCTCAAACAGGTGTTGGGCGCGAGTGCCGAGGAGCAGCTAGAGGCCGCGGCAGCCCAGGACGCTGCAGCCGGGGCGGGAGCCGACGCGGAGGACGAGCTGGCCGCCGCCGTCGCCGCCCGGGGACGACAGGAGAACCTCTCCTTCTTCGCTTTCACGGCGACGCCGAAGGCACGTACGCTTGAGCTGTTCGGCGCTCCCGACGACGGCGGCAACTACGCGCCGTTCCATCTGTACTCGATGAAGCAGGCGATCGAGGAGGGTTTCATCCTCGATGTCCTCAAGGGGTACACGACCTACGGTTCGTACTGGAAGATCGCCTCCGCCGCCGCGCAGGACCCTGACGTCGACAAGGCGAAGGCAGCCGCGCAGCTGGCACGCTTCGTCTCGCTCCACCCGACGAACCTCGCGCAGAAGGCGGAGGTCATCGTCGAGCACTTCCGGGCGCACACTCGCCGCAAGATCGGTGGGCACGCGAAGGCGATGGTCGTTACGCGGAGCCGTTTGCACGCTGTTCGCTACAAGCTTGCCGTCGACGCCTATATCGCCGAGAAGGGCTACAGCGACGTACGGACGCTCGTCGCTTTCAGCGGGGCGGTCGAGGACCGGGACGGCGTCTATACGGAGCCGCAGATGAACGGCGGTATAGCCGAGACCGCGCTGCCCGTCGAGTTCGCCGGCGAGGGGTACCAGGTGCTGATCGTCGCCGAGAAGTACCAGACCGGGTTCGACCAGCCGCTGCTGCACACCATGTACGTCGATAAGAAGCTCGAGCGCGTCAAGGCGGTTCAGACCCTCAGTCGGCTGAACCGGATCTACCCGGGCAAGACCGACACCTTCGTCCTCGACTTCGCCAACGACGCCGAGCAGATTCAGGACGCGTTCGCGCCGTTCTTCGAGGCGACGATTGCGGAGCCGACCGATCCGAATCTGCTCTACAACGCCGCCGCTCGGCTCGACGAGTTCGGAGTGATCGATCGCGAGGAGGCGGCCGCGTTCACCGCCGCCGTCCTGGGTCTCGGCGAGCAGACGAATGCCGCGCTGTACGCCAGGTTGGATCCCGCTGTCGAGCGGTACGCAGCGCTCGAGGAAGGCGACGCGCGCGAGGCGTTCCGCGGTGCCCTGAGCGCCTTCGTCCGGGTGTACTCCTTCCTCGCGCAGATCGTGCCGTTCGCAGACGTCGAGCTCGAGCAGCTCTACACCTACAGCCGCTTCCTGGCGCTCCGCTTGCCCCGCGAGAAGACTGGCACCCTCGACCTTTCGGACGACGTGATGCTGACTCACCTGCGCACCGAGCTGATCGGCGAGCACGACCTGTCGCTCACCGAGGGGGGCGGTGTAGTGCCAGGCTTCACCGGCGACGGTGCTGGCGGACAAGAGCCGCAGTTCGCCAAGCTCTCGGAGATCATCGATCGGCTCAACGACCGGTTCGGCACCGAGTTCACCGAGGCGGACAAGGTCTTCGTCGACCAGATCGAGCAAACCTGCGTGGAGAACGAGGCACTCGCCACGCAGGCACGGGTCAACTCGCCGGAGAACTTCAAGCTCGCGTTCGACAAGGTGCTCGAGGGCTTGGTGATCGACCGTCTCGACGCCAACCAGGACTTCTTCGGTCGCATGATCGACGATCCCGCCTTCGGGGCCGTTGTGCGGGACTACATCGCGCAGAACGTCTACTCGCGGCTCAACGATCCCGAGGCCCGGTTGCCGGGCCTTTAGGCACGCCCGTTCGGGGTCCGTTGGGCGAGGGCGTCGATGATCTCCCGTACGCGGTCGGCGGCCTGGTTGACGCCGGTTATGGGAAGCCCTGTTCAACCGCGAGCGCGCGGAACTGCTGGAAGCGCGCCGAGTAGGACCCTCGTGCTGACCCAGCGGCGCAGGCGATCGGCGGCGATTCCCTCCTCGACGCTGAGCGCCTGTACCGACGCTCGCCCGCTCACGTACTGATCCAGCCTGCTGGGCGGGATCAGTGGCACGCGGTAGATCCCCCGATCCACGCGGTCGAGCTGGCCCCGCCGGGACAGTGCGTTCAGCGTCCCCAACGGAACGCCCAACGCACGGGCGTCCTCGCCCGTCAGGTAGCCGAAGGTCTCGGCTGCGCGCTCGGCCAGACGCTGCCGCGCGATCGTTGGGCCGGGAATCAGTGCTGGCAGTCGACCGCGACGCTGAGTGCGTCGCAGATCTCCCGCATGCGTGCATCTGAGAGGCGGCCGAGACGATCGGTCAGGGTGGCGAGGGCGACGCTCTCGATCGAGTCGAGGTTGGCGGCGGAGCGCCGGGGCACGGGATCCATGTCGGGCTCGAGGACGACCTCGCTGGCAAGCCCGCGGATCGTGGTCGTGCACGGTGCGATCAGCGCTCGCCGCAGCCGTGGGATCGCGGCGTCGCGCGAGAGGACGATCACTGGCCGGCGGCCGATCTCGGGCAGCTCGCACCACCATGCCTCGCCGCGGGCTGGGACGGCGGTCACGAAGCTGCGGCGGCGCGGCGGAACGACGCAAGGTCGCCCCACGCGTCGGGCTCGTTGAGTGGGTGGGCGTCGTAGGCGGCGTAGCTTGCGTCGAGCTCGGCGGCGCGATGGAGGGAGAGCAGCGCTTCGAGCGCCTCGTCGACGAGGCTGGCATCGGTGACGCCCGTGCGCAGGTGTCGCGCGCTGTCTAGGAGGTTCGCGTCGACGGTGGTGCTGAGGCGTGCGCGGGCCATGCCACTAGTGTGCCACACGCAGTCCGACGGGAGGGGTGGCGGCCAGTCGAAGCGTGGAGCGGACCACAACGTGGTATCGGGGCCGGTGAACGGTCGCGTCAGGCCGCGCGGTTGCTCGCGACCACGACTGAGACGTCGTCGTGGACGTGGGCGGGGCGGCTGTCGCGCATGCGCTTGGTGACGAGCGCGGGCTGCTGTGCTGCGGGGGCGATGTCGATCGCGAACTCCAGGCCGGTCTTGCGGGAGATGTCGATCAGGGTCTCGATGCGGGGGTTGCGCTCGCCGGACTCGAGGTCGACTATCCGCGGCTGGCGGACCCCGAGCAGGT
>JAAYBF010000230.1 GCA_012718975.1 Solirubrobacterales bacterium | reverse complement strand
GGCTGGCCGCCGCCTCGAGGTCGTGCAGCTCGGCGTCGGTCATCCGCCCGGCGGCGTGCGCGCCGACGGCCTCGAAGACGTCCTGGATCGTCACGTCGCGGCCCTGGAAGCGGCCGGGCGGGATCGCGCCGCCGTAGAGCATCAGCGACGGCACGTCCAGACGGGCGAGCGCCATCACCGTCGCCGGGACGGTCTTGTCGCAGCCGCTGAGCGCGATCACCGCGTCGAAGAGGTGCGCGCGGGCGACCAGCTCGATCGAGTCGGCGATCGCGTCGCGCGAGACCAGCGAGGTCTTCATGCCGCTGGTGCCCATCGTGATCCCGTCGGAGATCGCGATCGTGTTGAACTCCATCGGCGTCGCGCCGGCGGCGCGCACGCCCTCCTTGACCTTCGCGGCCAGCGCGCGCAGGTGGAAGTTGCACGGCATCGTCTCGGTCCAGGTGCTGGCAACCCCGATCAGCGGCCGCGCCAGCGCGTCGTCGTCGTAGCCGATGCCCTTGAGGTAGGCGCGCGCCGGGGCCCGCCAGGGGCCCTCGGTCAGCGCCCGCGACCGCCGCCTGAGGTCCTGCTCGCTGCCTTCGCTCACCTTCGCTGCCCGCCTTCCGTGCGTTTGACCCAAGCATCGGACAGCGCGGCCAGTCACGCAATATGCGATACGCCCACTTACACATATGCGCCCTGCACCGAACGGCCGTCGCGAGCCTTGACAGTCTCCTCGCGCCGTTCCTAGTGTGGCCAGACCCCCTAGCCGTAGCCCTCCGACAGAGCATGGAGAACCACATGAGCTCGACCAGCAACGCCGGCGCCGACGCCTACCTCGGCGAGGTCTTCCGGCTCCAGGACCGCGACGCAGTCGTAATCGGCGGCACCAGCGGCCTCGGCGCGGCCGGCGCGGTCGCGCTCGCCCGCTGCGGCGCCCGCGTCACGATCGCCGGGCGCAGCGAGGAGCGCGCCGCCGCCCTGCAGCAGGAGATCGAGTCCTTCGGCGGCACCGCCTACACCGACACCGTCGACGTCTGCGACGAGGCCTCGGTCGCGGGGCTGGCGGAGCGCTGCCACGAGCGCCACGACGGCGTCGACATCCTGCTCAACGCCGCCGGGGTGATCGTGCCGCGGCCGTCGGTCGAGGTGTCGCTGGAGGAGTGGAGGTTCCACATCGACACCAACCTCACCGGCACCTTCCTCGGCTGCCGCGAGTTCGGCCGCCGGATGATCGAGCAGGGCTCGGGCTCGATCATCAACTTCGGCTCGACCGACTCGTTCATCGGCGTGCCCGAGGAGGTCGCCTACTGCTCGAGCAAGGGCGCGGTCGCCCAGCTCACCCGCACGCTCGGCGCCGAGTGGATCCAGCACGGGGTGCGCGTCAACGCCGTCGGCCCGAGCGACTTCGTCACGCCGATGGCCGAGCCGTTCCTCGACGACCAGGAGTTCATCGAGTGGCAGAAGACGGTCGTCCCGATCGGCCGCCTCGGCCAGCCGTCGGAGCTGGTCGGCGCGCTGCTCTACCTCGCCTCCGAGGCCTCGTCGATGGTCGTCGGCCACACGCTGATGGTCGACGGCGGCCGAACGGTCATCTAGTCCGATGACGACCGCCGACGCACCCGAGGGCCCCGTGCTCGAGCTCGAGCCGGGGCGCCTCGCGGCGCTGATCAACCTCTACCCCGTCGACGGCCGGGTCAGCTGGCACGCCCCCTCGGCGCGCGGACTCGCGCCGATGAACTGCTACCTGCTGACCGCCGGCGACCGGGCGCTGCTCTGCGACACCGGCCTGACGATCCACCGCGACGCGCTGCTCGCCCAGGTCGACGCCGCGGTGCCCGCCGAGCGCGAGCTCTCGGTGCTGCTGCTGCGCCAGGGCGAGTTCGACGCGATGTGCAACCTGCCGCCGCTGGTCAAGCACCGGCCGGTCCAGACGATCTACGGCCAGTACGCCGACGCGCCCGAGTGGGCCGACATCCACACCGCGCCCGAGCTGCGGATGAGCGACGAGTTCCCCGGCAAGCCGCCGACGATCGTCCCCGAGAACGGCGAGACGATCGCCGTCGACGGCGCCGGCGAGCGCCGCCTCGACATCTTCGTGCCGGCGCTGCGACTGCTCGGCACCTACTGGGCCTTCGACCACCAGACCGGCACCCTGTTCAGCTCGGACTCGTTCTCCTACGCGATCCGGCCCGACGCCTCCGGGCCCTGGCTGGTGACCGCCGACGACGACCCGATCGCCGCAGCCGACGTCGAGGAGCACCTGCTCGGCACCCGCTACTGGTGGCTGCCCGGCGCCGACGTCGCCGCGATCCGCGCCGACCTCGCCGCGATCTGGGACCGCTACGACATCCAGCGGATCGCGCCCGGGTTCGGCTGCGTGCTCGAGGGCCGCGCCATCGCCGAGCGCCACTGGACGATGGTCGACGAGATCGTCGGCCGGCTCGGCCGCGCGCCGGGCGCCCGCACGACCGCCGCAGCCGGAGGAAGCCGATGACCGCCACCGACCTCAAGGGCGAGGACCTCTTCCCGATCGAGCTCGCCCCCGACCTGCTCTGGATGGGCAGCTGCCTCGAGGTCCCCTACCGGGGCACGATGCTGCACAGCTACACCTCGAGCTACATGGTCAGCGGCAGCGAGTCCTCGCTGCTGATCGACCCGGGCATCACCGGCGACCCCCACATGCTCGAGCGCCAGCTCGAGACCGCGCTGGAGGGCCGGCCGCCGCTGCGCTGGATCTTCCTCAGCCACCAGGAGACCCCGCACGCCGGCGGGGTCGGCCGGATGCTCGACATGTACCCGGAGGTGACCGCGATCGGCGACGTGCGCGACTACCACCTCTTCTTCCCCGAGCACGCCGACCGCTTCCGGTCGATGGCCGAGGGCGAGTCGGTCGACCTCGGCGACAACGAGTTCACCGTCGTCGAGGCCGTCATCCGCGACCTGATCACCACCCGCTGGGGCTTCGCCTCGCGCCAGGCGGCGCTGTTCGCCTCCGACGGGTTCGCCTACGCCCACCACCACCGGGCCGGGCAGTGCGGCAAGGTCGCCGAGGAGGTGCCCGAGCTCGACATCATCGAGCTGGCCGGCGTCTTCTACCAGTACGCCCTCCCGTGGGTGCGGCTGACCGACATGGAGCCCTACGCCGAGCGCCTGATCGCGCTGATCGAGAGCCTCGGCGCCGACATCGTCGCCCCGGTCCACGGCCTGCCGGTCACCGACGTCCGGAACAACCTCCCCAAGACCTGCGAGGGGCTGCGCCAGGCGATGAACGTCGCCTAGTCAGCGCCCGCGGAAGCGAACACCTCCCCAACAGACAGGAGCAGTGATGGCAGACGTGAAGTTCTTCAAGCTGAGCGCCGAGGAGGGCTCCTCGCCGCTGGACGGCGTGACGATGCGCGGCGTCTACGGCGAGGGCGGCCAGCTCAACCTGATCACGATCGAGCCCGACGCCGTCGTGCCGGTCCACAGCCACCCGCACGAGCAGCTCGGGATCATCCTCGAGGGGATGCAGGTGCTCGAGGTCGAGGGCGTCGAGTACGAGCTCTACCCCCACGACGCCTACGTCCTGCCGAGCAACATCGAGCACGCCGGCCGCGGCGGCCCCGAGGGCTGCCTGTCGATCGACATCTTCGTGCCGGTCCGCGAGGACTACCGCCACGCCGAGGTCGCCCCGGTCGACCTCGCCGCGTCCTAGAGCCTCCTCCCCAGCGCCGCGGCCGGTCCCTCCTCCGGCCGGTCGCGGCGCACCCCTCCTCCGCCCCCG
Source organism: Solirubrobacterales bacterium (assembly GCA_012718975.1). Taxonomy (GTDB): domain Bacteria; phylum Actinomycetota; class Thermoleophilia; order Solirubrobacterales; family Thermoleophilaceae; genus JAAYBF01. Next base: position 7,507 of record JAAYBF010000230.1, on the reverse strand, counting down.
ACGGGGCGGACCCCGGCCAGCTCTCCCCCTCGCCCGCTGGCCGGGCCGCGGCGGTCGGCGTCCTCGCGCCGGCCGCCGCTTTTATCTCCTCAGTCGCCTGCGACGACGACCTGGCAGGGTCCGAGCGCGCCGTAGCGGCCCTTGTTGGCGGTGATCTCGAACGCCTCCGCCACGCGCTCGAGGCCGTCGACGGAGTGCGAGGTGTAGCGGTCGAGCGCGAGTGCGCCGTCGGCCGCCAGCGCCGCGGCGCGCGCGAGGTGGCTGCGCGAGCCCAGCGGCGGGAACAGCAGCTCGATCGAGCGGCCGCGCCAGGCGAGCATGTCGAACGGCGGCGTGCCGGGCAGCAGCGCCAGGACGACGACGCGGCCGGTGTCGCGAGTCATCTCGCGCGCCTGGTCGAGCGTGGTGTGGCCGCCGAGGCCGCTGCTCGGCGCGCCGCCGGCCGACTCGAAGGCGACGTCGACGCCGCGGCCGCCGGTCAGCTCGAGCACCGCCGCGACGGGGTCGCCGTCGGAGGCGTCGACGCAGTCGTCGGCGCCCAGCTCGCGCGCGGTCGCCAACGACTCGGCGCGCACGTCGATCGCGATCACCCGCCCGGCGCCGGCGGCGCGGGCGAGCTGGAGGGTGTAGCCGCCCATCGGCCCCTGGCCGATCACCGCGACGGTCTCGCCGCCCTCCAGCCGGGCGGCGTCGACGCCGGCGACGCAGTCGCAGGCCGGCTGCAGGCAGGCGGCCTGCGCGTCGCTGACGCCGTCGGGCACCGGGACCAGCCCGAGCGCCGGGACGACCGCGACGTCGCTGAGGCAGCCGGGCATCTCGAAGCCGACGTGCGGGCCGCGGCGGCAGTCCTCGCTGCGGCCCTCCAGGCAGAGCGCACACTCCATGCAGGGCAGGGCGGCCACGTCGGCGACGCGGTCGCCGGCCGCCAGGCCCTCGACGCCCTCGCCGAGCGCGACGATCTCGGCGCAGTACTCGTGGCCGAACAGCCGCGCGGGGCCGTCGGCGAGCGCGGAGCGGACGGTCTCGTAGCCGAAGGTCTCGGTGCCGAAGGCGAGCATCGCCTCGGTGACCGACGGCTGGACCACGCGCGTGCGCACGAGCGCCTCGCCGGGCCCCGGCCGGGGATCTTCGAGCTCTTCGAGCCGCATGTCGCCGAACCCGTAAAGCTGCCATGCGCGCATTGACGTTTCACCCTTCTGCTTGTTTTTCGTGCACACTGAACGGGCGCGCGCGACAGCTGCCGCGACGGCCCGCAGCCAGTATCCGAGGCGGGTGACACTCACACAATGTCCGCTCTGCACACTCTGGTGTGTCAGCTTGCATCGGCGGCCTTGACAGCCTTCGAAGGGCCCGCCTAAGCTCGCTCGGCCAGTAGGGCCAGGGCCGTCCGGGCGGGAGAGCCGGTCCCTGACTAGCAAGCGAAAGGGCGGTCGATGAGGAGCAGAGGATGAGCGAGCGCGGATTGGCGAACCGGTCCGCAGCGGAGGCCCCAGCGGCCGCCGCATCGGCCGCCGGCGACGCGCCGGTGGTGCGCCTGCAGGACGTCTCCAAGAGCTTCGGCGACCACCACGTCGTGCGCGAGGTCTCACTCGACCTGCGCGCCCACGAGGTCGTCAGCATCATCGGGCCCAGCGGCGCCGGCAAGAGCACGCTGCTGCGCTGCATCAACTTCCTCGAGCCGCCCACCAGCGGCACGGTCAGCCTCGACGGCCGGGTGATCTGCCAGGAGCGCGACCGCCACGGCCGGCCCTCGCGCAAGGAGCTCACCGAGCTGCGGCGCGCGATCGGCATGGTCTTCCAGGGCTTCAACCTCTTCCCGCACCTGACGGTGATGCGCAACCTCACGCTGCCCCAGGAGCGGGTGCTCGGCCGCTCCCGCGCGGAGGCCGAGCAGCGCGGGATGGAGCTGCTCGAGCGGATGGGCCTCGCCGACAAGGCCGGCCAGATGCCCGGCCGCTGCTCCGGCGGCCAGCAGCAGCGGGTGGCGATCGCCCGCGCGCTGGTGATGGACCCGCGCGTGATGCTCTTCGACGAGCCGACCTCCTCGCTCGACCCCGAGCTCGGCGCCGAGGTGCTCGCGGTGATGCGCTCGCTCGCTGAGGGCGGGATGACGATGGTCGTCGTCACCCACGAGATGCACTTCGCCCGCGACGTCTCCGACACCGTCGTCGTGATGGCCGACGGCGCCGAGATCGAGTCCGGCCGCCCCGAGGAGATCTTCGGCGCCCCCAAGACCGAGCGCACCCAGCGCTTCCTCAGCGCGGTGATGGACCGCTGACATGGGCGACTACCTCTCCCTGCTGATCGACGGCGTCTGGATCACCCTCGTGGTGACCTTCGGCAGCTTCGCGATCGGCAGCGTCCTCGCGCTGCCGATCGTGCTCGCCCGCCGCGCGCCGTCGGTGCTGATCCGCGCCGTCGCGCGCGCCTACGTCGACCTCTTCCGCGGCGTGCCGCCGATCGTCTGGCTGTTTTTGATCTTCTTCGGCCTCGGCACCCAGGAGCAGTTGCGGATCGACCCGATCCCGGCGGCGCTGGTCGGATTCGGGATCATCTCGTCGGCCTACATCTCCGAGATCTACCGCGGCGCGCTGATCGGCGTGGACCGCGGCCAGTTCGAGGCCGCCGACGCGCTCGGCCTGACCCGCGCGGCGGCGCTGTTCACGATCGTCGTCCCGCAGGCGTTCCGGATCGCGCTGCCCGGCACCGCCACCTACCTCGTCGGGCTGCTCAAGGACACCGCGATCGCCTCGACGATCGGCGTCCAGGACATCACCTTCATCGCCAGCAGCGAGGCCGCGCGGACGCTAGAGGGCCTCGACGTCTTCAGCGTCGCCGCCGTGCTCTACCTGCTGCTGAGCATCCCGCTGGCGATCCTCAGCCGGACGCTGCACCGCCGGCTCGACCGATCGGCGGCCGCGTGATGGTCGGCGCGATCTACAGCAACTGGCTGGAGTGGCTGCCCGACCAGCTCGACGGGCTGTTCGTCAGCGTCCAGCTCACCGCGGCGATCCTCGCGACCGGGCTGCCGCTCGGCGTGCTGCTCGCGCTCGGCGTCGCCTCGCCCGCCAAGCCGATCCGCTGGGCGGCGCTGGTCGTCGTCGAGCTCGGCCGCGGCACCCCGGCGTTCGTGATCCTGCTGCTCGTCTACTACGGGCTGCCGCAGGTCGACGTGCTGATCCCGGCCTTCGCCTGCGGCGTGATCGCGTTCGGCCTCGCGATGGGCGCCTACACCAGCGAGGTCTTCCGGGCCGCGTTCGGCGCGGTCGGCAAGGTCCAGCGCGAGGCCGCCGACGCAGTCGGCCTGACCGGCTTCGACGCCTTCCGCTACGTGACGCTGCCCCAGGCGCTGCGGATCGCGACGCCCGCGCTGATGGGCTGGGCGATCCTCTTCTTCCAGGCGACCTCGCTCTGCTTCACGATCGCGGTCCCGGAGCTGATGACCACCGCCTACAACCAGGGCTCGGTGACGCTCGACTTCATCGGCGCGTTCGCGCTCGCCGGGACGCTCTACGCGTCGATCTCGATCCCCGCCTCCTACCTGGTCTCGCGGCTGGAGCGGCGGCTCGACCAGCAGGGCCAGGGGGCGCGGCCGCGCTCGCGCCGGTGGCTGCGCGGCGCCCGCACCCCGGCCCCGAGCGAGGGCTGAGCGGTGCCCGGCGCCCCGCTGCCCCGGATCGAGCCGGCCGAGCTGGCCGCCCGCCGCGCCGCCGCCGCGCGGGCGGCGGAGGAGCGCGGCCTGGCCGGGCTGGTCGTCTTCTCGCGCGGCGGCACCGCCGCCGACTTCCACGGCGACGTGCTGTACCTGTCGGGCTTCCACTCGAACATGGCGGTGCTGCCCGACGCGCCCGGCGTCTGGTCGGCGCGCGGCCACGCGGCGATCGTGCTGCCGGTCGACGGCCCGGCGGTCCTGCTGACCGACTACCTCGACGACCACGACGGGCTGCTGGCGATCGACGAGGTCCGCGTCGCCGTCGACCTGCCCGCCGCGATCGGCCGTGAGCTGGTCGCGCTCGGGCTCGCCGAGCAGCCGCTCGGGCTGGTCGGGCGCGAGGCGCTCGCGCACGCCTGGCACCGCGAGATCGAGGCGGCGGCCGGCGGCCCGCTCGACCTCGTCGCCGCCGACGACCTGCTCGACGACGCGCGGATGGTCAAGAGCCCGGCCGAGCTCGACGCGATGCGCGCGGCGGCCGCGGTCGGCGCCGAGTGGATGAGCACGACGCTGCGCGGGCTGACCGAGGGCCGCACCGAGGCCGACGCCGTCGGCGACGGGCTCGCCTACCTCGCGGCCAATGGCGGCAGCGCCTACGACGTCGCGATCGCCGGCGGCGCGAAGTCCCACCACTACTTCGGCAGCTCCGGCCTGCCGCACTGGAACGCGACGCGCAGGCTCGCGCGCGGCGACCTCGTCCACGCCGACGTGTGGGGGCCGGTCGGCGGCTACTTCACCGACCTGGCGCGCTCGACGGTCGTCGGCGGCCGCGCCGACGACGGCCAGCGCACGGTGCTCGAGGGCGCGGTCGCACTCGTCGACCACCTGATCGCGGCGGTCCGCCCGGGCGTGACCTGCGACGAGCTCGCGCGCCGCGGCGACGCCTGGCTCGCCGACAACGGCTTCGCCGAGGAGCCCGACGGCGACGGCGAGCAGCCCGCCTACGGCCACTCGCTCTACGGCCACTCGCTCGGCATCTCGACCGAGCGGCCGTGGATCGTGTCCGGCGAGGGCACCGCGCTGCGCGCCGACATGGTGATCGCGATCGAGACCGTCGTCGGCCTGCCGGGCGTCGGCGCCGCCAACCACGAGCAGACGCTGATCGTGAGCGACGGCGAGCCGGAGATCCTGACCGCCGCCTGCCCGTCGCGATGGTGGGAATGACCTCGGCCTGCGACCATCCCCGCTGAGCCCATGGGACTGACCCTCGGCGAACTGCTCGACCAGCCGGCCTTCGGCCTGCGGCTGCGGGCGGGCGGCGAGGGCGCGCTGGCACGGCCGATCGAGGGGGTCCACTGCCTCGAGCTGCTCGACCCCGTCCCGTGGCTGCAGGAGGGCTGGGTGATGCTGACCGCCGGCGCCCAGCTGCGCGACGGCGAGGCGGCCCAGCGGCTGATGGTCCAGCGGCTCGCCGCCGGCGGCATCGCGGCGATGGGCTTCGGCATCGGCGCGTTCATGCCAGACGTGCCCGACGCGCTGCTCGACGAAGCAGAGCAGCGCGGCTTCCCGGTGTTCACCTCGCCGTACGAGACGCCGTTCCGCGAGATCGTCACCTACGTCAACCAGTCGATCCTCAGCCACGACCTCTACGTGCTGCGGCGACTGACCTGGATGCAGCAGTACCTGCTCGACGCGCTCCACGAGCCGGCGGCCGACCAGGTGCTCGTCGACCGCCTCAGCGGGCTGCTCGACGGCGCCGCCGCCGCCCATGTCGACATCGGCGGCCGGCCGATCGCCGCGGCGGGCGCGACGCCCGGCTGGAGCGAGGTGGCCTCCTACTGCGACCCGCGCGGGATCCGCGAGACCGAGATCGACGGCCGCTGGACGGCGATCGCCCCCGTCCACGACGGCGCCGGCCCGGAGAGCTGGCTGGTCGTCGCCGCCCGCGCGCGGCCGCTCGACCGCCAGCTGACCAAGCCGCTGTTGCAGACGGCGATCAACCTGCTGGCGCTGCTCGCCTCGACGCGGCGGGCGGCGGTCCGCTCGCGGCTGGACTCGCGCCGGCGGGTGGCGGCGCGCGTGGCGCGCGCGGCGCGCGGCGAGCGCGACCCGGCGCTGACCGCCGAGCTGGCCGCCGAGGGGGTCGACTTCGCCGAGCCGTGCCGGCTCGCGCTCGGCGCGCTGCGCGACGGCGGCGAGGCGCGCGACGGCGAGGCGGCGCTCGGCGCGTTCGACGGGTTCGTCCTGGTCAACGGGATCGACGCGGTGGTGGCGGCCGACGGCGGCCGCGCGGCGATGCTCGCCCAGAGCAACCTCGAGGACCTGGGGTCGTGGCTGGCGGCGCAGGACGGCCCGCCGCTGGCGGTCGGGCTGAGCCGGCCGCTGCGCTCGGTCGAGGGGATCGCCGCGGCGTTCGAGCAGGCGGAGCTGGCGCTTGCCGCCGCGGCGGGGCTGCCGGCCGGTCGCGCCGCGGTCCGCTGCTACGACGACCTGGACCCGGAGGTGCTGGTCGTCGGTGAGCTGGGCTCGTCGGTCGCCCGCGCGCGGCTGGGCGAGTTCGTCGCGCCGCTGCTCGACCAGCCGCGGCTGCTGGAGGCGGTCGAGGCCTACCTCGCCGCCGAGCTGGACATCGGCCGCGCGGCCGCGGCGCTGCACCTGCACCGCAACTCGCTGCGCAACCGGCTGACGCGCGCCGAGGAGCTGCTCGGCCGGCCGTTGAAGTCGCCTGCGACGATCGCGTCGCTGCACCTCGCGCTGGTCGCCGCCAACCTCGGCGACCGTCCACCCGCGATCGGCGCCTCGTCCACGGCGCCGGCGCTCTCCCCACCGAACGGAACGGAGGATCTCCCCCAGTGAAGCTTGGCCTGCAAGGAAGGGTGGCGTTGGTCACCGGCGCGTCGAAGGGCATCGGCCACGCGATCGCCGCCGAACTGGCGGCCGAGGGCGCGCGCGTCGCGATGACCGCCCGCTCGGCCGACCGGATCGCCGCGGCCGCGGAGCCGCTCGGTGCGCTCGGCCTCGTCCACGACGGCGCCGACCTCGACGGCGCCCCGGCGCTCGTCGAGCGGGTCGAGGCCGAGCTGGGTCCGATCGACGTGCTGGTCTGCAACACGGGCGGGCCGCCCGGCGGGGAGCCGCTCGACTTCACGCGCGACCAGTGGCGCGACGCCTACGAGAGCCTGGTGCTGGGACCGATGGCGCTCGTCCACGCCGTCGTGCCGGGGATGCGCGAGCGCGGCTGGGGGCGGATCGTCAACGTCGTCGGCACCACGGTCCGCGAGCCGATCCCCAACCTGATGCTCTCCAGCGTCCACCGCGCCGGGATGATCACCGGCTTCAAGACCGTCGCCCGCGACGTCGCCGCCGACGGGGTGACCCTCAACAGCATCCTCCCCGGCCTGATCTCGACCGAGCGGGTGACCGGCCTGTTCGGCTCCGAGGAGGCCGCCGCCGAGGCGATGGGCCTCCCCGCCGGCCGCCTCGGCACCGTCGAGGAGATGTCCGCCGCCGCGGTCTTCCTCTGCTCGGAGCGGGCCGGCTACATCAGCGGCGAGACGCTGACGGTGGACGGGGCGGCGACGCGGTCGGTGTAGGGGGGCGCGGTCGCCGTCCGGCGAGCAGAAGGTCAGGCCGCGCGGTTGCTCGCGACCACGACTGAGACGTCGTCGTGGACGTGGGCGGGGCGGCTGTCGCGCATGCGCTTGGTGACGAGCGCGGGCTGCTGTGCAGCGGGGGCGATGTCGATCGCGAACTCCAGGCCGGTCTTGCGGGAGATGTCGATCAGGGTCTCGATGCGGGGGTTGCGCTCGCCGGACTCGAGGTCGACTATCCGCGGCTGGCGGACCCCGAGCAGGT
>JAAYBF010000229.1 GCA_012718975.1 Solirubrobacterales bacterium | reverse complement strand
GCGAGCGGGCGATCGTCGGCGACCAGGCCCAGGTCCGCGAGCGCGCGGTCGTCGGCGCCGGCAGCGTGGTCGGGCGCGGCAGCGCGGTCGACAACGACGTCACCGTCGGCGAGCGGGTCCGGATCCAATCCAACTGCTACGTGACGGCCTACTCGGAGATCGAGGACGACGTCTTCGTCGGTCCCGGCGTGACGCTCACCAACGACGACACGATGGGCCGCCACGGCCAGGAGTACGCGCTGCGCGGGGCGACGCTGCGGCGCGCCTGCCGGATCGGCGGCGGCGCGACGCTGACGCCGGGCGTCGAGGTCGGCGTCGAGGCGTTCGTGGCGGCCGGGGCGGTCGTCACGCGCGACGTGCCGGCCCGGGCTGTGGTCATCGGCGTGCCGGCGCGGGTGGTGCGCGAGGTCGGCGACGAGGACCTGCTGGAGCGGTGGCGGTGACGCCGCCCGGCAGCGCGCCCGCGGCCGCACGCCGGGGTCTGACCGAGCGCGGTCGCGGCCGGCCTCCGCGGGGCTCCGGGGCGGTGCCGTGGCACTGATTCGCCGCCGCCGCGCGCTGCGTGCCGACCGGGCGACGGTTGTGCTCGGAGCGGTCGCCTCGGCACTCGGGCTCGCGGTGGTCGGCGCCGAGCTGTCGCGGATCTGGCGCCGCAGCGAGACGGTCGTCGCCGAGCGGCGCGAGGAGCCGCTGCTGGCCGCGGCCGAGACGGTCGCCGAGACCGCCGCGGTCGTCCGCCGCGGCTACGGCGAGGTCTCGACCACCGAGAACGCGCTGTTCAACCTCTTCGCGTCGTTCGGGACGACGTTCATCGCCGTCCGCGCCGTCACGACGCTGCTGCGCGACCGCCGCCGCGTCGGCCCGTTCCGCGACCTCGTCGTCGGCCGCCGCCACATCCACCACTTCGTGCCGGGGATCGTGCTGTCGCTGGTCTCGGGCAGCGTGGCGATCGCGACCCGCCGCGAGGAGATCGAGCCGCTGCTCGCGATCCCGTTCGGCGTCGGGATGGGCCTGACGCTCGACGAGTCGGCACTGCTGCTCGAGCTCGACGACGTCTACTGGTCCGAGGAGGGCATCCTCAGCGTCCAGATCGCGCTCGCCGCGCTCGCGGTCCTGTCGGCGACCGCGCTGGCCACCCGCTTCCTGCGCCGCGGCGAGCAGCTGCTCGACCCGCCGCTGGCCGGGACCGCGTAGCGGCGCGCGGCTTCAGGCGGCCGCGATCGAGGCGGCGGCGTCGGTCCAGATGATCTCGTCGCGCGCGGGGCCGACGCCGATCGTCACGACCGGGATGCCGAGCTGCTCCTCGATGAACTCGAGGTAGCGGCGGGCGTTGGCGGGCAGCTCCTCGAGCGTGCGCGCGCCGGTGATGTCCTCGTCCCAGCCGGGCAGGTCGACGTACTCGCCGCTGGCGTGGTGGAGGACCGACTGGTGGTAGGGGAAGTCCTCGAAGGTCGCGTCCTCGGCGCCGGCGTAGCGGACGGCGACGCGGATCGGGTCGATGCCGGTGAGCACGTCGAGCTTGGTGAGCACGAGGCCGGTCAGGCTGTTGATCCGCGCCGAGTAGCGCAGCGCGACCATGTCGAGCCAGCCGCAGCGGCGCTCGCGGCCGGTCGTGGTGCCGAACTCGTGGCCGGCCTTGCGCAGCCGGTCGCCGAGCTGGTCGTGCAGCTCGGTCGGGAAGGGCCCGGCGCCGACGCGGGTGCAGTAGGCCTTGGCGATCCCCCAGATCTCGTCGATCGCCTTCGGCCCGACCCCGGCGCCGGAGCAGGCGGCGCCGGCGACGGTGTTCGACGAGGTGACGAACGGGTAGGTGCCGTGGTCGATGTCGAGCAGGGTCCCCTGGGCGCCCTCGAAGATCACCAGCCGGCCCTCGTCGAGGCCCTGCCAGGCGATCGGCGGGGTGTCGGCGATGTGCGGGGCGAGCCGCTGTCCGTAGGCGAGGTAGTCCTCGACCATCTGGTGCATGTCCAGCCGCGGGTCCTTCTCGAACTCGCGCAGCGTCAGCCGCTTCGGCTCGAGCGCGGCGGCGATCTTCTGGCGCAGGATCTTCTCGTCGAGGATGTCCTGGACGCGGATGCCCAGCCGCGCGGCCTTGTCGGCGTAGCAGGGGCCGATGCCGCGCTTGGTGGTCCCGATCTCGCGCTTGCCGAGCTTCGCCTCGCCGGCGTGGTCGAGCAGCAGGTGGTAGGGCATGATCAGGTGCGCGTTGGCCGAGACCTTCAGCCCGCGCAGGTCAACGCGCTGGCGGCGCAGGCCGTCGATCTCCTCGATCAGCACGCGCGGGTCGACGACGACCCCGTTGCCGATCACGCAGTTGCAGTCCTCGTAGAGGATGCCGGAGGGGATCAGGTGGAACTTGAACGTCTCGTCGCCGCGGACGATCGTGTGGCCGGCGTTGTTGCCGCCCTGGAAGCGGATCACCGAGTGCGCGCGCTCGCCGAGCAGGTCGACGACCTTGCCCTTGCCCTCGTCGCCCCACTGGGCGCCCACGATCACGAGTCCTGGCATGACGGAGCGGGAGTCTATTCGCGCGGTCGGCTCAGCCGGCGGAGGAGACCCGCAGGTCGGGCCCCATGATCGGCAGCGGGTCGCCGCAGATCTCGAGCAGTCGCGAGACGGTGCGGGCGCCGATCTGCTCGCGCAGCTCGTCGAGATCGACGATGTTGGTGGTCACGACAATCGAGCGCTCGTCCTGCCAGCGCTCGTTGACGATCGCGTAGAGCTGCTCGAGCACCCACTCGGTCCGCTTCTCGGCGCCGAGGTCGTCGAGGTGGAGCAGGTCGACCGAGCAGAGGCGGCGGAAGAGGCTCATGTAGGAGCCGGTCGAGTCGCTGTCGTAGGTGTCCTTGATCTCGGCGAGCAGCCGCGTGACGGGGTAGACGGCGACCGAGCGGCCGGCCTTCTCGGCGGCCTGGGAGACGAGCATCGCCAGCGACGTCTTGCCGGTGCCGACGTCGCCCATGAACCAGAGCCCGTGGCCCTCCTCGACGTTGCGGTCGATGCCCTCGACGAACGCGCGCACGGGTCTCAGCACGAACGGGTCGAGGTCGGCGATCGGCTTGCGGTCGAAGGACACGCCGCGGAACTTCTTCGGGATGCCGGTGCCCATCCCGCGCGAGATCGCGCGCCCGATCCGGCGCTCGCGGCAGTCGCAGGGGATGGCCTCGCCGGCGTCGGTGAGGATCCAGCCGTTGCCCTCGCAGCGGCCGAGCGGGCAGTCGGTCGCGTCGGGGTCGCGGTCGGACGGGTCGGGTACCGGACGCAGCATCGTCAGGCGGCCCCTCCGGCGGCCTGGCCGCCGAAGCCGGCCTCGCGGGCGATGCTGGCGAACTTGGGGTAGCGCTCGAGGAAGGTCAGCTCGACGGTGCCGACGGGGCCGTTTCTGTGCTTGCCGATCAGCACCTCGGCGACGCCGGGCTTCTCGGTGGTGTCGGGGTTGTAGTACTCGTCGCGGTAGACGAACATCACCATGTCGGCGTCCTGCTCGATGTTGCCGGACTCGCGCAGGTCGCTCATCAGCGGCCGCTTGTCGGGCCGCGACTCGACGGCGCGCGAGAGCTGGGAGATCGCGATCACGGGGATGTGCAGCTCGCGCGCGAGGATCTTCAGCCCGCGGCTCATCTTGCCGACCTGCTCGACGCGGCCGTCGCGGGGGTCCTCGGCCCGCATCAGCTGGAGGTAGTCGACGATCAGCAGGCCGAGCGGGTGGCGCTGGTGCAGCCGCCGCGCCTTGGCGCGCAGCTCGAGCACGCCGAGGTCGCTGGAGTCGTCGATGAACAGCGGCGAGCCGGCGAGCTTCTCGGTCGCCTGCAGCACCTTCGGCCAGCGGTCGGCCCGCACCCGCCCCTTGCGCAGCGACTCGCCGTTGATCTTCGCCCGCGACGCGATGAACCGTTGCGCCAGCTCCCCCTCCGACATCTCCAGCGAGAACAGCGCCACCCCCTTCCCATGGTCCACCGCCGCGTTCTCGGCGAAGCAGGTCGCAAGCGCGCTCTTTCCCATCGCCGGCCTGGCGGCGAGGACGATCAGGTTGCCGGGCTGGAAGCCGCCGGTGATCTCGTCGAGGTCGCGGTAGCCGGAGGGGGTGCCGGTGAGGCTCTGGCCCTCCTTGGAGAGCCGCTCGAGCTTGTCGAGCTCCTCGTGCAGGACGTCCTCGATCGTGCGCAGCTGGGAGGAGTCGTGGTCGTGGCCGGCGCGGAAGATCGCCTGCTCGGCCTGCTCGACCAGCGAGCGCGGGTCGGTGCCGTCGGTGACGACACGGTCCTGGATCTCGCGTGCCGCGCCGAGCAGCCGGCGCAGGATCGCGTGGTCGCGGACGATGCGCGCGTAGTCGCGCACCGCGCCCGCCGCCGGCACCATCGTCGGCAGCGCGTGGACGTAGGCGGAGCCGCCCGCCTCCTCGAGCTTGCCCTCGCGCTTGAGGTCGTCGCAGACGGTGATCGCGTCGACGGCCTCCGGCTCGGCCTTCTCCTTCAGCCTCAGCATCGAGCGGAAGATGAGCTGGTGGCGCGGCCGGTAGAAGTCCTCGGCGCTGATCTTGAGGTCGACGAAGATCTGGTCGAGCGCCTGCTCGGTGAGCAGGATCGTCCCGAGGACGGCGACCTCCGCCTCCTCGTTGTGCGGCGGGACCCCGGCGCCGTGCTCGGGCACCGACACCGCCATCAGGCGGCGCTCCCTCGGCCGGTCGTCGCCAGCAGCTGGTCAGGGGCCTGGCGAGTAGCGGGCCGACGGCGCCCGCGAGCGACGCCTACTGGCCGGTGACGATCGTCTTCACCTCGGCGAAGACCCCGTCGTTGACTTCGACGCGCACCATGTGGGTGCCGGTGGTCTTGATCGCCTCGTCGATGAAGATGTTGCGCTTGTCGACCTTGATGCCCCGCGCCTGCTTGATCGCCTTGGCGATCTCCTGCGAGGTGACCGAGCCGAACAGGCGGCCGTCCTCGCCGGCCTGCTGCGAGATGGTCAGCACGGTCTTGCGCAGCAGCGCGGCGTTCTCCTCCGCGCGCTCCACCTTCTCGCGCGCCTCGCGCTCGGCGGCGTCCTTGCGGCGCTGCGCCTCCGCCAGCGCACCGGCGGTCGCCGGCTCCGCGAGCTTGCGCGGAGCGAGGTAGTTGCGCAGGTAGCCGGAGCTGACGTCGATTACGTCGCCGCGCTCGCCGAGCGCATCGACGTCTTGGAGCAGGATCGCCTGAGCCATGGTGAATCGGCATGGTACAGACCCGTGGCCGGCGATCCCGCTGTGCCCGCTCGCCGCCCTAGAACGGGATGTCGTCGTCCATGCCGCCGCCGGACGAGCCACCGCCCGCCGGAGCCGGCTGGAAGTCCGAGCTGTCGGCCGGGACGTCGGACTGCGGCGTGAACCGCTGGCCGCCCCCACCGCCGCCGTCGCCCTCGCCGCGGCCGCCGAGGAACTGGACCGAGTCGGCGATGATGTCGACCGACTGGCGCTTGTTGCCCTCCTTGTCCTGCCACTCGCGCCACTCGAGCCGGCCGTCGATCGCGACCGCGCGGCCCTTCTCGAGGTACTGGGCGGCGTTCTCGCCCTGGCGGCCCCAGATCGTCACGTCGAAGTAGTTGGGCTTGTCGACCCACTCGCCGGAGGCGTCCTTGCGGCGGGTGTTGCAGGCAACCCGCAGGCCGCAGACCGCCGTCCCGCTGGGGGTGCTGCGCAGCTCGGGATCGCGCGTGAGGTTGCCCGTGAGGACGACCCTGTTGATGTTGGTGGCTGCCATCTGAAGGCTCCCTTGTGGTCTCTTTCGGCCGAGCGTCCGAGGGTAGCTCCGACCGGGGTCGGACCGGGCGGAACTTCCCGCGTCGTGCGCGGAAAAAACTGAGTCGACGCAGAGCTGTCGCTCGCGGGTGCTCCGCCGTCGCGGAGCGGGGCGCTACTCGCCCGCGGGGGCGTCGGCGGCGGCGCGGGCGGCGACGCGGCCGCCCTCGTCCTCGTCGGGCCGGGCGCCGGCACGGACGGGCTCGGGCTGCGGCGGGACCGGCGGGCCGCCCGGCTTCTGGCGGATGATCCGGAAGCGCAGCACGCCGTCGGTGATCTTCAGGCCGCCGCTGAGGCGGTCGATCAGGTCGACGTCGCCCTCGAACTGCAGCAGCTTGTAGTCGGCGTCGGGCCGGTGGTCGATCTCGAAGGTGAGGCGCCGGTTGCCCCAGTCATGCACGCTGACGAGCACGCCGGCCTCGTCGATCATCCCCTGCACGTCGGCAAGGATCTCCTGCCGCCGCTCCTCGGGAGCGGTGGCGTCCAGCAGCAGCATGAGGTCGTAGAGATGCGCCATCGACCGCGGCACGATAGCAGCGCGCCGCCGTTGCGCCGCACGCGAGGGGGGCGCCCGCGCCTCCCGGGGTCCCTACAGGGTCATGCGCCCCACCCCGCTCGCCGCCCGCATCCGCTGGGCCAACGTCGCCCGCGCCGCTGTGCTGCTCGCCGCGGTCGCGCTCGTCGCGGCCGGCCCGCGCGCCTGCGGCGGTCCCGCCCCGCCGCCGGTCCCCGCCGGCCTCCACGCCGCCCCGGTCGCTCAGGAGGCCCAGCGGCCCGCCGCCCGCGGCCCGTCGCCGGCCGCGCGCGACTCGTCGCGGCCCGAGCGCGGCTCTTCCCGGGCTGGGCGCGGTCCGTCCGCGGGCTCGAGCGCCGCCGCCCCGCGGGTCGCCCGCCGCGCCCGGGTGCGCGCCAACCCGTGGCTCGGTCCGCCGCGCCGGTCCTCGCGTCGGCCCCGGCGGCCGGCCGGCTCGGTCCCACCGCGCGCCCCCGCCTCTCCCGCGCCGCCCGCGGACACGCCCTCCGAGGCGCTCGCCCCGCCGCCCGCGACCGCCCCACCCGCTCCTGCGCCGCCGTCCGTCCCCGCGCCGCCGCAGTTCACTCCCGACCCCTGAGGCCACGTGCGCAACCTCGCCCGATCACGGCGCTTGCCGATCCGCTCGAGGTTGCGCACCCATGCCGTGCGCAACCTCGCCCGGTCTCGAGCTAGGGCGCGACCGGGTCCGCGCCGCGCGACTTCGCCTCGATGTCGGCGAGCTGGTCGTCGACCCAGTCGCCGGGGTCGCGGGCGGTGACCACCCGCTTGAGGCCCTCGGCGCGCCAGGAGCGCTCCTTGGCCGACATCGTCAGCGCGCGGTAGATCGCGTCGGCCTGCTCCTGCACGTCGAACGGGTTGACCGACAGCGCGAACTCGGCCAGCTCCTCGTGCGCGCCGGTGTTCTCCGACAGCAGCGAGACGCCGTGGCGCTCGTTGACCAGCGGCCCCTCCTTGGCGATCAGGTTCATGCCGTCGAACATCGCGTTGACCATCAGCAGGTCGTAGTGCTTGTAGGCGGCGATCGCCTCCTCGAGGTTCTCGCGCAGGCGCAGGTCGATCGGCATCCAGTCGGTCGTGCCGTGGCGGTGGTTGACCAGCGCCACCAGCGCCTCGATCCGCTCCAGGTACTCGGCGTACTGGACGACGTCCTGGCGCGAGGGGATCAGGTGGGCGATGAAGGTCACCTGCTCCTTGAACTCCGGGTGCTGGTCGAGGAACAGGTCGAACGCCGAGAAGCCGCGCAGGATGTTCTTCGACAGGTCGGCGCGGTCGACGCGCAGGATCAGGTGCTCGCGCCGCCGGCGCAGGATCTCGCGCTCGTACTCGTGGACCGCCGGCCGCTGGGCGGTGATCCGGAAGGTCTCGGCGGAGATCGGCAGCGGGTAGGCGCGCACCCAGACCTCGCGGCCGTTGAAGTGGACGACCCCCGCCCGCTCGTCGACGTCGAGGTCGAACAGCTCGCGGCAGCAGAGCAGGAAGTTGCGCCGGTAGGCGCGCGTGTGGAAGGCGACGATGTCGTTGGCGAGGATGCCCTCGAAGATGTCCTCGCGCATGTCGCGCGGCAGCACCCGCCAGGCGTCCGGCTGGGTCCACGGGATGTGGACGAAGTGGTGCAGGAAGACGTCGGGCCGCGCGGCGCGGATGAACTTCGGCGCGGCGTAGAGGTGGTAGTCGTGGAGCATCACGACCGCGTTCGGGGCGTCCTCGATCTCCTGCAGCACCGACTCGGCGATGTCGCGGTTGACGGCCTGGTAGCCGTGCTCGTAGGCGTCGATCTCCCAGCGGCCGACGTCCGGGGCGTTGGAGAGGTCCCAGAGGTAGTGCTGGATGAACCACAGCATCGGGTTGGCGATGACGTTGTAGAAGCGGTCGTAGGCCTCCGGCTCGGAGGCGACCAGCCGCACCTGGTAGGTCACGCCGCCGACCTCGCAGGGGAAGCTGCGGCTGTCGTGGCGGGCGGCCATCTCGGCGTCCTCCTCCGACATCGCCGAGGCGACCCAGAGCGCGTCGCGGTGGTGCACGAGCCCGGTCAACGCGGTGACGAGGCCACCGCCGCCGCGGCGGGCGACCAGCTCGCCGTCGTCGTCGCGGACGAACGTCGCCGGGCCGCGGTTGGAGACCAGGACGAGCTTCGCGTCGGAGGGGGTCACGTCTCGGTGCGGTGGCTCATCGTGCCCCGACCACGATACGCGCAGCGGCCGCCATCCGGTCAGCCGGGGAAGCGCTTGACCAGCCGCGCCCGGCCGGGATCGAGCGCGTGCTCGTCGACGGTCGCGTCGACGATCGCCGCCGACAGCTCGCGCTCGGAGTCCGGCACGTCGGCCGCGGGGCCGTCGACGTCGAGCTCGAGGCCGCCGTCGCGCAGCCGGAAGCGGAACTCGATCGCGTCGGCGGGGCCCGCGTCGGCGGGCAGCATCCCGGCCGCCGCCTCGGTTATCGCCAGCTTGAGGTCGGCGACGTCGCCGTGGCCGAGCGGCGTCAGCCGGCAGAGCGCCGAGAGCGCGAGCCGCGCGAGCACCAGGTAGTCGGCGCGCGCGGGAACCGAGATGCGCACGTCGCGGCTCTCCAGGGCAGGGGGCATGCTCCGGCAACCTACCCTGAAACGGCCGAATTCCCACCACCGGCCCCGGCGGCCGGCAGCTGGAGCGTGAGCACGGCGCCGGCGACCTGGTCGCGGGCGCGCAGCGAGCCGTCCATCCGCCCGGCCAGCTCGCGCGCGATCGCCAGCCCGAGCCCGGCGCCCTTGCTCGCGCCGCCGGTGATGAACGGGTCGAAGACGGGCCGGTCGGCCGGGAGGCCCGGGCCCTCGTCGGCGACGGTCAGCGCGGCGCCGGCCGAGTCGGCCCCGGCGCTGATCGACAGCGTCGTTCCGGGCGGCGTGTGGCGGATCGCGTTGTCGAGCAGGATGCGCACGATCTGGGCGGTCCGCTCGCGGTCGCAGCGGGCGAGCACCCCGTCCTCGGGCAGCCTCGTCAGCAGGCCGCCGCCGTGCTCGGCGAGCGCCGGCCCGAACTCGCCGGCGACGGTGCGCGCGAGTTCGGCGAGGTCGACCGTCTCGATCGTCAGCGCCAGCGACCCGCTGTCGAGCCGCGAGAGGTCGAGCAGGTCGACCGCCAGCTTCTTGAGCCGTTCGACCTGCTCGGATATCTCGGCGAGGAACTCGCGCCGCTCCTCGGGGTCGAGATCCTCGTCGGCGAGCAACTCGACGAACCCGCCGAGCGAGAAGATCGGCGTGCGCAGCTCGTGGGAGGCGGTCGCGACGAACTCCCGCCGCGCGACCTCGACGCGGCGCAGCTGTTCCTGCATCGCGTTGAAGGCGGCGGTCAGCTGGCCGAGCTCGTCGCTGGAGTCGACCGGCAGCGGCTCGACGTACTCGCCCGCCGCGACATCCTCGGCGGCGGTCTCCAGCCGCCGCACCCGGCGCGCCAGCGACTGGGCGACGAGCGCGCCGCCGACGAGCGCCAGCAGCAGGGCGACGCCGCTGGCGGCCAGCAGGCGCGTGCGGACGAAGTCGACCGTCTCGGCGACGTCGGTCAGCGAGCGCGAGTAGACGACCACGCGCGAGGGCTCGCCCTCGAAGACCAGCGGCTGGGCGACCTGGGCGAGCCGCTCGCCGCGGAAGAGCGTCTCGCCGGCGACGAGGTCGCCGGTCCGCACCGAGTCGCGCAGCAGCGGCAGGTTCTCCGGATAGGCGCGCTCCTCGCGCGAGTCGCTGATGACGTAGAAGCGGCCGTCGTCGCCGCGCGGCCGCTCCCCGAGCGACTGCTGGATGCCCCAGAGGGTGATCCGCGCGTCGATCGCGTTGGCGATCGCGGTCACCCGCTCGTCGAGCTGCGGCGCGGTGATGTCGGGGTCGAGGGTCAGCTCGTCGAAGGGCTCCTGGGTCGCCTCGGCGATGCGCGCGAGCCCCTCCAGCTTCTGCTCGCGCAGGTTCGACTCGAGCTCGGGCACCACGAGGAAGTAGAGGACCCCGACGGCCGCGGCGGTGACGGCGAAGAACAGCAGCGTCAGCTTGTCGCGCAGCGAGCGTCCGCGCGGCGGGCGCGACCGGCGCCGGCGGCTCATCGGCGGTCGCGGTAGCGGTAGCCGACGCCGCGCACGGTCTGCACCAGCTCGGGCCGCTTCGGGTCGGTCTCGAGCTTCTCGCGCAGGTGCCGGATGTGGACGTCGACGGTGCGCGGATCGCGGTAGGCGGAGTCCCCCCACACCCGCTCGAGCAGCGACTGGCGGCTGTAGACGCGGCCCGGGTTGCGCGCGAGCGAGGCGAGGATCTCGAACTCGACGTAGGTCAGGCGGACCTCGCCGCCGCGGATCGTGACGCCGCGCTTGTCGAAGTCGATCTCCAGGTCGCCGTCGACGAGCGCCTCCTCGCCGGGCTCCTCGGCGCGGGTGAGCTGGGAGCGGCGCAGCACCGCCTTGATGCGGCTGCGGAACTCGCGCATCGAGAACGGCTTGGTGATGTAGTCGTCGGCGCCGAGCTCGAGCCCGAGCACCTTGTCGATCTCCTCGACGCGGGCGGTCAGCATCACGATCGGCACCGAGCTGGCGGCGCGCACCTGGCGGCAGACCTCGAACCCGTCGACCTTGGGGAGCATCAGGTCGAGCACGACCAGGTCGAAGGCGCCGTCGTCGATGCGGTCGAGCGCCTCGCGGCCGTCGTGCGCGCCGACGACGTCGTAGCCGTCCTTGCGCAGGGCGGAGGAGAGCAGCTTCTGGATCGACTGCTCGTCGTCGACGATCAGGATGCGGGGGGCCTCTTGCGCCATCTGGGGGACGGCGGCCACGCGAGCGTGCCGGCGCCTTCGGGCGAGATTGTAGGTTGGGTCGGACGTGAGGAGGCTGGCTTGATCGAGCCCCGGATCTACCGGGCGGCGTTCGTGCCGGCGCTGCTCGCGGTCCTGCTCGCGATGTTCTCGCTCGAGAGCCGGCCGCGACCGGTGCCGCAGGGCCTGGCGGCCGACGTCCTCTTCGACGGCGAGCAGGCGGCCGACCGCGCCCGCCAGATCGCCGCCGACCACCCCGACCGCGCGGCGGGCAGCCCCGGCGATCGCGCGGTCGCCGAGCAGGTCGTCGCCGCCTTCGAGGCGAGCGGCTTCAGCGTCGAGTCGCAGCCGTTCGACCACGACGGCGACGGCCTGGTCAACGTGATCGGCCGGCGCGCCGGCCGGACGCTCGACCAGATCGTCGTGGTCGCCGCCCGCGACGCCGCCGGCGTCCCGGACGAGGCGGGCTCCGCCGCCGACACCGCCGCGCTGATGGAGCTGGCCCGGGTCTTCGAGGGGCGGCCGTCGCGCAAGTCGCTGGTCCTCGCCTCCGTCGACGGCTCGACGCTCGGCGACCTCGGCGTGCGCCGGCTGCTCGACGAGATCGACGGCCCCGATCTCGTCGACGCGGTGCTCGTCGTCTCCGGGCTGGGCGCCGCGCCCGACGAGCCGCCGCGGATCGTGCCGTGGTCCAACGACACCACCCGCGCCGGGATCGGCCTCCAGCGCACCGCAGCCGAGTCGCTGCGCCAGGAGGGCGAGCCGTCGCCGTCGCCGGCGAGCCCGTTCGGTCAGCTCGCGCGGCTGGCGTTCCCGCTCGGGATCGGCGGCCAGGGCGTGCTGCTGGCCGAGGGCTACGACTCGATCCGCGTCTCCGGCGCCGGTGAGCTGGCCGAGGGCACCGCCGGCGAGGCAGTCGACGCCGACCGGCTCGGCGCGCTCGGCCGCGCCACCCTGCGCACGGTCACCGCGCTCGACCAGGGCCAGGCGCCCGAGCGCGGCCCCCGCACCTACGTCGTGCTCGCCGGCCAGGTGCTGCCGGGCTGGGCGCTCGCGCTGCTCGCGGCGACGCTGATCCTGCCGGTGCTCGCCGCCGGCGTCGACGCTCTCGCCCGCGCCCGCCGGCGGCGGGCGCCGGTCGGCCCGTGGCTGCTGTGGATCGCGCTCGGGATCGTGCCGTTCCTCGTCGGCTACGGCGCGGCGGTCCTGCTGTCGCTGGTCGGCGCGACGCCGGACCCGCCGCCGGCGCCGGTCGCGCCCGGTCTCTACCCGCTCGACGGCGCAGCGCTCGTGGTGCTCGCCGTCGTCGCGCTCGCGGTCGCCGCGACCTGGGGGCTGCTGCGCCACTTCGCGGGGCCGACCGCGCGCCACCTCGACGACGCCCCCGGCTCGGGCGCGGGGGTCGCGGTCGCGCTGGCGCTCGGCGCCGCCGGCCTGGCGCTGCTGGCGATCGACCCGTTCGCGGCGCTGCTCGCGGCGCCGGCGCTGCACCTCTGGATGCTCGCGGCGCTGATCGACCCGCCGCCCGCCCGCCGCCTGCGCGTGGCGCTCGTCGCCGGCGGGCTGGTGCTGCCGCTGCTGCTCGCCGTCTACCAGCTGTCGGTGCTCGGCCTCGATCCGCTCGGCGGCGCCTGGTACCTGCTGCTGCTGGTGCTCGGCGGCCAGGTCGGGCTCGCCTCGGTCGCGACGATCGCGCTGTTCGCGGCGGTGCTCGCGGAGATCGCGGCGATCGTCGGTCACCAGGGTCCAGGCGGGGTCGCCGCCGGCCCCGCCGGCCAGGCGCCGCCGAGCACGCGCGGGCCGACGAGCTACGCCGGCCCCGGCTCGCTCGGCGGGACCGACAGCGCGCTGCGGCGCTGAGCGCCCGTCGCCGCGCTCGCGCCGATCGCCACTATGCCGACGAACGTCCACGCGGCGGCCCGCCTCCTCAGCCTCCCGGCTCCGACCGCCGATCAGACCGCCATGAGCGATGTTCTCCGCGCTGTCGCGTCCGGCCGCTACACGGTCGATCCCGACGCGGTCGCGCAGGCGATGATCACGCGCGCACGGGCGCTGCGCGCGGCGCGGCGGGCCGCCGGCTCAGAGGTGTTCGTAGCCGCGGACCGCATCGAGGTCCGCCGCCTGCGGTCCTGCGAACCGCAGGCCCGACCCGTCTAGCACCCGGCCGATCCGCGTCAGCGCGACGTCGCTGGCGGCGGCCGCCGCATCCCAGGCGTCGGGCGCGATCGTGAACAGCAGCTCGTAGTCCTCGCCGCCGCCGGCGGCGAGCACGGCCGGCGCGGTCCCGGCGCTCGCGGCGACCTCGGAGACCCCCGCGGCGAGCGGCAGCAGCCGCGGATCGACCTCGACGGCGACGCCGCTGGCGGCGGCGAGGTGGCGGCCGTCGGTCGCCAGGCCGTCGCTGAGGTCGATCATCGCCGCCGCTCCCGCCCGCGCCAGCGCCCGGCCCGCGTAGAGGCGCGGCAGCGGCCGGCGGTGCCGCTGGCCGAGCGCGTCGGCGACCGCCGGGTCGAGCGTGGAGCGCGCGCGCTCGCCGTTCTCGCCGAGCAGGGCCAGGCCGGCCGCGGCCCCGCCGACGCGCCCGGTGACGCCGACGATGTCGCCCGCGCGCGCTCCGTCGCGGCCGACGGTCTCGCCCTCGCGGTCGGCCCAGCCGGTGACGGCGACGGTCACGCACAGGCACGGCGCGGCGACGACGTCGCCGCCGGCGACGGTCGTCCCGGTCGCGCGCCCCAGCTCGGCGATCGCCCCGGCGAGCTCGAGCGCCGCGGCGTCGCCGAACGCCGGTGGCAGCGCCAGCGACACGTACGCCTCGCCCGCGTCGGCGCCCATCGCGGCGATGTCCGACAGCGCCGCGGCGAGCGCCTTGTGGCCGACGTCGGCCGGCGTGTGGGTCGCGAGGTCGAAGTGGACCCCCTCGACGGCGGTGTCGATCGAGGTGACCGCGAACGGCCGCGCCGCGACGACCGCCGCGTCGTCGCCGCTGGCCCGCACCACCCGCTCGCCGGGCGGCCCCAGCGCCGCGCGGATCGCGGCGATCAGCTCGAGCTCGGCCACTCCTGTCGGCGCTCCGCCCCCGCTAGGGGGTCTGGACCCCGCCGCCGCCGGTCTCGGGCACGGTCGGGGCGGGGGTGGGGGTGGGGGTCTCCGGCGCCGGCGGCGCCTGGGTCTCCGGAGCCGGCTGCGGGGTCTCCTCGTAGGCGCCCGCGTCGTCGTAGTCGGTTCCGTCCTCGCTGTAGTCGTCGCCGCTGTCGTAGTCGTAGCCGTAGTCGTCGTAGCCGCTGTCGTAGCCGGAGCTGGCGTACTTGCCGTAGAACGGGCTGAACTCCGCCGGCTCGGTCGGCTCGGGGAAGCCGTCGCAGTAGCCGTCGGAGGCCGGCTGCATGAACGCGTTCCAGACCGGCGCGGCGTAGGTGCCGCCCTGGGCGCCCGGCATCGCGATGCCGGCGTCCGGGTAGCCGACCCAGACCGCCGTCGAGAGCTTCGGCGTGTAGCCGACGAACCAGGCGTCCTTGCCCTCGTCGGTGGTCCCGGTCTTGCCGGCCGACGGGCAGCCGTAGTAGGCCTGGCCGCCGGTGCCGCCGGTCATGTTCATCTCGAGGATCCGCGTCACCTCGTAGGCCTGGCCGTCGGTCATCACCCGCTTTCCCTTGCCGCCGGTCAGGCTCTCGCTCTTGCCGTCGGGGAAGATCACCTTGCGGATCGCCGTCGGCTTGCGCCGCACCCCGCCCGCGGCGAGCGTCGCGTAGGCGCTCGCCATCTCCAGCGGCGTGACGCCGATCCGCAGGCCGCCGAGGCCCTCCGCCGGGTAGCAGTCCAGCTCGCTGGTGACGCCGAGCTTCTTCGCGGTCTCGCAGACCGAGTCGGGCCCGATGTCGAGGATCAGCTGCGCGTAGACGGAGTTGTCGGAGGCGAGCGTGGCGCGCGTCAGCGTCGTCGAGCCGGCGTAGCTGTTGCCGAAGGTCTTGACGTCCCAGCGGCCGTAGGTCGGGTCGTCGATGCTCAGCGGCTTGGAGACGTAGCTGGTCGAGTCCGGGTCGACGCCCTTGAGCACCGCCGCGGTCAGCACCATCGTCTTGAACGCCGAGCCGGGCTGGCGGTGGGCCTGGGCGGCGAGGTTGAAGCGGCTGTCGTCGTAGGTGCCCGACGAGGCCATCGCCCTGATCTCGCCGCTGCCGGGGTCGATCGAGACGAGCGCCGAGCCGGGTCCCGCCGGGTCGCCCCAGTAGGCGTTGATCGCGTCGCGCGCGACGTCCTGCATCTTCGGGTTGATCGTCGTGTGGACGCGCAGCCCGCCGCGGCGGTAGACGCCGACGCCGTAGCGCTCGATCAGCTGGTCCTGGACGAAGTCGAAGAAGTAGGGCTCGCGGCGCTGGGTGTAGCGGGCGCCCTGCTTGGTCTCCAACGGCGTGGAGATCGCATCCTCGTGCTCGGCGGCGGTGATGTAGCCGTTCTCGAGCATCTGGTCGAGGACCTCGTTGCGCCGCGTGACCGCCGCCTGCGGGTTGTGGAAGGGGTTGTACTGCGACGGCGCCTGCGGCAGCCCGGCGAGCGTCGCCGCCTCCGCCAGCGTCAGGTTGCGCGCGCGCTTGCTGAAGAACGTCACCGCCGCCGCCTCGACGCCGATCGCCGTCCGCCCGCCGACCGTGCCGTACGGGACGTCGTTGAGGTAGCTCTCGAGGATCCACTGCTTGGAGTGCTCCTGCTCGAGCTCGTTGGCGAGCTTCGCCTCGCGGATCTTGCGCTCGATGTTCTGCTGGGGATCCTCGATGTAGAGCGCGCGGACGAGCTGCTGGGTGATCGTCGAGCCGCCCTGCAGGCTGCGGCCCGACTCGAGGTTCTTGATGCCCGCGCGGACGATCGCGCCGTAGTCGACGCCGCTGTGCTCGTAGAAGTTCTCGTCCTCGATCGCGACCGTCGCGTCCTTGACGTCCTGGGGCATCCGCTCCCAGTCGATCGGCGTGCGGACCACGTCGGACTGGACGTAGCCGAGCCGCGACCCGTCGGCCGCGAAGATCACGCTGCTCTCGCCCTGGTCGATCGGCTTGAGCTCCGACAGCGGCGGTGCCGTCGAGGCGACCGCGATCACATAGCCGGCCGTCGTGGCGGCCGCGATCCCGGCCAGGATCCCGACGACGGTCAGGCCGATGAAGAACGGGCGGCCGCGAGTGCGGCGGTTGCGGCGGCGCTGCTTGCGTTGGCGGTAGGTCATGGGAGGGCGCGCGCAGGGGCGTCTGGCCGACGTTTCAGGATAGAGCGTCGGTTCTGAGACGGCGCAGGCTTTCCTGCCGCAGCTCCGCCGCCAGCTCGCCGCGGCGCGCCGGGTCGGGCGCCCACGCGGTCAGCGACAGGCGGACCCCGTCGGCCGTGATCTCCGCCACCGAAGCCGACACGCCGTCGATCCCGGAGAGCACCTCGAGCGCCCGGTCCGCGTCCCCGTCGGGCGCCAGCCACACGTCGACGTCGACGCTCACGCGCGGGTCGACGACGGTGTGGTTGACGATCGAGGAGGACGCCAGCCGCTCGTTCGGGACCACCAGCCGGCGGCCGTCGCCGATCCGGATCGAGGTGTAGGCCAGGCGGATGTCCTCGACCGTGCCGGTCTCGTCCTCGAAGGTGACGAGGTCGCCGACGCGGATCGGCTGGGCGATCACCAGCGAGATCCCGGCGATCCCGTTCGCGAGCGTCTGGCGCGCCGCGAAGCCGACGACCAGGCCGAGCAGCGCCGAGGAGGCGAGCACCCCCGTCGCCACCCGCTTTATCGACGGGAACTGCCAGGCGGCGAGCGCGAAGCCGATCACCAGGATCGTCACGAAGGCCAGCCGGCGGACCAGCCGCAGCCGCGTCTCCGCCGACGGCGACAGCGGCCCGCGGGTCATCCGCTCCGCCGCGCGGTGGGCGTGGCGGTCGATCGCGCGGTCGACGAGCTTGGCGATCACGATCGCGGCGAGGACCGTCGCCAGCGCGGTCAGCTCGTCGCGGTGCTCCGTCAGGAACGACGCCATGGGACCATCCGGCATCGGCATGACGCAGGAGGCTACCCAGCCGGTACCGCCGTCGATGCGGCGGCGGCTCGCCGGCGCGACGGCGCGGCTGCGCGCGGACGAGTCGTTCCGCGCCGCCTGGCGCGCGTTCGCCTGGACGAGGATCGCGATCCTCGCGGTCGCGATCTACGCCGCGCTGGCCGCCGGCGGCGCCGTCGAGCGCAACGCCGGCGGCTACGACCTGCCCGCGATCACCGCCCCGCTCGGCGGCTTCGGCGACGTCGTCGCGACCCCGCTCGCCCGCTGGGATGCGGTCTGGTACCTCAGCATCGCCGTCGACGGCTATGACGGGGCCGACTCGCCGCGCCACGCCTTCTTCCCGCTCTACCCGGTGGTCGCGCGCGGGGTCGCGATGCTCGGCGGCGGCGGCGCGGCCGCGGT
>JAAYBF010000228.1 GCA_012718975.1 Solirubrobacterales bacterium | reverse complement strand
TGACGATCTTCGGCACCTCGCCCGCCTGGATCGACGTCCAGCGCAAGGCCGGCGCCCGCCCGCGCGCGGGCCGCGACCTGGCGATCCGCGCCGTCGGCTCGACCGGCTCGCCGCTGTCGCCGGAGGGGTTCGAGTGGGTCTACGAGCAGCTCGGCCCCGACATCTGGCTGTTCTCGGTCTCCGGCGGGACCGACGTCTGCACCGCGTTCGTCGGCGGCGTGCCGACGCTGCCCGTCCACGCGGGCGAGATCCAGGCGCGCGCGCTCGGCTGCAAGGTCGAGGCGCGCGGCGGCGAGCTGGTCATCGAAGAGCCGATGCCGTCGATGCCGGTCGGGTTCTGGAGCGACCCCGACGGCTCCGCCTACCGCGCCGCCTACTTCGACGTCTTCCCCGGCATCTGGCACCACGGCGACTTCGTCGAGATCACCGACCGCGGCTCGCTGGTGATCTCCGGCCGCTCCGACGCGACGATCAACCGCGGCGGCGTCCGGATGGGCACCGCCGAGATCTACCGCGCGGTGCTCGCCCTCGACGAGATCGTCGACGCGCTCGTGGTCGACTTCGAGCGTCCCGACGGCACCAGCCGGATGCCGCTGTTCGTCGTGCTGCGCGACGGCGCCGAGCTCGACGACGACCTGCGCCGGGAGATCGCCGCGCGCGTGCGCTCCGACTGCTCGCCACGGCACGTGCCCGACGAGGTGATCGCGATCGGCGAGGTTCCGCGCACGCTCAGCGGCAAGGCGCTCGAGCTGCCGGTCAAGCGGATCCTCCAGGGCCGCCCGCTCGACCAGGCCGTCTCGCGCGAGTCGCTCGCCAACCCGCGTGCGCTCGACCCGTTCGTCGATCTCGCCGCGCACGGCGCGCTCTAGCCTTGCCTGGATGACCCCCTTCCAGCTCGCCGGCGTCGCGGGGCCGCGGATCGGCCTCGGCACCAACCGGCTCACGACCGCGCCCGAGCACGTGGAGCTCGTCCGCCAGGCGGTCGCGGCCGGCGTCCGCCACATCGACACCGCCCACCTCTACTGCGGCGGCGACAGCGAGCGGGCGCTCGGCGTGGCGCTCGAGGGCGTCGGCGAGCAGGTGCTCGTCGCTACCAAGGGCGGCTTCGGCGACGGCGCCCCCGCGACGATCGCCGCCCAGCTCGAGCAGAGCCTGCAGGCGCTGCGGACCGAGACGATCGGCCTCTACTACCTCCACCAGGTCGACGACGACGTGCCGATCGAGGAGAGCCTCGCGCCGATCGTTGCGGCGGTGGAGCGCGGCGCGGTCCGCCACGTCGGCGTCTCGAACGTGACCGTCGACCAGATCGAGCGCGCGCGCCGGGTCGTGCCGATCGCCGCCGTCCAGAACCACTTCAACCTCACCGAGGGCGACGGCGGCGTGATCGACCACTGCGAGCGCGAGGGGATCGCCTTCGTCCCGTTCTTCCCGCTGCGCGGCGGCGGCCGCGGGGTGGCCGCCGCGGCCGAACGGCTCGGCGCCACCGAGAACCAGGTCAAGCTCGCCTGGCTGCTGGCCCGCTCGCCGGTCGTCGCGCCGATCCCCGGCACCCTGTCGATCGAGCACGTGCGCGAGAACCTCGCGGCGGAGGAGCTCGGCGACGTCGGCGACGTCACCGGCTGAGCGCCGCCGCCTCCGTGGCGGCGCCGGTCCGGAGGGCCGCTGGGCCGAGCCGGCCGCTCGACCCGGCGGCGGCTCGTCGCGCTCGCTACGCCGCCCCCGCGCCCGCGGTCTCGAAGCGCGGCAGCACCTCCGCGGCGTAGGCCTCGAAGAAGGCGCCGGCGTCGCCGCCGATCTGCTGGACGTGGAGGACGTCGACGCCGGCCTCCTCGTACTGGCGCAGCGACTCGACGTGGCGGTCGAGGTCGGGCCCGCACGGCACCTTCTCGGCGACCATCTCCTCGGTGACCAGCTCGGTCGCCTGCTCGAAGTGCTCGGGTGTCGGCAGCACCTGGGCCAGCTCGCCGGGCAGCAGGCCGTTGGGCCACTTGCGGTGAGCGATCCGGCGGGCCTCGGCCTCGTCGGCGTGGAAGCAGACCTTGGTGCCGCCCTCGACCGGCTTGCCGGGGCCGGCGGCGGCGCGGAAGCGCTCGACCAGCTCGCTGGGGCTGGTGGTCGCGAAGCCGTCGCCGATCCGCGCGGCGAGATCGGTCGACTTCGGCCCGAAGCCCGACACGAGGATCGGCGGCGGCTGCTCGGGGAGGGTGTAGATGCGCGCGTGCTCGACGGTGTAGTGGCGGCCGTGGTGGCTGACGACCTCGCCGGTCCAGAGCCGGCGGATCAGCTCGACGGCCTCCTCGAGCATCTCGAGCCGCACGTCGGCCTCGGGCCAGACGTCGCCGAGGATCGCCTCGTTGAGCGCCTCGCCGCTGCCGACGCCGAAGCGGAAGCGGCCCTCGAGCATCGCGGCCGAGGTGGCGGTCGCCTGCGCGACCACCGCGGGATGGATGCGCAGCGTCGGGCAGGTGACGGCGGTGGTCAGCGGGATCCGCTCGGTGACCGCGGCGACCGCGCCGATCACGTTCCAGACGAACGGCGACTGGCCCTGGGCGTCGTTCCAGGGGTGGTAGTGGTCGGAGATCCAGAGGCTCGCGAAGCCGGCGCGCTCGGCGGCGCGCGCCTGTTCGACGAGCTCCAGCGGCCCGTACTCCTCGCTCGATAGGGAGTAGCCGATCTTCACGTCCCTGACACCTCCTGAGGCGGTCGTGGTCTGCGCGCTGCGTACCCGCTGGGCGGGGGGTCAACCGTGGGGCGGAGCGGCCGGGAGGCGAGGCCGGCCCCCGAGGTCCGACGGTGCGTCGGCAACGGGTCATCGACCGATCGCGTCCGCGCATCGGCGCTTCGCCAGATGCGATCGGGTCGGCGCGCCTCGGCCCGCACAATCGGGGGCGTGACTCGACTCACCTCCTCCCCGCTCCGGGCGCTGACGCTGGCGGCGGCGCTTGCCGCCGTCGCCGCGTCGGCGCCCGCCGCGGACGCCGGCACCTACACCTTCCACAACTGCAAGACGCCGAGCGGGGCGGCGGCCGGGGTCGGCGACTGGGCCTATCACGGCAACCACCCGACGTCGGGGAAGGTGACCAACGGCTGCCCGGACGGGCCGCTGATCGTCGACATGACGCCGAACCGCAGCCACCCCGACGACGACTCCGCGCGGATCACCTTCCGGGCGCCGGCCGACACCACGATCCGCGCCTACCAGCTCTACCGCACCGTCTACGTGGCCAACCGCTACAACTACTGGCGCAAGGACGTCGTCGGGACTTCGTGGAATCCCGTCGAGCGCTGCCATTCGACCGCGCAGCCGCCGTGCCTGCGGATCGGCTGGGTCACCGATCCGTTCCACTGGGCCAACGACGTCAGCTCGAGCGACCGCACCGATCTGGTCGGGATCGACTTCCAGCTCACCTGCGGCGAGGCCGACGGCAGCGGCAAGGCGTGCCCGGCGGTCGCGCACACCGCGAGCGTGGCTCTGCACCGCTCCGACATCACCCTCCACGACGGCTACGCGCCGCGGTTCGACGCCGAGCCGAGCGGGACCTTGGTCGACAGCGCGGTCCAGCTGACGGGCAGCCACGGGGTCCGGATCCAGGCGAGCGACCGCGGCGGCGGGGTCAAGACCGTGACCGCGGAGGTCGACGGCCAGCCGGTGGCGAGCACGGTCGTCGACTCCAACGGCGGGCGCTGCGCCGAGCCCTACACGACGGCCCAGCCGTGCAAGACGAGGGCCTCGGGTTGGCTCTGGCTCGACACCGCCCGGCTGTCCGACGGGCAGCACTCGCTGCGGCTGCTGCTCACCGACGCCACCGACAGCAACGTGACCGAGTGGGGGCCGGTGCGGATCGCGACCGCCAACGACGCCTGCACGCCGAGCCCGCGGATCGACTCGCTGACGCTGCGCGCCGGGCTCGTGCGGCGCGTCGCGAAGGGCGCGAAGGGGCGCGGCACGAAGAGGCGTCCCCAGGCGCGGCGCAAGCTCCGTGTCTCGCGCAGTCGCGGCAGCCGGGTCCGCGGCCGGCTGGTCGGCGCGACCGGCGAGCCGCTCGGCGGGGCGACCGTCTGCGTCGTGGGCCGCCAGGACCGCACCAACGCCGGGCTGGTCAAGTACGGCACGGTGGTCACCGACCCGGAGGGCCGCTTCACCTTCGACATCCCCGGTGGCCCCTCGCGGCGCGTCTCGGCGGTCCACCGGGTGCCCGGCGGGGCGGTCGTCGCGGACATGCGGCTGATGGTCCCGGCGCGGATCGCGCTGCGCCCGTCGCGGCGGGTGCTCCGCAACGGGCAGGCCGTCGTGCTGAAGGGCCGGCTGCGCGACGGGCCCCACCCGCGCCGCCCGCTGCTGGTCGAGCTCCAGTCGCGCCGCAGCAGCGGCTGGCAGACCTTCGGGACCACCACGGCCCGCGGCGGCCGGTTCAAGTTCCGCTACCGCTTCACCCGCACCAGCGGCGTGCAGCGCTACCAACTGCGGGCGCGCGTCGCCCGTCAGGCGGTCTACCCGTACGCGCCTGGGGCGTCGAAGCCCGTGACGCTGGAGGTCCGCGGCTGATGGCCGTCGTGACTGGCCGTGCGCCGGCGTAGATAGCCGCCGAGCGCCGGCGCCACTACGGGTGCCGGAGAGCCGCCGCGACGATGAGTTCGCGGGCCGGGGCGAGTCGTAGGAGCGTCAACCTGGCCCGTGGGCCATCCAACCGACCTCAGGAGCGACGATGAGCGCAGCAGACCTCTCGATCACCGGCGTGGACTTCGTCTGCGTCCCGACCGGCGACCACGACCGCGCGGTCGAGTTCTACGGCGGGACGTTGGGCCTTCCGCGGGTGAAGCGGTGGGGCGACATGCCGGCCACCGAGTTTCAGGCCGGCAACCTCACGCTGGCGGTGATGGACCCGAGCGCGTTCGGCCAGGACGCCGCCACACCGAACTCCGCGCCGATCGCGCTCCAGGTCGACGACGTCGACGCCGCGCGTGACGCGCTCGCCGCCAAGGGCGTGACCTTCCATCTCGAGAAGGTCGACTCGGGTGTCTGCCACCAGGCGGTCTTCAGCGACCCCGACGGCAACCCGCTGATCCTGCACCACCGCTACGCGGAGTGAGGGGCCGGCGCCGTTGGCGTGGATTCGCCGCCGATAGGAAACGACGCTCGCCGCTGGTCAGTCGAAGACGCGGTAGCTGCCAAGCTCCTGGAGCTCCGTAGCTTCGGGCGGTTCGCCGAAGCGGACGTGCTCAGCGCGGGTCGATCGCCTCGATGCAGGTTCTCGTTGTCCTTGCGGATCAGCGTCCCGGCCCGCCGGCTGGAGAGATAGACGGCCAGATCGGTCATCGGTCGCGCGGGGCGAGCAGGATGTCGAGGCCCAGCGCGCGTGTTGCCGCGAGGGCGATCCTCAGTTGGAGAGTCGGCTTGCCCCGCTCCATGTCGCCGATGACACGGCGATGGACGCCGATGACGTCGGCCAGCTCCTCCTGCGTGATGCCGAGCTCGTGCCGGCGCTCGCGGATGCGCAGGCCGAAGTCAGCGGGGTTCGAGACGATCGATGTCACCGCTCGGTAGCAGTATCACGACACGCTAGTAGGTGTTACCGATCGGCTCCTTATCGAAGGGCCGATCGCGGATGTGATCGATCGGTAACTGCGCGCGGTGGTCGAGGTCCGGCCCTGCGCGACCGAGAAGTGCTCACTTGATCGCGCCGGTCAGGGCCGCTGGGTGATGTGGCGGGCTGTCCAGGCGACGAACTCCTGCTCGCTGCTCTCGCGGCTGGCGAGGCCCTCGACCATCTCGGCTGCTTCGTCGTCGGACGGTCGTTGCCAGCGGAGGTCGTTGCGGGCAAGGAACTCACGCATGCAGATGTAGGCGATGCGCTTGTTGCCGTCGGGAAGCGGATGGTTGCGGACGAGTCGTGAGCAGAGGATCGCGGCATTGGTCGCTGCTTCGGGATGGAGCTCGTGATCGCCGAAGCCGGCAAGCGGCGCCGCCAGTGCCGATTCGACCAGCTCGAGGTTCGCGGTGCGCTTGAGGTGGTCCGCGTCGATGTCAAGGATTGCCTCGGCGATCAGCAGGTAGTCGGCCAAGTCGAGTGCGAGGACCGGCGTGGTGCTATCGTGGGATCTTGACACCGTGATACCAGGGCGCCATCAGGGTGGGTCGATTTCGACAAGGAGGCAGCGACGTGGAGACCAAGGCGATGACGCTCCGGCTCCCGGCCGACAAGGCGGCCGAGCTCGAGGCTGTCGCACGCGCCGACTCCAAGTCCGTGTCCGACACCGTGCGCGAGGCGATCGATCTGCTGATCGAGGACCGCCGCAAGGACAAGGCCTTCCGCGATCGCCTGCGCCAGATGATCGAGGACGATCGCGCGATCCTCGACAGGCTGGCGGGTTGAGGCTTCGGTCTGCTCGGGCTGGGTCGCGACACGGTGGGCGTAGCGTATATGCACGGCGGCCTCTGGTGGGTGGCGGGGGTGCTGGGTGCGAGGCGGCCGACAGGCTGCTCCTCCGGGCCCGAGCCAGAAGCGGCCGGTTTGCAGGACATTCCCCTATGGCGAGACCCGGATTCGAACCGGGGACACCACGATTTTCAGCGAGACCTGCGGCCCTCTGCGAGGGCCGATTTGAGGCTCTGGAATGCGGAATCTGCGGCGGTCGGCGAATGGGTCGTAGCCGGGGACTCGGGCGGTTTCGTGGGGGTTTGGGACGTGGGCGGCGGGTGGAGTCCCAATGCCCTTCGACCGCACCCAGTCGAGGGGCCCTCTGGGGATCATCCGGCTTCGCGGTCGAAGGGCTGCTGTAGCTGTCAGCGCCGATTGGCCGGGATACGGGTCTCGGGCGCCGTAGGCGACGTGGTGGGGGAAAGATGAGGGTTGAGGGTTCGCGGGTGTTTCGGCGCGCCGAGATGCGTTGGCGCGTTGGGAGGGGGGGGTGCAGCGCTTGCGCTCGCGTTGGCGGTCCTTGCGGGCGGGGCGGGCAGCGGATATGCCCAAGCGCCGGATCCCGACTACTGGAAGTCGGCGTCTGATCGCCACGACACGACGCTGAGGCTCGTCTACAGCCAGGGGTCCCGGCCGACTCCCTCGTCCTATGACCCTGTGGCGTCGCGGGCTCAGCCCCTTCGTTTGGTGCAGGAGCAACTGCCGTCGGCCAATCCGGACACCCGTTCGCTGTGGGGCCAGTTGCGCAACACGACGATGCGAAGCGGTCTGGTCTTCCCCCGCTTTGGTGGACACTTGACCTTTGGGCCTTTGGGGCCTGGGAGGATGGTGTGCTGTGGCCAAGGTGCCTTCGTATTCGCAGGAGTTCCGTCGGCGGGCTGTCGAGTTGCTCGAGTCGTCGGGCAAGTCGGTGCCGGTTCTCGCGCGCGAGCTCGGCGTGTCGCCGCAGACGCTGCGCAACTGGCGTGGCCAGAGCGAGATCGATCAAGGGCGTGCGGAGGGCGTCAGCAGCGACGAGCGGGATGAGTTGCGCCGGCTGCGGCGCGAGAACAAGACGCTGCGGGAGGAGCGCGAGATCCTGAAAAAAGCCGCTCCGTTCTCAACTCGTCAACGCAACACTCCACGGTCCGTTGTTCGAGTTGATAGGGGGTTGCGATGGCGAGGATGCGCAGGGGCTATTCGGCGGTTGAGCGTCGGGAGTTGTGGGAGCGTTGGAGGC
>JAAYBF010000036.1 GCA_012718975.1 Solirubrobacterales bacterium | reverse complement strand
TCGCGCGCGATGACCCTGAAGGCCGCCTCGGCCGGGCTCGACCTCGGCGGCGGCAAGGCGGTGCTGATCGACGATGGCGCGCCCGCCCCGCTGCGGCGCGCCCGGATCGTCGTCCTCGCGCGCGAGATCGAGCGGCTCGACGGCGCCTACATCACCGCCGAGGACGTCGGCACCACGACCGCCGACATGGACCTCGTCGCCCAGTGGACCCGCCACGTCGTCGGACGCAGCGGCGCCCCCGGCGGCGACGGCGACCCCTCGCCCGCCACCGCCCGCACCGTGTTCGACGCGATCGGCGCCGCGCTCGAGGCGCTCGACGGCGACCCCGGGCTCGCCGGCCGCCGCGTCGGCGTGGTCGGGCTCGGCAAGGTCGGCGGCCGGCTCGCGCGGATGCTGCTTCACGCCGGCGCGACCGTCGTCGGCTGCGACCCGCTCGACGCGGCCGCCGCGCCGCTGGTCGACGCCGGCATGGAGCGCGCGCCGAGCCCGGCCGCGGTACTGGCCGCCGGGCTCGACGTGCTCGCCCCCTGCGCGCTCGGCGGGCTGATCGACGAGCAGGCGGCCGCGGTCGTGCGCTGCCGCGTGGTCTGCGGCGCGGCGAACAACCCGCTCGACGGCGAGCGCGCCGCGACGGCGCTGGCGCGGCGCGGGATCCTCTACGTGCCCGACTTCATGGCCAACTGCGGCGGCCTCGTCCACGCCGACCTGCAGCGGCGCGCGGTCGACGACCCGGCCGCGCTCGAGCGGGCGCTCGCCGCCGCGCGCGAGCGGACCCGCTCGGTGCTGCTCGACGCGCGCGCCAGCCGCCGCCGCGCGGCCGACGTCGCCGTCGAGCGGGCGCGTGCCCGGATCGCAGCGGCGCGCAGCGCCCCGGCCGGCGAGGCGGTGGCGGTATGAGCCTCGCCTGGGTCGACGGCGAGATCATGCCGGCGCAGGAGGCGACCGTGCCGCTGCTCTGCCACGGCCTCCACTACGGCACCGCGGTCTTCGAGGGCATCCGCGCCTACGCCACCCCGCGTGGCCCGGCGCTCTTCCGCCTCGACGACCACCTCGACCGCCTGCTCGACTCCGCGACGCTCTACGCGCTCGAGATCCCCTACTCGCGCGACGAGCTGCGCGCCGCGACCCACGAGCTGGTCGCCCGCTCGGGGCTGGCCTCCTGCTACGTGCGGCCGATCGCCTTCCCCGTCTCCGCCGACGGCACGATGCGCGTCTGCCCGCTCGGCGCCAGCACGACCGTCGCGATCGCCGTCTGGGAGTGGGGCGCCTACCTCGGCGAGGCCGGCAAGCGCGACGGCATCCGTGCGAAGGTCTCCTCCTGGCAGCGGATCTCCGAGGAGTCGCTGCTGCCGGCGGCGAAGGCCGCCGGCCACTACCTCAACTCGGTGCTCGCGAGCGTCGAGGCCCAGCGCGCCGGCTACGAGGAGGCGATCCTGCTCGACTCGACCGGCCACGTCAGCGAGGGCGCCGCCGAGAACGTCTTCGTCGTCCGCGACGGGCGGATCGCGACGCCGACGCTGTGCAACGCGATCCTCGACGGCATCACCCGCCAGTCGACGATCGCGATCGCACGCGACCTCGGGCTCGAGGTCGCCGAGCGCAACGTCGGCCGCCACGAGCTCTACATCGCCGACGAGGTGTTCGTGACCGGGACCGCGGCCGAGCTGACGCCGGTGCGCGAGGTCGACGACCGGGTGGTCGGCGACGGCCGCCCCGGCCCGGTGACGCTCCGCCTCCAGAGCGCCCTCGACGACGCCCTGCACGGCCGCACCGAGCGCTGGGCGCACTGGAGCGAGCCGGTCGCGGCCGGGGCGCTGGAGGTGCCGGCGCCGTGACGGCGGACACGGCGGCGGTGACCATCCGCGAGGTCGGCCCGCGCGACGGCTTCCAGAACGAGCCCGAGACGATCGCCACCGACGACAAGGTCCGCCTGGTGGAGCTGCTGGCGCGCACCGGGCTGCGGCGGCTGGAGCTGACGAGCTTCGTCCGGCCCGACGTGATCCCCCAGCTCGCCGACGGCGCCGAGGTGCTCGCGCGCGCCGACATCCCCGAGACCGTGTCTGTCACGGTGCTGGTGCCCAACCGGCGCGGGCTCGAGCGGGCGCTCGCCCAGCGCGACCGGATCGACGAGGTGAGCCTCTTCCTGAGCGCGTCTGAGTCGCACAACCGGGCGAACGTCAACCGCTCGGTGGACGAGTCCCTGGCCGGGGTCGGCGCGACGATCGCCGACGCCCGCGGCGAGGGCCTGCGGACCGTCGCGGTGCTCTCGACCGCGTTCGGCTGCCCCTACGAGGGCGCCGTCGACCCCGACCGCGTGCTGGGGATCTGCGACCGGCTCGCCGCCGCCGGCGCCGACGAGATCGGTCTCGCCGACACGACCGGGATGGCGAACCCGCGCCAGGTCGCCGAGCTGTTCGCCCGCGCCGCCGACCATGTCGAGTGCGAGCTGACCGCCCACTTCCACAACACGCGCGGCCAGGCGCTCGCGAACGTGGTGGCGGCGCTCGACGCGGGCTGCCGCTCGTTCGAGTCGAGCTTCGGCGAGCTCGGCGGCTGCCCGGTGCCGCCCGGCGCGACCGGCAACGTCGCGACCGAGGACCTCGTCTCGATGCTGCACGAGATGGGCCACCCGACCGGGATCGACCTGGCGAAGCTGCTCGACGCCTCCCACGCCGTCCAGCAGGTCCTCGGCCGCCCGCTGGGCTCGCACACGCTCGTGGCCGGGCCGGTCGACTGGGCGCCGGCCCGCGGCTGACCCGGCCACCCGTGTACGGCCGGGCGAGGCCGCCGGCCCAGGATGCCCGATGAGTAACCGTGCTGTCTAGGGCGGTCCTATTACTCATCGAGGTCCGGGGCGCGGCGGCGGTGCGCGATCATGTCGCGCGATGCTCGCCCCCGCCCTCGTCGCGCCGGACAAGTTCAAGGGGACCTACAGCGCCGGCCGGGTCGCGGCGTCGATCGCGGCCGGGCTGCGCGCGGGCGGGCTGGACGCGATCGAGCTGCCGGTCGCCGACGGCGGCGAGGGGACGCTCGAGGCGCTCGTCTCGACGCTCGGCGGCGAGCTGCGCTCGGCGACGGTCGGAGACCCGCTCGGCCGGCCGGTCGAGGCCGACTTCGCGCTGCTCGAGCGGCTGTCGGGCCGGCGCGGGCGCCCGGCGGGCGCGGGCCCGGTGGCGGTCGTGGAGTGCGCGCGGGCGAGCGGGTTGGCGCTCGTGGAGGAGGCCGACCGGGACGCGTTCGCGGCCTCGACCCGGGGCACCGGCGAGCTGATCGTCGCGGCGGTCGAGGCGGGCGCGCGGCGGGTGGTGGTGACCGTCGGCGGCTCGGCGACCACCGACGGCGGCGCGGGCGCGGTGGCGGCGCTGGCCGACGCCGGCATCGCACCGCCGATCGAGGTGTGGTGCGACACCCGCAACGCCTGGGAGCAGGCGCCGCGGATCTTCGCCCCGCAGAAGGGCGCCGATCCCGCGACCGTGCGCCGGCTGGAGCAGCGGCTGGCGCGGCTGGCGCGCAAGGCGCCGCGCGACCCGCGCGGCGTGCCGCTGACCGGCGCGGCCGGCGGCCTCTCCGGCGGCCTCTGGGCCTGGCACGGCGCCGACCTCGTCCAGGGCGCCCAGGCGGTGCTCGACGCGGTCGGCTTCGACGCCGCGATGGCGGGCGCGTCGCTGGTCGTCTGCGGCGAGGGCCGCCTCGACCGCCAGACCTTCCAGGGCAAGGCGGTCTTCGAGGTCGCGACCCGCGCCCGCCAGTCCGGCGTCGCCTGCCACGCGATCGTCGGCGGCTGCACCCTCGACACCTTCGAGGAGCGCATCCTCGACCTCCAGACCGTCACCGAGGCCACCAACCCCGCCGGCCTCACCGCCGCCGGCCACCGCCTCGCCGAGACCGTCCTCGCCAGCGCGAGCGCCTGACCGCGGCGGCGGCCCGCGGTCAGTCCGAGGTCGATGGTCGCGGCGGCGGGGGCTCGGGCGGCGGCGCCTTCGGCGTCGTGAGGCGGTGCACGCCGCGATCCTGAGGAAGCCGTTTCAGCGCCTCGCACTCCGGTACCGGCGGCCTGGTCGTGCGGCTGCGCAGCGCCGCGATCTGTCGGCCGGCGCGGTCGTAGGCGTAGACGTCGATCCAACCGCGCCGGAAGAGCCCGCCGTGGCGCGCGATGCAGCGCCTGAAGCGCGGGTGGTAGAGGCGAGGGTAGGGGACCGCGGGATTGACGAGCGAGAGCGACCTGATCATGTACCGCTCGCGCAGCCGGTCCGCGCGCACCCAGGCGGACGGGATGAACGCGGTGACCAGCGTGAAGGGCCGCGTGCCACCGGCGCGGCGCAGCAACGGGCCGCGGACGCGGGCGAGGTCGACGGGCAGGTCGACCCGCTCCCCGCCCGGACGGCGATAGATGATCCGCAACTCCCCGACCCGGTTCTTGACCCCGCCGATCAGCATGTAGTCGCCTCCCCCGCCGCCTCCGGCCGGCGGCTTGGTCCGACGACCCCAGAGCCAGACGGCGCCGGGCGACCAGGCACCCGGGGACCCACAGCCCCCCGTGGCATCGCGCAGCGGCTCGCCGACCCATGCGAAGCGGGTGCAGAAGGTGTCGAATCCGTCGGGCTCCTCGCGCCGGTAGGCGATCCACTCGTAGCGGGAGCCGTCGGGGGCCTCGCCGGTGTCGACGACGGTCGGGGAGCCGGGCTGGCCGGGCGGGACGGTCGACTCGAGGCCGGCGTCGCCGTCGCTGGCGGGGGCGCCGCCGATCTTGCCGATCAGGTCGGCGGCGCCGGCGAGCGCGGCGCGGCCCGGCGGGCTGACGGCGGCGACGGTCAGCAGCGCGACCGCGAGCGCGGCGATCGCCCAGCCGCGGCGGGCTAGGCGGGGCAGCCAGCGGTGGCGCGGCGCGGCCGGCTCGCGCCCGGGATCACTGCCCGCGGCGCCTGCCCGAGCGGGCGCCTCCCCCTCCGGCCGTTCCGTGCTCGTCCTCCCGAGCTTCGGGTCGTTCCCGCTGCCCGTCCGGCGCCCCGGCCCCTCGCCGCGGAGCGCGCGCAGCGCTGACACGACGGTCGCCTCGCGGGCGGCGGTCGCGTCGGGCACGGCGGCGCCCGCGAGCAGGGCGGCGATCCGCTCGTCGCTCATGACGGTCCTCCTTCGACGCGGTCGGCGAGCAGCGGCCGCAGCCGGGTCAGGGCGCGGCGCAGACGGGTGCGGACGGTGGCCGGCGGCATGCCGAGCATGCGGGCGATCTCGCCGGAGTCGTGGTCGAGCAGGTGACGCAGGACGACCACGGCGCGGTCCTCGGGGTCGAGCGTGGCGAGCGCCGCGACGACGTCGTCGGGCAGCCCGGCGGCGGGCGGGGGCGCCGCCGGCTCGGGCGCCGCGGCCGGCTCGACCTCGCCGCGCCGCTGGCGGGCGCGCACCCAGTCGATCGCCCGGTTGACGACGATCCGGTGCAGCCACGGCCCGAACGGCCGGCGGGCGTCGAAGCGGTCCAGCCGGCCGACCGCGGCGAGGATCGCCTCCTGGGCGACGTCCTCGGCGGCCGCGGCGTCCTGGGTGACCAGGAACGCCGCGCGGTGGGCCATCTCCCAGTGATCGCGCACCAGCGCCTCGACCGCCGCCGCGGACCCGTCGCGCGCCGCCGCGACCAGCGCCACCGCGTCACCGGCGTCCCGCCCCGGCGCCACCGTCCTCCCCTCGACCGAGCCCACGCCCTCCATACGACCGGCCGCCGCCGGGTGTTTCAACCTCCAACCCGCCGTTCCCCGGCGGCGCCGGCGCCCGTCCGCCGTTTGCCGCGCATTGCGCGGGTAAGAGCGGACGCGCCCGGGAACGGCCAGAACTCGGCGGGCGCGGCGGCGCGCCGGGCGGCCTCAGGCCATCAGCGCCTCGACGACGGCCTCGTAGAAGCCGGCGCCGTTGGCGGACTCGGTGTGGCGGTGGTTGGGGGCGGTGGGGATCGTGGGGTCGGCGTTGGCGACGAGGTAGAGCCGGCCGACGACCGCGCCGACCTCGCTGTCCTCGCGCGAGTCGCCGACGGCGATGCACTCGTCGGGCGCGTAGCCGCGGGCGCGCATGTGGGCGGCGACCGCGGCCGCCTTCGAGGCCGTGGCGGGCGCCAGGTGGTAGCAGCTGCGGTCGGCGTCGATCTCGCCGTTGTCGACCAGCCGCACCCCGCCGTGGCCGCGCTCGGCGAGCAGCGCGTTGGCGGCGTCGACGTCGACGCGGCCGCGCAGTACGTGGGTGACCTCGCGGCCGCGGTCCCACGGGGTGTGCGGCTCGATCGCCCCGCCGCAGGCGTCGAGCAGGAGCGCCGGGGCGCCGGACTCCTCGACGAGCTGCCACGGCGTCCGCCCGTCGCGCGGCTGGAAGTCGCCGCAGAGCCAGCGCTCCTCCCCGTCGACCACCAGCCCGCCGCCGATCTCGAAGCAGTAGGCGCTCGCGCCGATCAGCCGCGCCGGCTCGGCCACCTGGGCGCGGCGGCGCCCGGAGATCGGCACGACCTCGACCCCGGCGCGGTGGCACGCCTCGAGCCCCCGCCCGGCGAGCAGCGTGAACTCGCCGTCGCCGTCGTGGAACAGCGACGCGCCCCGCCCGAGCAGGGTCCCGTCGAGATCGGTGTAGACGCAGCGGACGGCCACCGCGGGAAGCCTAGACCGACAGCCGAAACCTCAACCGAAGCGGCGGCCGCCGCAACCGCTCGAGGTTGCGCACGGCATGGGTGCGCAACCTCGAGCGGCCGGCGGGGGCGGGCGATGGATCGAGGCTTCGCGCGTGGTCAGGCCGTCACGCCGCGCGCCGGGGCGGCCGCGCCCGCCAGCTCGGCGAACGGCGGGCGGTAGACGGTGCCGTCCTCCGGCCCCCCGTCGCGCAGCCGGCCCTCGCGGCGCAGGCGCTCGCAGATCACCGCGAGCACCTGCTCGGCCATCGGCCGCAGCGCCGGCAGCGGCTGATGCTGGTTGCGCCGCTCGCCGAGGTCGCATTCGGCGATCGCGCCGGCGCCCTCGCGCTCGAGCACGTCGATCAGCATCGCCGTCTCGACCGCGTAGCGGGTCGCGAACGGCAGCTGCTCGAGCAGCTCGCGCGGCGCGGCGATCTCGCCCGCCAGCGGCTGGCCGAGGTCGCCGAGCGGCGGGTAGAACGCGCCGAGCAGCGGCCGCGCGGTCAGCTGACTGACCCGCCCGCCGCCGTCGGGCACCTCGCGCCCGTCGACGGTGAACGGCCGCCGGTAGGAGCCCTTGACGAACCGCACGCCCGGCTCGCAGAGCAGCGGCCCGAACAGGCCGTTGACGAACTCGGGGCGGAAGTCGCGCGTGTCGGCGTCGATGTAGGCGACGAGGTCGCCGCGGACGGCGGCGAGCGCCCGCCACATCGCGTCGCCCTTGCCGTCGACGGGGCCGAGCGCTTCGAACGCCCGCGCGGCCGGCAGCGCCGCCTCGCCCGCCACCCCGCCCAGCTCGGCCTGCGAGACGACCTCGGCGCCGGCGGCCCGCGCTACCGCGGCGGTCCCGTCGGCGGAGTCGGCGTCGACGACGAGCACCTGGTCGACGAGCCCGTCGAGGCCGAGGATCCGCTCGACGATCTCCCCGACGGTGTCGGCGACCTCGCGCGCGGGCAGCACGACGGTCAGCGTCTGGCGCTTTCCCTCCAGCATCCGCTCGCGCGGAAACTCGGCGTGGTCGAAGGATCGGATCACGCCGCCCGTACTATGCCACCGAGTGGCTGTCACGCGGTCGGAAATGCCCTGGGAGTCGCTGCTCGAAACGGCCGAGCGCGACGAGCGGCTGGTCGCCCGCGCGCGGCTCGGCGCCCAGCGCGCGCGGCCGGCGGCGGTCCCCGACGAGCTGCACCCCGTCCTGCGCGACGCGCTCGCCCGCGCCGGGATCGAGCAGCTCTACGCCCACCAGGCCGAGACGCTCGCCTCCGCGTACGAGACCGACACGATCGTCACGACCGGCACCGCGTCGGGCAAGTCGCTGGCGTTCAACCTGCCGGTGCTCGACACGCTCGCCCACGACCCCTCGGCGCGCGCGCTCTACCTCTACCCGACCAAGGCGCTCGCCCAGGACCAGGCGCGCGCCCTGCACGCGCTGAAGCTGCCGTACCTGCGCCCGGCGATCTACGACGGCGACACCCCGAAGGAGGAGCGCGCCGCGATCCGCCGCCGCTCGAACCTGATCCTCACCAACCCCGACATGCTCCACGTCGGGGCGCTGCCCAACCACCAGGGCTGGGGCGACGTGCTCGCCAACCTCGCCTGGGTCGTCGTCGACGAGGCCCACACCTACCGCGGCGTGTTCGGCTCCCACGTCGCCAACGTGCTACGGCGGCTGCGGCGGCTCGCGCTCGCCTACGGCACCGAGCCGCGCTTCCTGCTGGCGAGCGCGACGATCGCCAACCCGGCCGAGCTGGCCGAGCGGCTGACCGGCCGCGAGGTCGCGCTCGTCGACCGCGAGGGCGCCCCGCGCCACGAGCGCCAGATCGCGCTGATCAACCCGCCGCTGATCGACGAGCGGACCGGGGCGCGCGCCTCGCCGCTCGGGGAGGCGGCCGACCTGCTCGCCGACCTCGTCGAGCGCGAGGTGCGGACGATCTGCTTCCTGCGCTCGCGGCGCGGGATCGAGCTGATCCAGCAGTTCACGCGCCTGAAGCTCGAGGACCGCGGCCGCGCCGACCTCGCCGAGCGGGTCGCCCCCTACCGCGCCGGCTACACCCCCGCCCAGCGGCGCGAGATCGAGCGGCGACTGGTCGACGGCGAGCTGCTGGCGGTCGTCGCGACCGACGCGCTCGAGCTGGGCATCGACGTCGGCGAGCTCGACGCGGCGGTCGTCGTCACGTTCCCGGGGACGGTCGCGAGCCTGCGCCAGATGTGGGGCCGCGCCGGCCGGCGCGGCACCGGCCTGGCGGTCTACGTGGCGGGCGCCGACGCGCTCGACCAGTTCTTCTGCCGCCACCCCGACAGCTTCCTGGAGCGGCCGGTGGAGGCGGCGATCCTCGACCACGAGTCCGAGGAGATCCATCTCGCCCACCTCTGCGCCGCCGCCTACGAGCTGCCGCTCTCCCCCGGCGACGAGGAGTTCCTCGGGCCGCGCTGGAGCGCGTATGCCGACCGGCTGGTCAAGCTCGGCCAGCTGCGCGAGCGCGGCGGACGCTACCTGCCGCGCGGCGACGGCTTCCCGGCGGCGCGGATCCCGCTGCGCTCGGCCTCGCCGGACTCGGTGTCAGTCGTCGACGCCGACGCGGGCGAGGTGATCGGCACCGTCGAGGCGGCGCGCGCCCGCTCGGCCGCCCACCCGGGCGCGATCTACCTCCACATGGGCCGCGGCTACGAGGTCGCCGAGCTCGACATGGAGCTCCGCCGCGCGGTCGTGACCCCGTTCGCCGGCGACTACTACACCCAGCCGAAGAAAGAGACCGACACCTACGTCGAGCGGATCCTCGACCGCCGCGAGGTGGGGGCGGCGACGCTGTCGTTCGGCACGGTGTCGGTGACCGAGCAGGTGATCGCCTTCCAGCGCAAGCGCGTCTCCGACCACGAGGTCCTCGACCTCGTCACGCTCGACATGGAGCCGGAGAGCTTCAGCACCCAGGCGCTCTGGTACGAGCTGCCCGAGCAGGCGCTCGCCGGCGACTTCCCGCTCGACGTGCTGCAGGGCTCGCTGCACGCCGCCGAGCACGCCCAGATCGCGGTGCTGCCGCTGATCGCGATGTGCGACCGCTGGGACATCGGCGGCCTCTCGACCGCCTTCCACGGCCAGACGGGCAAGCCGACCGTCTTCATCTACGACGGCCATCCCGGCGGCGTCGGGATCACCCGCCAGGGGTTCCGGATGTTCGAGACGCTCGTCGCCGACGCGACAGCCCTGATCTCGGAGTGCCCGTGCCGGTCGGGCTGCCCGTCGTGCGTGCAGTCGCCGAAGTGCGGCAACCTCAACGAGCCGCTGAACAAGGCCGGCGCGCTCGAGCTGCTGGCGCGCCTGGCCGTCTGACTGGGCGCAACCTTGCAGCGCGCAGGAATCGCGCCGGCACGCCGACGAGGTTCGGGTGAGGCGGTTCGCGCTCATCCTGGCGACGGCGGCGGTGGCGCTGCTCGTCGCGGCCGCGCCGGCCGCGGCGCAGAGCACCTACACGAGCCCCGCCGGCGGCGGCGCGGGCGCTCCCGAGACGGACTCCGCGGGGACCGGCGGCGCGAGCGCCGGGATGCTCGAGGCCGAGGCGAAGGCCGAGGCCGAGCGCAAGGCCGCCGCGAAGCGCCGTGCGGCCGCCAAGCGGCGCGCGGCGGCGAAGCGTCGTGCCGCCGTGGCGAAGCGCCGCGCCGCCCGACGGGCCGCGGCGCGCAAGCGGGCGCGGGCGAAGGCCCGCGCGCGGGCCCGGGCACGGGCCAAGCGCCGCGCGCAGGCTCCGGCCGCGCCGGCACCGACCGTCCCGACCGACGCGACCGGACACGTCTT
Source organism: Solirubrobacterales bacterium (assembly GCA_012718975.1). Taxonomy (GTDB): domain Bacteria; phylum Actinomycetota; class Thermoleophilia; order Solirubrobacterales; family Thermoleophilaceae; genus JAAYBF01. The sequence goes on along the minus strand of JAAYBF010000036.1, from coordinate 44,707 downwards.
CCCGGTCGCCGGCTCGAACTACAGCCTCGGCGGCCCCGACAGCCGCTTCGGCGCCGGTCGCCCGGGCCACATCCACCAGGGCCAGGACGTCTCGGCGGCGCTGGGCACCCCGATCCTCGCCCCCACCGCGGGCACGGTCCGCTACGTCAAGTTCCAGGCCGAGGGCGCCGGCTACTACATCGTCCTCGCCGGCGCGGGCGAGGACCGCGACTACGTCTTCATGCACCTGCGCAAGGGCTCGATCCTCGTCGAGCCGGGCGAGACCGTCGGCCGCGGCGAGCAGATCGCCCAGATGGGCAGCACCGGCCGCTCGTCCGGCCCCCACCTCCACTTCGAGATCTGGGTGGGCGGCTGGTACGTCAAGGGCGGCAAGCCCGTCGACCCGCTGCCGTTCCTGCTGGCCTGGCGGGGCTGACCGAGGTCCGCCGTGGCAGTCCGACGCGGCGCGTGTCGCGTCAGTCGCCGGTCTCGATCCGGAAGCTGCCTGTGAGGCCGTCGGTGGTGGCCTCGATCGAGCCGGTGAGGTCGCCGAGGTCGTCCTGGCGGCCGAGCTGGCTGGAGAGCTGGCCGCCGAGCTGGTCGGCGAGGTCGCCGCCGTTGCCGAGCTCGAGGCTGGAGACCTGGCCGAGCAGGCCGGCGAGCAGCGGGCGCGGGTCGGTCTTGACGACCAGCGCGCCGCTGGCCCCGTCGACGGCCTCGGTGCCCTGCCGGGCGACGGAGCCGGCGATCTTCGGGTCGTTGGCGACCACCAGCACGTCGCCGACGACGCCGAAGACGACCTGGTCGCCGTCGGCGGTGGCCACGGCGTAGAAGTCCTCGCCCTGCTTGGGAGCGGCGAAGCCGACCCGCTCGCCGGCGATCCCGCGCGCGAGGTCGGGCAGCACCGGCTCGAGCTTGGCGAGCGTGGCGCGCAGCGCGTCGGGGTCGGTCAGCTCGGCGCGGGCGCCGAACTTGCCGTCGGTGCCGACGCTGACCGCGAGGTCGCCCTTGAGCTGGGCGATCAGGTCGTCGTCGAGGTCGATCTTCAGCTGGCGCTCGATCTGGGCCTTGCCCTCGGTGAAGCCGGAGAAGCCGTCGGGGTCGACGGCCTGCGCGGTCGCCTGCGCGAAGGCGAGCAGCTGCGAGGGGTCGCGCAGCGCGAGCTCGATCGCGGCGTCGCGGTCGAGCACCTGCGGCGAGTCGGAGCCGGCGGCCATCGGCAGGTCGGCGTCGGTGAGGCCCTCGGGATCGGTGTTGACGTTGATGTCGAGCGCGACGGCGTCGTCCTCGACCGCGAGCGCGATGCCGCCGGTGCGCACGGCGGCGACCCACTTCGAGCGCAGGGCCTCGTCGGCGTCGGGGCTGGCCTGGAGCATCCCGCCGATGTTGAGGTAGACGCGCGCGACGGCGTCGGAGGGCAGCCCGTCGGTGGCGGCGTCGAAGTCGTCCTCGCTGAGGCCGCTCTCCTCGTCGTGGGCGGTGAGCGCCGCCTCGAGCTGGGAGCGGTCGCCCGCGACGACGAGGGTGTCGCCGTCGATCGCGAACGGGTCGCCGGAGTCGTCGACGTAGACGGTCGCGCCGGCGACCTCGCCGTCCTCGGTCGCGCGGTCGCCCTCGACGAGCTTCTGGAGCGCGTCGCCGTCCTCGGCCTGGATCGCGCCGACGAACGCCTGGTCACTGCCCTCGGGGCTCTCGAGGAACTCGCGCGTGTTGGTCGCGCCGACGACGAACGGGTTGCCGAGCGCATCCTTGAGGTCCTCGAGCTGGTCGGCGCGGTCGCCGAGCGCCTGCTTCAGCAGCGCGTCGAGCTGGCCGTCGCCGCCCTGGGCCTCGTCGGCGAGGTCGCTCGCCTCGTCGAGGCGGTCGGGATCGGTGTCGATCGCGATCGCGAACGGGCTGTCGGACGGCAGGTAGCCGAGTGCGTTGCCCAGCGGCGAGGAGGACGAGCTGTCGCCGCCCCCGCAGCCGGCGGCGACGGCGGCCGCGGCTAGCGCGACGGCGGTGAGGGTGGCGAGCTTGCGCATGACCGGCGAGAGTAGCGGAGCGTCCGGGCGGCGAGAGGGCCGCGTGGCGTCCGCACGGGTTCGGCGGCGGGGGCCGGGGCGACGCCGTCCCGCCAGGCGGTAAGGGTTATCGCATGAAGGCACCGCCCACCGGCGGGGACTGGGACCCCGCGCTGCGCTGGCGCGGCCTCGCCGTGGTGTGCGCAGCGATGGTGGTCAGCGCGGTCGACATGACGATCGTCAACGTCGCGCTGCCCGACATCTCGCGCGACCTCGACGCGACGCTCGGAGAGCTGCAGTGGGTGCTCGACGGGTTCCTCGTCGCGCTCGCCGGAACGCTCGCGGTGGCCAGCGGGATCGCCGACCGGTTCGGCCGCCGGCGGGTGTTCCTGGCCGGAATGGCGGCGTTCGCGGTCGCGTCGGTGCTGTGCGCGGCCGCGCCGAGCCCGGGCGCGCTGATCGCGGCGCGGGTGCTGATGGGGGTGGCGGTCGCGTTCGTGCTGCCGCCGGCGCTGTCGCTGCTGACGGTGATGTTCGAGCCGGGCGAGCGGCCGCGCGCGCTGGGGATCTGGACGGTCGCGGCGGGGCTGGCGATGGCGCTCGGGCCGGTGCTCGGCGGGGCGCTGATCGCGGCGGTCGGCTGGCCGGGCGTGTTCCTGGTCAACGTGCCGGTGGCGGCGGTCGCGATCCCGGCGGGGCTGGCGCTGCTGCCGGAGTCGCGCCGGCCCGACGCGCCCGCCCTCGACGTCGCGGGGGCGGCGCTGTCGGTGGTGGCGCTCGGGGGTCTGGTGTTCTTCCTCGTGGAGGGCGCGCACGAGGGCTGGGGCGACCCGGCGGTGGTGGCGGCGCTCGCGGCGGGGCTGGCGGGCGCGGTGGCGGTCGTCGCGCGCGAGCTGCGGGCCGACGAGCCGCTACTCGACGTGCGGGTGCTGGTGCGCCCGCGGGTGGCGGGCGGCGTGGTCGCGCTGCTCGCGCTCTACGCGTCGTTCCTCGGGGTGATGTTCCTGGTGCCTCAGTACCTGCAGTACGTGCAGGAGCGGACCGCGCTTGCGGCGGGAGTGGCGATGTTCCCGGTCGGGCTGGGGGTCGGACTCGGCCCGGCGCTGCGAGCGGTGCCGGCGCTGGCCCGGCTGGGCGCGCGGGCGTCGATCGCGGGCGGATTGGCGGTGGCGGCGGTCGGCTGCCTGGCGCTGATGCCGTTCGGCGACGACACGCCGCTCCCGCTCGTCGGCGTCGCGATGCTGGTGTACGGGGCGGCGTTCGGCTTCGCGATCATCCCGGCGACGGCGACGATCCTCAACGACCTGCCGCCGGCGAAGGCCGGCGACGGATCGGCGGCCAACCAGCTCGCGCGCCAGGTCGGCGGCGCGCTGGGGATCGCGACCGTCGGCAGCCTGTCGGCGGCGATCTACGCGAGCGAGGTCGGCGACCGGCTCGACGGGTTCGGGGAGGCGGTGCGGGAGGCGGCGCGCAGCTCGATCGGCCATGCGGAGGACGCCGCGGCCCGGCTGGGGCCGGAGGGCGCCGCGGCGCTGCTCGCAGCCGGCGACGCGGCGTTCGACGCGGGCGCCCGGGCGGGACTGGCGCTCGCCGCGGCCGGGCTGGCGGCCGCCGCGGTGTTCGTCGCGTGGGCGCTGCGCGGCGGGCCCGCCACCGACGCGGTCGGGGCCGAGGGCGCCGGGGCCGGCGGCGAACCCGCCCCGCTCGACGCCGCCGTATAGCCCCGCGCCCGCCTCCCTACCGGCCCGCCGCCGACCGGATACCATCCCCCGACCTGGCGAGATAGCTCAGTTGGTAGAGCACACGACTGAAAATCGTGGTGTCCCCGGTTCGAATCCGGGTCTCGCCATCGGGGGGAAGGCCTGCAAATGGGGCACTTTCTAGGCCAGTTCAGGGCGCTTGTTTGGTGCGCCAGATGGCCGTGTTGTGGGCCGCCACGTCCTATTCGGAGTCCTAATCGCCTCGCGTTCCGAGGTTGGGGGGGCAGAGTTGGGAGCGCAGAGCCCTGAGGAAGTGTCGGGCTCGCGGCGGGAGCCGCTCGCTTGTCGGGCGGCGCAGAGCTATGGTCGCGCCGCCTTGACCAGGCGTCCGTCCGGCTTCACGCCTACCTTGCCCCGAGCACGAGACACTTCCATGACTTCCTCAACGCCCGCTCCACACATGCCGACTGAGCTTCGCTTCCCGAGCATTCGAGCGACGCAAGCTGGCCGCTCCTACTTCGTGACGGCTTGCCAGCTGCGCATGGTCCCTCAGCTCTTGACCTTCGACCCGCCCGACCTTCCCCCGGAGCTTCGGGCGCAGCGGGTTCTGAACAAGGCTCGGGTGCCCCAGATCGCGCGATACCTGAGCGAGAATCCGAAGTCATACGTCCTGTCCGCAATCACCGCTTCCATCGATGCCGATGTACAGTTTGACGCCCAAGGGGTTCTCCAGGACGGAGCCCGCGTAGGAGAGCTCGTGGTCCCCGCCGACGCGCGCATCCTGGTGAACGACGGCCAGCATCGTCGGGCGGCAATCGCCAAGGCACTAGAGACGACACCCGGACTGGCTAATGAGTCCGTCCCGCTGGTGCTCTTCCTCGACGCAGGGCTTGTCCGGAGCCAGCAGATCTTTGCCGACCTCAATCGCCATGGAATCCGCCCCAGCACGTCGCTCAACGTCCTCTACGACCATCGCGACAAGGTCGCGGAGATAGCTCGGCGCGTTGCTTCGAGCGTTTGCCCCTTCAACGGGCTGACCGATCTCGACAAGTCGAGCCTCTCGAACCGTGCGTCGTGCATGTTCACGCTGAGCGCGATCTACCAAGCGACCAACGCGCTGTTGCGGTCCTGCGCGATGCAAGAGGACTTCGGCGAGCCTCAAGAACGCATGGTCGTCGAGTTCTGGGAGATCGTCGGCGAGTTGATCTGCGGATGGGGCATCGTCGGCGATGGCAAGACGGCCGCCGATCTTCGCCGCGACTACATCCACGTCCACGCTGTCGCCCTCCACGCGCTCGGGCTCGTCGGCGGTGAGCTGATCGCTCAACGCCCAGAGTCATGGCAGAGCGATCTCCGCAAGCTCCACGCGGTCGACTGGGCACGCTCGAATCCACTGTGGGAAGGGCGCGCGCTTCAGAACGGCCGGATCAGCAAGTCCAGGCCCAGCCTCGTCCTCACGACGAACGTCCTCCGGCGCCAGTCGGGGCTGCTCCTGTCGTCGACCGAGCTCGCCCTCGAGGCCAGCCTCTCGAAGGAAGAGAATGTCGCAGCCTGAGACTGACCGCAAGACTCTCTATGAAACGACCCTCGAGGAGATCCGTCAGGTCTACCTGACCGACGATCGGCCATGGGTGCTCGGCTTCAGCGGCGGCAAGGACTCGACGGTGGCGCTTCAGCTCGTCTGGTACGCCCTGCGCGGACTGAAGCCAAGCGAGCGGCGCAAGCACGTATATGTGATCTCCGGCGATACCAAGGTCGAGACACCGGTGATCATCGACTTCCTCTCCGAGGCGCTGGACCTCATCAACAGCCATGCCCAGCAAGAGGGTCTCCCCATCTCAGCGCACAAGGTCGTGCCGAGCCTGGAGGAGTCCTTCTGGGTCAACCTGATCGGCAAGGGCTACCCCGCCCCGTCATCGCGTTTTCGCTGGTGCACGGCACGCATGAAGATCAGCCCAGCAAACCGCTTCATCCTCGAACGAGTCGCCGAGCACGGAGAGGTCGTCTTGCTGCTTGGCGTGAGACGACAGGAGAGCGCCACCCGCGCCCAGGTAATGAGCCTTCGAGCAATCAAGGACTCACTGCTATCGCGCCACAGCACGCTGCCAAACGCCTTCGTCTACACGCCGATTCGGGACTACTCGGTCGACGATGTGTGGGCCTACCTGCTGCAAGTCCCTAATCCGTGGGGGCGCGACAACAATGATCTGCTGGCCCTGTATCGCAACTCAGCCTCGGGCGAGTGCCCTCTGGTTGTCGACACCTCGACCCCCTCATGCGGCAGCTCCCGGTTTGGCTGCTGGGTCTGCACCGTCGTGACGAAGGACAAGGCGATGGAGGCAATGGTCGACAACGGCGACGAGTGGCTCGAGCCCCTACTCGACCTCCGCGACCTGCTAGCCGACACCCAGGACCCCAAGCGCAAGGCCGAGGTTCGACAACACGTCCGTCGCAACGGAGCGACGATGATCAAGGACTACGGCGACACCGACGACCCGTTCGTCCGTGGCCCCTACAAGCTCGAGTTCTGCCAGGAGATCCTGCGCGAGCTGCTACGCGCGGAGCAGCGCACGCGCGAGCTGGCACCAGCAGATCAAATGGTGGAGCTGATCAGTGCGGAGGAGCTCCGCGAGATCCGCCGGATCTGGCGCTACGAGCGCCATGATTGGCACGACACGCTCCCCGAGCTATATCGCGAGGAGACCGGGTTAGAGCTCCATCTACCCGAAGACGACCAGCCGAGCTTGGATGCAGATGACGAGGCCCTGCTTGGCGAGCTTGCCCTCGAGCACGAGGTACCACTTGGCTTGGTCAAGCAGTTGATCGATACCGAGCGGGAGCTGCAAGGACTTCAGCGCCGATCGCAGATCATGGATCGCATCGAAGCAGCTTTCTCTCAGGAGTGGCGCAGCGAGGCCGACATTGCCGCGGAGATCGCTCGCGAGGAGGCGCGGGCGTGATCTTCGAGTCGCTCGAGCTCGAGGACTTCGGCCTCTACGCGGGCCGCCAGCGCCTCGACCTGCGCACCGAGCCGGGACGTCCAATCGTGCTCGTCGGGGGAACCAACGGCGCTGGCAAGACGACGCTGCTTGAGGCATTCACGTTGTGTCTGCACGGACGCCGGGCCTTGGGACATCGCGTCTCCCGGGAGCGCTACGACGGCCATATTGGTTCGCGCTTCCACGTTCGCCCCAATGGCGAGCCGGCGAAGGCATGCTCGGTCAGTTTGTCCTTTACGCACGTCCACAGCGCGCGCGAGTCCGAGTACGTCGTGACTAGACGCTGGCGGCGCACCAATAAGGGGCGCCTCCAGGAGCGCCTGACCATCGCCGTGGACGGCGAGGATGTCGACGACTTCAGCGATACCTCTCGGCAAGACTTCTTGGACTCGCTATTGCCGCCTGGCCTGGCGGGCTTCTTCCTTTTCGACGGCGAGAAGATTCAAGCGTTGGCAGACGATGAGAACGGCGAGCTGCTTGCGGATGCCGTCAAGCGCCTACTGGGCCTCGACCTCATAGGCCAGCTCCAAGCGGACCTGAAACGCTTCGCTGGCGGCACCGCAAAGGGCAAACGTCGTGCCCTTCAGGAGCGTCTCGCTCAAGCAGGGGCCGCGCACGACGCGGCCCAGGCGAAGCTGGCGGAGGTTCTCGACCGGCGCGCCAACCTTCAGTCACGCGAAGATCAGATTCAAGCGCGAATCGCTCGGATCCGTGATCGTCTCGCGCGCGAGGGAGGCGCCCTCGCGGCGGAGCGCGCCGCGACGGAGGCCGCCGCACGCAAGGCGGCCGCTGAGACGGCTGCAGCGGGCGAGGAACTCCGTGGGCTGGTGACGGGGTTGTTGCCTTTTGCGATTGCCCAGCGAATCGCCGATAGCGTGGAGCAACGGCTCGATGTCGAGCAAGCCGCAGAGGAGAACGAGATCATCGCGCGTCGGCTCAAGGCCGCGGCACCGAAGTTGCGCCGCAGGCTCCAGAGCAAGACCGACGACTCTGTTCTGGAAACTCTTCGCGAGACGTTTGGCGTGCGCTCGAAGGCCGCGCCAGCCCGCTTGCACGACGTGACTGCAGCCGAGCGCGCGGTCATGCTCGATCAGCTGCACCTCGTCCGAGACGCAGTTCGCGCGGACGCGGCTCGTCTGGGTAAGCGGCTACGCGCCGCCCAGGATCAGGTTGACCGGGCCGAGCGCAAGCTGGCTCAGGTTCCCGACGACGAGGCGCTCGCACCGGTGATCTCCGATCTACAAGAGGCGGAGCGACTCCTCGGGACTCTCCAGGCCGACATGAACCGCGTCGATGATGAGCACCGCCAAGCCGAGCACGAGCTGAAGGTCGCCGCACGCGAGCTTCAACGCGCCGAGGACGCCGACGAGAAGGTCACCAAGGGAGTCAAGTCAGCCAGACTGGCTCTGCGCACCATCGAGCTACTCAAGGAGTACGGCCGACGGTCAGAGCAGCAACGGCTGCAACAGATCGAGCTCGACGCCGCTCGCTACTTCAACCGCCTCTCGCGTAAAGGCGAGATGCTCAGCGGTATCGTCATCGATCGGGAGAGCTTCCGGATCAGGGTCATCCGCTGGGACGGAACGGAGCTGCCGAAGGAGCGCCTGTCCGCCGGCGAGAAGCAGCTGCTCGCGATCGCGATCCTGTGGGCGCTCTCCCAGGCATCACGACGGCCCCTACCGGTTGTGGTCGATACGCCACTCGCTCGCCTCGACGCAGAGCATCGCCGTCGGCTGCTCACCGAGTACCTCCCCCACGTGAGCCATCAGGTGGTCGTGCTGTCGACCGATACCGAGGTCGACGTCGCTGCCGCCGCGCAGCTCGACGACGTCACAGCGCGACGGATCTCCCTTACCCACGACCTCGAGACAGCGGCCACCCGGATCGAGCAGGGCTACTTCAGTTCCGCCGAGGAGGTCCAGTCCGATGCTCGCTAAGAAGATCCAGCTCGACGAAAGCTCAACCCAGGTACTGAAGACGATGAAGGCCCGCACTGGCCTCACCCACCAGTACTTGTGCCGGCTGGGCTTCTGCCTGTCCCTGACCGAGCCAGGACATCCCGATCCCAAGTCCTACGACGAGCGAGGCGTCGAGTTCAACCGCTACACCCTCACCGGCGAGTGGGACCGACTTTTCATCGCCTACCTCCGCGAGTGGATAGCGCTAGAGGAGCCCGCGAACGCGAAAGATGAGGCAGCTTGGTTTCGGGCGCACATCAACCGCGGGCTAGCATTGCTACAGCGCAGGGTTCGCACCCTCGCCGACATCACGGATCTGGTCGCCTGGTGAAGCCCGTCTACCTCGACTACAACGCGACGACGCCGGTCGATCCGCGCGTGCTTGAGGCCATGCTCCCCTACCTCACGACCGCTGTCGGCAACGCGGCCAGCATCGATCACTACTACGGACATGAGTCCCAGCAGGCGGTCGAGAACGCCCGAGAGCAGGTCGCGGCGCTGATCGGTGCCGCGCCCAGCGAGATCGTCTTTACGAGCGGAGCAACTGAGGCCAACAACCTCGCGATCCTTGGCGCCGTCGCGCGAACGCGCGAGGACGCTCAGATCTTAGTGAGTGCGATCGAGCACCCTGCCGTGCTCGGGCCGGCAGGCCTGTTTGGGGCACGCGTTACGCGTGTCCCCGTCTCAGCAGACGGGATCGTCGAACCGGACGAGGTGCGCCGCCTGCTCACCCCCAAGACCGCCCTGGTAAGCGTGATGGCCGCGAACAACGAGACCGGCGCAATCCAACCGGTCACCGAGATCGGCCAGATCTGTGCTGAGGCCGAGGTGTCGTTCCACTGTGACGCCGTGCAGGGCACCCGTCACCTGGCCCTGGACGTGGACCAGGCGTGCATCTCCCTGTTAGCGCTGTCCGCCCACAAGGTGTACGGCCCGAAGGGGGTTGGAGCGCTCTACGTGCGCAAGCGAGGAAAGCGGATGAAAATCGCGCCACTGTTTCATGGCGGTGGCCAGGAGCACAACCTGCGGCCGGGCACCGCCAATGTCCCGGGCATCGTCGGACTCGGCGTCGCGGCCGAGCTGGCCAGGCGCGAGCGTAGTGCCGACGCGAAGCGGGAGGTCGAGCTTAAACGCCGCTTGTCCGCGGGCCTGTCGAACGTCGTGGACGTGCGGCCCAACGCACCAGTCGAGCGATCGCTACCCCAGACACTCAGCGTGCGCATTCCCGGCATCGGCGCGCGCGCCCTGATGCACGCAACGCGCGAAACTGTCGCGTTCTCGAGCGGATCGGCCTGCGCCACGACGAAGGTGGAGCCGTCACACGTCCTGCTCGCCCAGGGCATAAGCCCCAAGGACGCCAATGAGTGCGTCCGGTTGAGCTTCGGACGCTTTACCACCGAAGCCGCGATCGACGCCGCCCTCAGCTCCCTCGCAGCGGCGACCGTCGACTTGCACCGGATCGCTGCGGCGGCATAGGCGGGGTGGCGCGCAAAGCGCCCCGCCTCGCCTTGATCAGCGAGCGCCGATTAGCTGGTGTTTAGCGATCGTCGAGTGAAGGTTCGCCCAGTGGTTTCGAGACTTGCCGATGGCGTTCGGGTTGCGCCCGAGCTCTTCACTGGTGCCCTGGGTCGCCTTCATCAGCTCCACGCCCAGCTCCCTCCACAGCGCGAGGACATTGCCGAATCCTCCTACCCATTGCGCGTTCCCGTCGGACCCCTCCTCCACCATCCAGCGGAACGATCCTAGCATCGGGAAGAGCGCCCCTAGCCGGAGACGGTACTGCCCCTCCTCACCGATGAAGGGGAAACAGAACGTCCCGCGAGACCGGCCCTCTACATACGCGAGCTTGCCTGCGCTACCGCCGCCCTTGTTATGTAGCTCACGCGCCTCAAAGGAAATCGTATCCCGCAATTCCAGGATCTCCCTAAGGATCGGCTGCAGCTTGCGGTACGTGTCGCCACCATTGTGCCGCTGGTCGTCCAGGTAGGCCTTGAGAACAGCAGCCTTGGAGCTGAACGCACGCAGCGGATACTCACGGCCATGGTTCGGGAACTCCCAGATGTTGAACAGGTCTAGCAACACCACTATGTCGCGGGCGTCATACAAGCGATCCTCGTTCTCGCGGAAGGAGATCCGCTCCGCGTACGGCTCATCCGCGAGCTCGTCCTTGATCCATTCGAACTCGTCGCGAAGGTCAGCGAGACTCATGGCCTGAACCTGGACGGCGGTGTTCAGCCCCCCGGCGATCTCGGGAACGAGGTCCCTTGGCAGGCCAGTAATTATCTCGACCTTGACGAACTGTTCAATCGCATCCGTCTCGTCGACATCGCTTCGGTCTTCGATCGCCTGCCGGCTCTGAAGCAGAATCTCGTAAGTATGGCCGCCATCAACGATCCCCTGACCTTCGCTGAAGCTGACTTCGTAGGCCTGCTCGTCCTCGCTGCTACGGCGCACGCTATCAGCGATCAGGGTGATGCCCTTGTTCTTGAGATGAAACGTGTTGCTCGTCCCCTCCTCGTTGAGCAGGTGCTTGCCAACCTCTCGATAGACGATGCGGTTTGTCTTCTGCTCGCGAGGGTTCGGATCCTTGGGCAGACCCGCGGGCATGTCAAGCGCTCTAACGAACATCACATGCCTTTCCACGTCACGAAGCGTGGGATCTGGGATCCTTCGGGCGTACTGCGCGACAATCGTCGCCTGCCGTACCTCAGCGCTCATTGCTCTCCTTTGCCGTGCGTGCTGACTCCGTCAGCCGCAAAGATCTGCGAAGCGCCGCGTCCGCAGCGTTCACGGGCGACAGTATTCGATGCATCGGATGCGGTGCGATAGTAGGATCCCCGCATGCCGAGAGAGGGGGCTGAGCGGTGGGACATCGACTTCCTCAGTACCCGTCCCCCAGAAGAGGTCGATGCCTTAGCGCAGCAACTCCGTGAGGCAGAGAACGTCGTCTCAAGCTACTCGAAGGCTTCGGACTTCCTCGCCGAGGCACTCCAGAACGCGGCGGACGCCGTCGACGCCCGGCGCCTTCTAGCAGGCGAGGACGCCGCGGTCGTTGCGCGTATCCACATCCGGTTCGACCGGAATGCGCGTACGTTCAGCGTCCTCGACACCGGAACGGGCATGTCGCACGCCGACCTACAAATGGTCTTGACTCCGAACGTCACGCGCAAGGCGGGGCCACAGCAGCGCGCAGCGACAAGCCGATCCCGTGGACATAAGGGGGTCGGGTTGAGCTTCCTCGCTCTCGCGTCTAACGATCTGCGCATCCGGACCTGCGACGGAACGGGCCGCTACGACGTAGTGGTCAAGGGAGGCGAGCGCTGGGTGCACGGCGGGGGCCAGACCGACAAGCCCATTGGCAAAGCGGTAGCCAATAAGCCTGACCGGCTTCACGGCTCACCGACGTACACGGTCGTAACAGTCGGAGACATCGATTTCGACTACTTCGACGTCGACCTCTTCGATCTCGAGTGCGAAGAGCTCATATGGATGCTGCGCACCCAGACAGCCATAGGCAATACGGGACCCCTCTTCGGAGAGAAGTTCGGCACGGCACTACCACCAACGACGAACATTCAGGTGACGCTCGACTACACGGATGAGCAGGGCGAGAAGACGAAGAGCCCGATCAAAGTTAAATACGCGTACGCGACGCCAGAGGAGCTGATACCGGCCAAGCGTGTAGTGAAGATCGAGGACATCGAGGATCTGGGAGCGGACGAGCGCGCGCGCCGCGTCCGAGGAGCAGCGGTCCGCTATGTCGATGTCGTCAAGTCGGATAGCGGCCGCGACGTGAAGGTCTACTTCTTCGCGATCGATGGCCGCGACATGGCAAAGATCAGAGACGCGCGCCGCCAGAAGGGGAAATTCTTCCCTAACGAGTGGCAAGGCTACTACGTAGCCACACTAGGGATGCCGACAGGCGTCGAGTTCCGACCAGACGTCATCCAGCCCCGCACCTATGAGCGACGGATGTTCGCGTTACTCCAGGACGATGAACTCAAGCTTGACCTAGGACGCAAGACCCTGGCGGGGCGACAGAAAGCGAAGCTGAAGTCGGTCGTCAAGAACGCATGGAAGGCAAGGCTAGTCAGCGTTGTCCCGCACCTACAACCTCTCGCCCAACCCGCCGACGACGCCGTCTTCCGTGCGTTAGTAGATCGGGCATTGGACCGCCCCGACCTCGACAGCCACGTTCCCTACCTCAAACATCCTCGGGAGCAGCTAGGCGTGCTTGCACTCTTCCATGAGCTGCTCGGTCGCGGGAATGGCTACTTGCCTCCGTTGCGAACAGTCCAGACCGGGCTCTTCCCGGATACCAGCGACTCGATCGTCCTACCCGTTGAGGGAGGAAGCAACGACGCAATGCACGTGCTCTTCGGCACCCATCTCGGCGAAATCATGCGCGACTTGGAGCGCGACGACGGATCAGCGGCCAGCGCCGACCTCGCCGTGGTGTGGGACGCCGACGCGAAACGCCTCGGTAGGAGAGCAGTCGAGGTGGAGAAGATCGACGACCGGGATCCTCACGGCGCCACCCACATGCTCCAGCTCCATGGCGCCGGCGGCCTTGAAGAACTGCCAGTGATCTCATTGCGAACGTTGGTGGGAGAAAGCGTTTGAGCTCTCCCCCCGAGCAACACGCGGCCCTGTTTGTACTCCAGCGCTGGAGGGAGCTCTGCGGCGGCGCCGGGCCGTGGTGGACCCGTGCGACCGAGGTGGGTGTGCGGCTCCGACTCGCCGAGTTGCGCGACCTTTCCGAGGCGAACCGCGATGGCGCCGTGCGTGTCAACGGAGTCGTCGAGAAGCTCCTTAACGAGGTGAAGGCGCTGCTTGAAAGCGAGGATCCCTACCTAGCGAAGCGGTACCCAGAGATCGCTGGGTATGCCAGCAAGCTCAAGCACACCTCGACGAAGGGCTTCGTGCCCGGGGCACTCGGGCCTGGCCTCCTTAAGGCATTTCTCGACCACCTCGATCAGCCAGAGTACGTACAAGGCCTAGTCGCGCATCTGGCGGCAGTCGTTGACTCTGCTGGGCACAGCCAGGTGGACTTCCGTCGCCTCGACGACCTGGTGTGTCAACTTGACGCAGAGCTGGTCTACAATCGGCACTCCCGTAGCTGGCGGGAGGCGGTCCTCGCCGAAGTGGAGGTGCGTTACGCGAAAGATGGTTCGCTCGCGAATGCCATCCTCGACACGCTGGATGCTCATCATCACGGTCGCGTCCGTGAGTTCGTCGTCCTGACCCCTCTCACCGACTTGTCGGAGGAGTCCAACACAGCCCGCCTGCGAGGCATCCAGGTGCAACCGGCAATTGAGATCATCCGGGAGTGGGCTCCCGAAAACGCTGACGAGGTGCTGAAGACCGTGTCGGCGGCCCAGGCCGTCTCGCACTTCCCGAATGTCGAGGCGGCCGACCCCGACGCCGCTGTTCGAATCGTCGACAAGCAGCTACGCAGTGCCGTAGGCGCATGGCGGCTGATGGGACGGAAGGTGGCCGATCCAACTGTCGCAGTCGTCTATGACACTCACACGACGAAGACCCATGTCTTGGAGCTTCCGAGCGAGCCGCTGGAGGTGCGCCCCCCTGGCGTAGAGCAATGGCGTCCCGGCGAGGACGATCCGAGCGGACGACTCAACGACGCGCTCGACCAGCTTGCCCAAGCTCGGACGGCACCACCGCAGACCGCGTTCGTCGACCTGTGGACCGCAGCCGATGCACTATATGGCGGAGTGGCCGATGACCCAGGCTGGCACGCCGGCGATGTTATGGCTGGCCTCGGGCAGTTCGTCTACGCACGCGACGTCCACCTATGGCTCGCCGGACGCGCTGAGGCCGCGGGGTTAGGAGCAGCACCCGAGGGAGGCGAGGTCGAGTGGATCGTGAGCCAGCTCACTTCTGACGCTCCCGGACTCGACAAGGCCCTCGCGGATGCCGGAGACGCTATCGGCTGGGCCCGCTTCAAGCTCATCACGGCCTGGGACGGTGGATCGGGACTACGCAACGACTTCGATCGACTCGTTAACCGCCTCGTCTCAGTATGCGATCGCGCCTACCTGATCCGGAACTTCGCTGTGCATCGAGCCGAGGTCCGTGGACCGGCACTCGAGATTGTACTGCCCGCGTTCGCAGGATTGGTGGCAGCAGCAGTTGGTCACTCGTTAGCAGCGAAGACCGACGACACCCTTGCGGACGCGCTCGCAGCTGGTCTCACGGCGCGCAGCGTGGCTTACGACTTCAAGGCCAAGCGCAGTAAGGCACCGGACGGTCTGGAACCAATGCTCAGTGCCTGACGGAGGTGATCTGCCTATCCAACGGTCTTCGGTCGCACGCCGCATCGAGGACCGCGTGACACCGCTCAACCGCGATGTCCATCGTCCGCGGGCGGCTTACAGTTCACTCCGGCGGGCGTCGGCTGTCTGCGCTTGAGCTGATGCCACCCGTGGTTCGCGAAGCCCCAGCTTCCCGGACTAGGTCGTCGAAGGCGGCACCATGTTGGCGTTTGACGCGTTGTTGGAGTTTGGCGTAGACGTCGAGGGTCATCTTGGAGTCGGCGTGGCCGACTTGGTTCATGACCCAGAGGACGTCGAAGTTGTTGGCGAGTAGGGCGATGGAGATGTAGGTGCGGCGGAGGGTGTGGGGCGTGACGTGAGGGAGCGGTGGGTTGCCGCGAGCGTGCACGCGACGGGTTGCGGCCTTGGCGGCGTCGGTGAGGATCTTGGCGGCGCGTTGGCGGGATAGGCGTCCGCCGCGGGTGTTGGGGAAGGCCCAGGCGTCTGGTGCGGTGGGTTTGCCAGTTCGGCGGAGGTGGTCGATGTGGATGATGAGGGTCTCGGTGAGGTCTGGGGTGATCTCGATGTGGCGGATGCCGGTCTCGGTCTTGGAGTCGGTGATGTGGAAGCGGGCGCCGCTGGCGTTGTGGAGGCGGATGTGGCCGATGCGTAGGTCGCACAGCTCGCTGATGCGGACGCCGGACCGTCCGAGGGTCGTGACGAGCGCCTTGCGGCCGATGTAGGGCTGGGGTTGGATGCCGAGTTGGTCGAGGTGGTAGCTGACCGTCGATTTCGCGAGACCGAGCTGGGCGGCGATGTCTGTGGGGCGCTTGCCGTCCTGGTGGAGCTTGGCGACCTTGGCCTGGGTCGAGCCGTCGTCGGGAGTGGACCGGGTGGGGTCGCGCTCTTGGCTTGCGGCGGCGTCCTCGAGTGCGGCGAGCTCGTCGATCTCGAGGAAGGTCCGTTTGGGTTTGGGGACGTGGACGCGCATGCGGCGGCTGCGGGCGGGGTTGGTGGTGATGTGGCCGTCCTCGACTGCCTCGTCGAGGATCGAGGTCAGGGCGGTGATGAGCTTCTTGAGCATCGCTGGTCCGGTGGGGTCGCGGCGGCGGCCGCGGTGGTCGCGGATGACGGCGCCAGCTGCGATGGCGTCGCGTAGCTCTTGGGCCTCGCGGATCTTGTGGGCCTTGAAGGCGAGGCAGGTGTCGCGGTCGATCTCGTCGAGGCGGTAGTCGCCGAAGTAGGGCTGGAGGTGGACGTGCAGGCGGGAGCGGTAGTCGTTGTAGGTGGCTTGGCTGAGCGGCTTGTCGCCGAGGATCCCTTCGCGCTTTGCCTGCAGCCAGTCGGCGGCGTAGTCGCGAAACAGCGGCGGACCTGGCTCGGGCTCCTGGACGGCAGGCTTGCGTCGCGGTGATGGTCTGGTCCAGATGCCGGCTTTGACGCGGGCGAGGATGTTGTCGAGCTCGACGCGGGCGGTGCGCTCGTTCCATCCGCCTCCGCAGCCGCAGTCGCAGTCGCGGCGCTCGTGGAGGTAGAGGTCGTGGCGGTCGCCGTCGGCGCGGAACCGGAGCCGGAACTGGATCGTGCCGTCGGCGAGGGTGATGGTGAGGATCGTTCCGGTGGCTGCCCGTCCCACGGCTTCAGATCCTTTGCCGTTGGGGGGTGTGGTCGGTGGTCATCGTCGATGTGGGCCGCCTGGTGGGTCGTGCCGGTTGGCGTGGCGGCTCGGCGACGTTAGCTCTGCTGCGCGGAGGTCTCCAGTCCCCGCCGACCGCCGGCCGGCCCGCCTCGTTGGCGGCGGGTTGGTGGTGTTGGCGAGGTCGCGGGTGATCTGTTGGAGGTCGAACCGCAGCCGGCCTTGGGGGCCGCCGAGGCGTACGGCGCCGAGCTGGCGGGCGTGGGCGTAGACCCAGTCGCGCTCGACGCCGAGGACGCGCGCGACTTCGGCGGCGTCGACGTAGCGGGCCGCGGCGGGTGGCCGGGCGGCTACGAGCTCGGCGACGCGGCGGGCGATCCGCTCGATGTCGTCGCGGTCAAGGGTGCCCATCCCGCTCTCCGGCCTCGTTGGTGGCCCAGTGGGCGATGCGGGCGCGGGCGATGCGTTGGTAGTTGGGGTCGCGCTCGATGCCGGCGAACCGGCGCTGCTCGAGTACCGCGGCGGCGCCGGTGGAGCCCGATCCGCAGAACGGGTCGAGCACCATCCCGCCGGGTGGGGTGGCCAGACGCACGAGCCAACGCATGAGGTCGAGTGGCTTGACGGTCGGGTGGTCGTTGGCGGCGCTGGCGGGCTGTCGGTTGGTGGGGTGGGCGTTGGGGAAGAGGTCGAGCGGTCTGGCGGGTAGGTGGTCGCAGCCGGCGTTGCGCTCGGCGCGGCTGGCCTTGGGGCAGTAGAAGAGCCGGCTCATCCGCTGCGCCGCCCGGGTGCCGCGCGCGTGGGCGGAGTCGTCGATCAGCGGGACCGGACAGCTGGGATGGCAGGAGTCCTCGTCGCAGAGCGGTGTGTGGGTGAGGACGAGGTGGGCTGGGTAGCGGTCGTTGACGCGGCAGGCGTCGACGTTGAGCGCTCCGGTGCCGTGGCGGGCGATGTTGCGGCCGACCGCTCCGTCGGGTGGCCGGCGGGCGAGGATGATCGGCTCATACGCCGGTTTGAGCTGGGTGCCTTGGCCGCCCGGTAGGCGGCGGGACTTCGGCATGCCAGTTCCGTAGAGCCACATCAGCGTGTCGCGCAACTCGAAGCCGGCGTCCTCAACGCCGGCGGCGAGGCGGTGGACGGTCCGCGGCGCCCCGAACGCGAGGAGGTGACCGCCGGGCTTGAGGATCCGCAGACACTCGCCAGCCCAGAGGCCTGTCCACTGCTGGAAGGCCTCCCCCGCCGACAAGCGCTCGCCGCTGGCGTGTTGGGCGGCGTTGCGGATTACGCGGCCGTCCCAGTCGGCGCCTTGGAAGTCGATGCCATACGGCGGGTCGGTCACGACCGCGTCGACGGTCTGGTCGCCGATCCTGGGGAGTTGGGCGAGCGAGTCGCCGGCGATCACCTTCCACCCCCTCCCCCTCCCCCCGGGTGTTGGCAGCTCGATCGCCTTCTTGCTCGACGCCGTCACGACGCGCCCCCGCTGTCTGCCAGGGGGTTGGGGTTGTTGAGCCAGTCGACGGGCTGGTCGAGGTCGTCGGGGGTGCGGCAGATCGGTGCGAACGGGCCGTGGGTGGTGAGGTCGTCGAGGAGGCAGATCGACAGCCGCACCTGTGGGGTGGCGGCGAGGTCGGGGTCTTGGCGGCAGAGGTCGAGCACCGTTTGGCGGCGACGCTCGAGGCGGTGACGGGCCTCGCCCGCGAGCACGACCAGCAGCCCGGGGAAGATCGGGTAGAGCAGCGTCCACCCCGCCACCGGCACCGAGGCCTGGTCTGGGGTGACGGTGTGGTGGTAGAGGTGGGCGTAGCGGGCGAGGCGGCGGGCGAGGTCGTTGGTGGCGCGGTTGGCGCGGTCGAGCTCGACGAAGCGGTAGTGAAAGCTCGTCTCGGCGGGCTGGTTGAGCTGGTAGGTGAGGACGGCGTCGGCGATCAGCTGCTCGCTGCGCCGCCGGCCTGAGGGCCGGCCGATTGGGTGGGCGATCTCGTGCCGCCACGCCAGCGGCCCGCAGTCATCACCACGGGTACGGGCTGCCTCGACGAACGCGATCCCGACGTCGTTGACGGCGAGGGTGTGTTGTTGGAGGGGGCCGGCGGCGTGGTCGCGGGGGATTTGCTTGCGGCGGGTCTCGACGCGGTTGGGGATCGCCTCGACAGCGTCGAGGCCGCGGTCGGTGAGGTACCAAAGCCGCATCCGGCCGGGTAGCTGGACGGCGTCTGTGAGCTGGGCTTGGCGGAGGCGGGCGAGAGTGCGTTGGCTGCCCTGGATCCGTGTGGCGGGTGCGTGGAGGCGGTGGATCTGTCGGGTGGACAGCAGCCGGTGCTGGTAGAGGCTCTCGAGGATCGCGACCGCGGTCTTGCCAAACCGCGGGACTGGGTGTGACCTGGTGGTCATGGGCGCCTCGTCGGGATCGCCTGGCGGGTCGCCACCGCGGTTTGGCCGGGCCGGTGTTGGTGGAGGTGGTCGAGGATGCGTTGGTCGTGGCCGTCGACCGCTGCGACGGTCTCGCCGACCGGCCGGGTCGCCGTCCGTGCGGCGATGGCGTCGTCGAGCGCGTCGATCCGGTCGGGGCCGTCGGTGTCGGGGTGGAGCTCCTCTACCGGGACGCCGTGGATGAGGAACGGTGGGGTGATCTCGCCGGCGAGGGTGACCGACCCGATGGTGGTGTAGCGCTCGAGGCTGGCGATCACCTCCGGCGCGACCGTCTTGCCCCACTCGCGGGCGATCAGGCCGGCGGCCTTGGCGTTGAGTGCTGTGGTGAGCAGGTGGGAGCGGTTGGTGGTGACGGCGTTGAGCGTCGCCGGGGTGAGCCGCTCAGGGTTCTGGTTAAACAGCAGCGCCCGCAGCCCGTACTTGGCGGTCTGCTCCAGCAGCGCGGCGAGGTTGCCCGAGGACGCGCCGTCGTAGGTTTGGACCTCGTCGAGGAAGGCGTAGAACGGCCGCCGCCGCTCCGGGTCGAGGGCGGCTCTGGTCTTGGCGGCGTGGAGGAGGTCGTAGACGAGGAAGTTCGCGACGAGCCGGTCGCGGGTCGATCCCGACCCGGGGCAGGCCAGGACGATGTGGCCGGCGTCCATCGCGGTGCGGATGTCGTAGCTGGCGGTCGGGGCGCCGAGCAGCGCGGCGACGTTGGGGGCGGCGCGGAGGCGGTCGATGAGGTTGGTGACCGGGGTGATCGCCTCCTCCGAGAGCCGGGGAAAGCGGTCAGTGAAGAACTGGCGTGTCGGCGTGGACATCAACGGCAGCGCTGCCGCCCGCCACTGCGGATCCGACAGCAGCGTCGGGATCTGAAAGACCGTCGGTGCCAGCGACGGCGGGAGCTGGCGGGCAAGCGCGACGAGTGCTTGGGCTGCCTGGGTGGTGAGGTTCAGCGCCCGGTTGTTGGTCTCATCCCAGCGCAGCGTCGAGGCGAACGCGTCGACGACGGCGTCGACCTGGCGTTGGGCCTGAGCGTCGTCGGCGGGTGGGGCGAAGAGGTTCCAGGCGGTCTGGCGGTCGGTGTTGGCGAGGTTGATCTCGACGACCCGGTCGCGGATGTCGGGGTCGGTGAGGTGGGCTTTGATCTTTCGGATCGCGTCCTCGTGGGGGTCGAGGAAGAAGCAGCCATGCCCGGCCTTGGCGAGGTGAAGGAACTGGCCGATCGCGGTCTCGGTCTTGCCCCACCGCGACCGGCCGGCCATGTAGGAGAAGAAGGTGTCGGCCAACGGCACGCCGACCAGCCGGTCGCCGCGGTCGGTCTCGACCCGCCCGAGCGGCAGAAGGCTGCGCTGACCTCTGAAGGTCGGGAGCCGGCCCGGTGGTGGCGGGATCGTTCCGATCGACCGCACGACGTTGCCGGCCGGACAGTGAGTGGTGGGTGGCTTGAGCAGCCCGGCGATCTCGCCGGCCGAGACGACCCTGCGCCGCGGCGGGGAGAACAGCCCGGACGCGAGCCGGCGGTCGAACCGGCGCCGCAGCCCAGGCAGGTCGGAGCCAAGGAACGCCAGCCCCGGGATCCGCAGCCCGCGGACGCGGAGGTGGTTGTCGCCGGCGAAGACATCGAAGGCGGCGAGCAGGCCGGCGAGAGCCTCCTTCGCCTGTCCGGGTGTCGGCGAGGTGGTCTTGACGAGCAGCTGGATCCAGAACAGCGGCTGCGGGGTCGCGAGCTTGGCGGCGAGCGCCTGGCGATCGACACGGCGCTGGACCAGCTCCCCCGCCGACGCCGGACCCGACTTGGGCAGGTCGACCAGCTCGCCAAGCTGGCCCGCTGCGTCCGGTCGAGTCTTGGGGGCGTTGCGTAGGAGGCGGCGTTGGAGACGGCGGCGCTGGCCCGGGGTGACGGCGAGCAGGTCGACGCAGACGGTCGCGGTCTCGCCGTCATCGCAGCGCAGCGCCCCGACGGCGGCGGCGATGCCAGCGAGCGGGTCGGGGTCGATCCCCACCGCCCGCAACGGGCTCGAGCTCGGCCCAGCCAAGACCAGCTCCGCCCGCGCCACCCCCACCCCCTCGACAGGCGACGGCAGCTCGTCGGAGAGGTCGCGCAGCTGGATGTCGCTGTAGGCGGCGGCCGCGGCGGCGAGCGCTCCGCGCGCGCGGCGGGGCAGCTCGAGGACGTAGGCGAGGTCGCCGTCGGCGGTCGTCGCGAGCTCGACCCGGACCGCGCTCGCCGGGGCGTCGAGCAGCCCGCGGACCGCCCGCCGGGAACGGCTGAGGCCGGAGGCGAACCTGACGACCGCCTCCTCGGACGGATCGAAGCTCGGCGCGGGGACCACCGCGACCCGGACCCGGTCACCCAGACCGCGGCGGACGGCTACCAGCCGGCCGCCGACCAGCAGACAGGCGAGGATCACCGTAGCGACGGCGAGGGAGACGGCCACCGGCCGCACCGGACCAGCCGCCACCACATCGAGCACACCGGGAGCCCACCGCACGGCGACGACCGCGACCGCCCCGGCGGCGAGGGCAACCAGCGGCAGCGCATCACGACGCTCGGCCGAAGTCACTCGGAGATCCCCGGCTCGGAGTTAGAAGTCAGCGTCGCCAGCCGGCCACGATCGCGCACCACCAGCCGCACAGCCGCCAATCCGCAAATGAGCGGGAAGCCGTGCAGTGATCCCCACAGACAGCCCCGCAGCGACAACCACAGAACCGCACTCTTGAGACACCCCCGCCTGCTAGCCACGCCCGCCCCCTTCGTCGGTGGTGAAGACGTCGATCCAGCTGGGCGAGTAGAGCGTTGTGCGGGCTTGGTTCTCGGGGTTGCCTTGGGAGGCGGAGGTGTTCCAGGAGAGGTGGAGGTGGGCGGGGCAGGCGGGTGGCGGGCAGTGGGCGGGGTCGCCGTGGCTGGGGTAGCCGTTGTAGGCGATGAACCGAAACGGCGGGCGCGCGCACGCCGGCGCGACACCGGAGGCGGCGCAGCTGGGTTTCCAGCCCAGCGCGCGGGCAGCGCGCTCGACTGTTGCGGGCCAGTCGCCGGTTGCGGAGACGGTGTCGATCGCGGCACCCAGGGGGTGCTCGCCGTTGAGGGAGTGGATTGCGGCGCAGGCGGTGACGAGCATCCGAAACCGCCGGGCGAGGTAGACGACGTTGGAGACGATCCGCGCGTCGCAGCGGATCGGCCCGAACCCCGCCGCGACGATCGAGTCGGGCAGCAGCTCGAACCGCCGCGGGCTGTGGAGACGCTTCACGGGTCCGATCGGACCGCGGCCGAGCTGCTCGGGCCGATCGCCCGCACACCCGCCACCGCCAGCGTCGCCGGGGCCGGGCTGGGTGTGGCCGGGGGCGGGTCGGGCTCCTGCGGGGTCGGCTGGTGGTGGGCTGCCGGGGCCTTGGAAGCCGTACTGCACCGCCCGAGCCATGACCTGGTCGGCGTAGACCGAGCAGGCGCCGTAGTAGTTGCAGGACGCCTGGCGGTAGTCGGCATACGACCCGCCCGTTGGGGGCGCGCCCTTGGCCTCGCGGAGGATGCGCGCGGCGGCGGGGATCGCGTCGGCGGGGTCGTTGACGTCGACTCGGCCGTCGCGGTTTCCGTCGACGCCGTAGAGCTCCCACAGCGTCGGCAGGTCCGGCGCCGGGCTGCACGGGCTGCCGCGCCGCATCGAGATCTGCATCGGCCCCGCGCAGCCGTAGCCGTTGTCGCCGGGGCAGGTGTAGGGGCCGTGGTTGCACTCCTGCGCCGCGACCGCGGCGAGGAACGCCCAGTCGATGTCATAGCGACGGCCGGCCTGCTGGTAGAGGCGCAACCGCCCGGCCGGGATCTCGCGAACAGCCGTCCGGGTCGGCGTCGGGCCTGCTGCCGCGCCGGGCTTGCCAGTGGTGATGCAGCCGAGGTCGGTCCCGCCGAGCGCGAGTCCGATGCCCAGCGCGAGCACGACCACCAGCCCCAACAGCGCGGTCGGCGCGACCCAGACGAGCCGCCCGAGCCGGCGTCGCGGTGTCGTTGTGTTGGCGGCGGCCACGGTCAGTCCTCAATCAGCCGCGTGACGCGGACGGGTGGCCGGTCGGTGATGAGGAGCTCGAGCCGGTAGGTGGCGGGGCCGCCGTCGGCGACCTCGACGCCGACCACCCAGCCCCGATGGCGGGGCGGGCGGTGGCCGTCGGTCCCGACGATCCTGGGGTGGCGGGCGCGCATCGCCGCCGGCACCCGCAACGGCCGCGCCGCAAGGCCGCGACGGACCGCCGCGGTCGTGGCGGGGATCGAGCCGACGGGCCGTCCGCGGTAGAGGTGGGCGAGGTAGCCGACGGTGAACCGGCACGCGGCCGCGATGACCTCCGGCGGCGGACCAACCGGCACCGTGTGGCGATCGCGGTGGCTGACGTCGCCGGCTTGGACGCCGCGACCAGCTGGGGGCGCGGGCCGGTGGTGGTCTGGCCGGCTGGCGGTGAGGGTGAGCAGGCCGGCGGCGGCGATCAGGACCACGGTCGCGGCGGTGAACGCGCGGCTGCGGTCGCGGTCTGTGAGCGGCCGGTCGGCCAGCGCGCGCAGACGGGCGATCACCACCGCTTCTCCCCGGGACCGGAGTCGCCGCCGCCGTCGTCTGTTCTGCGGCGGGGCGGCGGTCCGGGCGGTGCCGGCAGCGGTCCGCGCGGACTCTCAGGCCGGCTCGCGCCGTCCTCGGGCGGGAGCGGCGGCGGGACCGCCTCAGCCGGGTCGACCTTCGGCCGGGCGCGGTCGAGGTCGGCGCGCAGATCGGCCGCGAGCGGACTCGTCCCGTCACCGCCGCCGTCCCGCTGCGGTGTCGCCTCGTCGATCGGCGCGCCGGGAGCCGGTGTCGGCCGCTCGCCGCGATCTCGATCTACGGGCGGCAGGGGCGACGGCGCGGCGCGATCACGCACCGGCTGCGTCGCGTCGCCGGCGGGAGGCTCGGACGGCGGTCCGCTGTCGCCCGCGGTGTCGCGGCGCGGTGGGGCGTCTGTGTCCTCTCCCTCGCGGTCGAGGTCGGCGCCGGTCCCGCCAGCGTCCGATCTCTCATCCGTCGTCGGCAACAGCGCCGCTGGGGGTCCGTCGTCGGCGTGGCGGGTCGAGGCACTGGCGCCTGGGCCGGCGCCGGGCGTGGGGCTCGGCGCCTTGCTCTCGCTGTCGGGCCGGTTGCTGCCACGGCGCGGGTCGGGGCCGGCGGTCTCGTCGATCTCGGGCGGTGTGGCGACAGCCGGGCTGGCGGCGAGTTTGTTGTCGGACGGGTTGGGGCGGCGCAGGGTTTGGGTGGTGCGGGTGACCGCGCGGGCGGCGATGTGCGCCGCGGCGTAGACCGACGCGAGACGGGCCGGGCTGCTGTCATGCGAGGCGGCGTTGGGGCCGGCGAGCAGGCCGGTGGCTTGGCCGGCGAGCTGGCGGCGAAAGAGGAAGACGGTCCAGAAGAACGCGGCCTGGAGGCCGAAAGCCATAAGCCAGCCGAGGTTCGACGTCGCGTCCGCGACCGCGGATGCGACGGCGAGGAGGGTCGCGAGGACCAGCGAGTAGACGGCCTTGCGGGCGAGGAAGCCGGCCAACCTGGCGAGCCAGGCTTTGAAGAAGTCGTGGCCGCGACCGGGAATGACCCCGGCGACAAGCGCGACCGGCGCGAACGCCAACAGCAGCAGGACGAGCACCTGCGCCATCACGACCGCGACCGCGAGCGATCCGAGCAGCGCGAAGATCCCGATCTCCCCGGCCAGGATCACCAGGGCGAGGAGCAGGCGCTGGTATTGGCCGGTCTTGCCCATCGCCTCGGCGGCGGGGCGGTCGATGCCGGAGAGGCTGTAGCCGTCGCGGTCGGAGTCGGGGGCTTTGCCGGTGTCGCCGTCGCGCAGCGCCTCGTAGTGGTCGCGGCGCTCGTCGGAGTGCGGCCGGTGCTTGAGGAACCGGTGCGCGTACCTGTTGGCGTTGTTGACGCACACCTTCCCGTCGCCACGGACCTGCTCCGCGCTGGCGAGCCGGCGGGCGAGCGCGGCGTCGCGGGCCGGGCTTGGGGAGAGGGGTCGGACGGGGACCGAGACGGGGTCGTCGTCGCCCTCGGTTCCTGCTTTGACGCAGTGCTCGAGGCCGCCGAACTGCAGCACGACCCAGGGGTCGTGGACCAGCACCTCGAACAGCTGGTCGGCGGCCTCGCGCTTCGCCCGCTCCGGATTCCCTATTGAGCCTTGGGAGGAGATCGAGAGGAACGCGGCGGAGAGGTCGTTGGTCCACTTCGACGCTTGGCCGATCGTCCGCTCGGGCTGGGTGACGAACGCCAACGCGATCACCAGGAACCCCAAGGAGACGGCGAGCGCGCCGGCGGTCTCTGTGTAGCGGCGGCGAACCAGCGCCTGCCACATCGCCCAAATCCCCGTGACCGCAACGGCGGCGGTGAGCCACGGTCCGCCGAACACGGTCCGGTAGATCGACCGGACCGCATCTGAGACTGGGGCAAGGGCGCCTGATGTGCGGGATCCGTCGCCGACGAGGTCGAGCGAGAACGCAAACGTGAACAGCGTGATTGTCGCCTTCGCGACGAACGCCGTCAGCTCCCACACCAGCGAGGCGAGGAACCAGGCGATCGTCGGCGCCAGCCCGCTCATGTCCACCCCGCTGAGCACCCCGGCGTCGACCGCCTTGAAGTGGATGTCCAGCGCGTAGTGGCTGAGCGGGTAGGCGTCCATCAACGAGCTCCCGCGGACCTGCGACGCCGGCCCGACGTTCGAGAACACATCGGTCGCGGCCACCACGCCCGGCGCGGCAAGGACCGCGAGCACGGCGACACCGACCAGCGCGACCAGCCGCCGCCAGCCCGCCGCTCCGGCGAGGCCGGCGCGGACCACAGCACCCCGTGCTGTCGACCGGCGGCCGGTCATCGGCCCGCTCCGGCCTGGTCGGCGGGGGTCGTGTCGAACGCTTGGAGGAGGTCGCCGTAGACGGGGTCGATCTGGAGCTCGCCGACCCTTCCGTCGAGGTCGCGCATCAGACACCGCCCTTTGCGGTAGCCGCGGATGCGGGCGACCAGCGCGGGGTCGTCGGGGTCGCGGCCGATCAGCTCCAGCGCGCGGCGGGCCTCCTGGTCGGACTCCTGCCCGAAGATCAGGTAGGTGCCGATCAGATCGGAGAGGTCGCCGAGGTCCTGCAACCTTTGGGTGGCGAGCAGGACGGTGGCGTTGTAGGCGCGGGCGAGGCGAACTAGCCGGTTGATGAGCGCGAGGCCCTGGCTGGTGGAGAGCAGGAACCAGGCCTCGTCGAGCAGGACGACCTTGTGGCGGGTGCGGTCGCGGGTGACCAGCCGCATCGCGAACGCCGTCACCAAAGAGAGCGTCGCGACCGACACCCGCTCCGCCCGCGTATAGGTCTCCCGCGACGCCCTCGGGTCGGGGAGGGTGAGGCCGGGGGTGCGGATCGTCGTCACCGCCACCCCCTGACCTGAGTCCTGGTCGGTGGTGGTGCCGTCGCCGAAGCCGAGGCGGGCCAACCCGAAGTCGGCGACGACCTCCAGCGCGTCGGCCGCCTCGCCGGCCGCGCGGTCGCCGGTTTGGCGGAGGCGGTCGATGATCGCCAGCGAGCTGTGCTGGCCGTCTCTGACGAGGTCGCGGACCGCCCGCTGGATCTGGTTCTCCCACGCCGGCGGCGGGTCGCGGAGCAGGTCGAGGTAGTAGGAGGCGGCGAGGTCCTCGCGCAGGTCCTCCAACCCGATCGCCAGCGGATCGAGCCGGCCACGGTGCTCGCTGGCGCCGGAAAGCTCGAGGACCGACACCCGGCCTGCGAGCGCCGGGACTTGTTCGAAGCCGTGGTCGGGCTTGGGGTCGAAGTCGATGACCTGGCTGCCGCGGCGCTCGGCGGCGTAGGCGATCACCTCTGCCGCGACCGTCTTCCCCGAACCAAGGGTCCCGGCCAACAGCACCGCTGACGTTCTCGCCTCGCGTGAGGGGGCGGTGGCGTCGTAGCGGACCGGCCGGCCGCGGCCGCCGCCGGTCACGCCGAGATAGATCCCCCGCCCTGACCCCAACCGCTGTGTCCCAACCGGCATCAGGGCGCCGAACTGCTCGACCGTCAGCTGGCCTGTGTAGTCGCCAACCGCGGTTCCGCCCGGGGCGGGGAGGTGGTCGAGGTAGAGCCGCTCTTGAAGGCCGCGGGGGCGGTGCAGCTCGACGTCGCCGTACTCGTCGCGCAGCGCTGTGACGCGGCGCTCTAGCTCGTCGTCGTCGGGGGCGCCGACGGCGAGGCCGACCGTCGCGTAGAGCATCGGCGGGTGGGCGGAGGACTGCAGGATCGCCTCGTACTCGCGGGCGAGGATGCGGTCCTCCTCAGCGGCGTAGCCGGCGCCGGCGGTGGTGCCCTCGGTCTGGTCGCGGAAGACCTGGTCGACGTCGGTGATCCGCTTGCGCACCTGCGACAGCGCCTGGCGGTTCCCGATCCAGCGGGCGTGCAGGACAGCGTCGACGGGGAAGTCGACGGCCTCCAACGGCGCGAACAGCAGCTCCGCCCCCGCGCCGGGGAACTCCGGCGCGTCCGCGAGCGCGCCGAGCGCGAGCAGGGCTTGGTGGGAGTCGCCGTGCTCTGACTCGACGACCAGTCGGGCGGGCCCGCGGCGCGGCTCCCGGATGGGGGCGTTGCAGAGCCGCCACAGATCGCAGCCGAGCGGCTCGTAGGCGAGATGGCCGTCCGGGGCCTCGACGACCAGCGCGTCGGGCTCCCAACCCGTCTGGCGGTCGGGATCGGAGATCCCGCGCAGCTCTGTTCGCTCGATCAGCCACCGCAGGTCCGTCGTCGTGGCGCGCTGGCAGGCGATGACCCCGGCGAGGCGGTCGTAGGTGCGCTGCTCGGCCACGGCCAGCGCCTCGAGCTCCCGGCCCGGGATCGGCTGGGCGGCCCCGACGCCGGCAAGGTCCTCGACCCTGCGGCGCGCGCGATCGACCGAACGCAGCAGCCCGCTGCCCGGCCGGCCCCCGGCCGGCTGCTGCTCGGTGTCGAGCGCGACGGCGAGAAACACCTCAGGAAGGTGGGAAGCCAGCTCGGCGAGGCGCTGCTCGTGACCCGTCAGGTAATCGGTGAACGCCTCGCGGTCTTGGCCGCGGGGGTCGAACAGGCCGAGGGTGTCGGGGAGGTAGCGGCCGGCCGGGTAGGCGCGGTTGACGCGGTAGAGGCTGAAGTCGGCGGCGACGGTCGTCGCGAGCCGCTCGAGGGTGCGCAGCCACCGCCACTTCTCGCCGGCGGCGAGGAACGGATAGGCGACCATCCCCAGCCGATAGAGCGCCGCCGCCTCGCCGCCCGGGCCGATCAGGACATTGCGGCGGGCGAACCGCAGCCGAAACCCGGCGGGGGTCATGGCCGGACCTCCAGCCGCTCGCCGGCCGCGAGATCGACACCGGCGGCGACCGACTCCGGCTGGGTGGTTGGAGTGGCGACGAGCCGCCGTCCGCGACGACGGACCGCAAGCGGCGCGGCGAACGTCACGCGGGCGGGGCCGGTGACCCGTCCGCGCCGCAGAGAACCGGACGAGTCGCCGGCCACCCACACCGCGGCGGGCCGGCGGCGCGTCTCGCCCGAGGGTGGTAGCGGCCGGCCGAGCGACCGCCTTGCGGGGCGCAGTTGGAGTGCGAGCCAGGAGATGGCGTAGCGGTGCGCGACACGCCCGTCCGGCGTGGCCTGCGTCCCGACGGTCGCCAACAGCGCCGGGACGATCGCCAGCCGCAACGGCCAGTCCAACCCCGACAACACCAACCCCACCAGCTGCGCCGCGACGAACGCCGCAGAGCCGGCCGCGAGCGCCCCTGGCGCGCGGCCCGCCACCCAGCCACCGCCAGCCGCGACCGCGGCGGCGAGGGCTGCGACCAGCGGGGAGCGGCCCGAAAGCGCGATGACCGCGAGCAGGGAGGCGAGGAAGTAGCCGACCCACCTAAGCGGCACCCCGCCTGGGACGGGGAGGCGGTGGCCCTCTACCTGGTAGATCCGCCGCTCGGGACGGAAGATCCGCTGGTAGGAGCGGACCGGCGCCCTGTCGCTGACCGAGGTCATCCGCCCAGCACCTCGCGGCCGATACCGCGCGCGGCGCGGGCAACCTGATCGGGTGAGAAGACCATCCAGGCGACCAGCACCGCCGCCAGCAGGAACATCGCCAGGTCGGTGTAGCGGCGGTTGACCAGGAAGATCAGGGCGACGATCGCGACGATCCCCCCGTAGATCTGGCCGGCGTAGCGGCGCAGCAGACCGCCGAGGTTTCGGCCGACGTCGTTGCCCGCCTGCGCCCACGCATCCGGCGCCGCCAACAGCAACACCAACAGCACGGCGGCGACGGCGAACCCGAGGAGCCAGGCGATGGCGGTCCTGCCCCGGTCGCTCATCGCCGCGGCCCTCCGGCGACCGATGCGACGAGCCAGCGGTCCTCGCGCACCAATCCGAGCCGGTAGCGCGCGGGAAAGACCGCGCCGGTTGCGGTGTCGCGCACCGACACCGCGGCGGCGATCGTTCGGCCGGGGCCGTCGGTGTCGATCTCGTCGACCTCTCCGACCTCGGCGACCTCGAGCCCGTCGGGCATCTGGGTGATCTGAGCCGACGGGGCGAGGAAGTAGGCGAGCTTCGCCCGCCCGCCACCTGAGACGTAGGCGCGCAGGAACCGGCCCGCGAGATCGGCGACTGCCTGGCCGTCAGGGCCGGTGAGCGGCGTCGCGGTCTCGGCGGCGTCGGCCGCGAGGCCCGGCGGGGCGGTCAGCGCCGGCAGGTCGAAGACCGCCAGCCCTCCCTGGCGATCCCGCGCCACCGGAACGGTGAGATAGAGCACCCGCCCGCCAGCGATGCCGGCGGCGACAGTGACCAGCACCCGGTTCTGGCCGGTGGGCTCGTGGCGGGCGACGTGCGCCCACTCCACCGCCACGCCCTCCGAGCGTCCGGTGGGATCGAGGCGGTCGGCGACGCCGTCGGCGTACAGACGGGCCGCGTCGCCGCCAGGCTCGCCGGGGGCGGCGAAGTAGCCGCGGGCGAACCGGACCGCGAACGCGCCGACCTCCCAGTCGCCTCCCGAGGCCGACGCGGTCTCGACGTCGGGGGCCTGGCCCTGGTCGGGGGCGATGATCGCGCTGAGGCCGCGGACCAGCACGACGACCACGAATGCCCAGAGCAGCAGTCGTCCGGCGATGCGTGCGGCGTGGTCAAGTCGTGCGGGTGGGCGGTGGTTGGCGCCGGCTTGGTCTGTCACTGAAATCACCTCCATCGGTCTGGGACATGGCCGTGTAGCCGTCCCGTGTGGAGGGCTTTGTAAGTGCGCCCAGACGGGGCGTCCACAACCGCGCAAGCGCGAAGTTGCGCAATCGCGCAGTTGCGAACAGACCGCTCAGAGGCGCCGCAACGAGCACCTCGGCGAGGTGTCGTCACGGCTGCGGGTCGAGCGCTGCGGCGATCTGCTCGACCAGCCACAGACCGCCCCAGTCCGCGAGCGAGTAGTGGACGCGCGTACCGTCGCGGCGGCGGGCGACGATCCCCTCACGGTGCAGCGCCGCGAGGTGCTTGGAGACGTTCTGGTGGGTGGTGGGAAGGTGGTCTGTGAGCTGCTGGACGGTCGCCTCGCCTCCGTCGAGCAGGCCAAGCAGCCGGATACGGACCGGGTGGCCGATCAGCTGCAAGCGGGCCGCGACACGATCGACCTCTTCGTCGGACAGCGTCGCCGCCGCACAGCCCGACTGGCGGTGGTCGTCGTATGGCCGCTCTCCCACCATCTCCCTACTGACAAAGAGGGCCCCGGCGCCCGACTGGCCCCCAACCAACACCGGCCCCGACAACGCCCCGCCGGCCTGCTCAGCCGGGCGTTGACCGGCCCATCCGAAGGGGCCGATACGTCCCTGTTCCCGGTTGACGCTCTAGCCGTGAACAACTACGTTTTTGCCAGGGGTCGGGCACCAGTCCCGACGGTGGCGCTTTCGGTTCGGGAGGCGTGAGGGATGAGCAGGCAACGCGACGCGAGGCGACGTTGCAGGGGGCCCGTCTCGCCCCTGCCCATCAACGCCGCAGCGGTCGTAGGGGGGCCACTTTGGGAACTCGGCCCTCTATAGGGGTGGTGAAGAACACCCCAATGACATCCCACAGCCAGGGCGTCGACGCAGAGCTCGCCGCGATCATGGAAGGCGACCTCGGCGAGATGCTGCGCCACCAGCTCGCCGCCAGCAACCCGGACTTCGACAAGCGCGAGATCAACGACGCGCTTCAAGCCGCCTGCGACCTCGCCATCCGCAAGGACTGCCACGCGACGTCCACCGGCGAGACCTATGCGTGGCTTCGGACTACCGCGCATCGCTGGCTGGGCGAGCAGCGCCGGCTGCGCCAGCGCGAGATCCCCACAGACCCAGAGGCACCGGTATTCCACCGCCCCGACGAGTCGGCCAGCGCCGAGACGGAGGTCCTCCGCGCAGAGCGCCACCAAGACCAGGCGACGATCGCCGGCTCGATCGTCGCCGGTCTCTCGGCCCGCCAACGCGACGTGCTCGCCCTGCACGTACACGGCCATCGCCGACCCGCGGTCGCGGCCGCGCTCGGAATGACCCCGAGGCAGGTCAAGCGCGAGCTCGAGGCGATCATGCGCTCGGCACGGTCGATCGCCGGCAGGCTCCTCGGCGGCGGCTGCGACCAGGGCGAGACGATCGTGCTGCGCAGATCCTGCGGCCTCGCCAAAGGCCGCGAGGCCCGCCGCGCGGCCAGCCACCTCGCAGGCTGCGACCGGTGCCGAGCGCTCGCAGACCGGCTCGACCTCATGCGCGACGCCCCGGCGCTGCTCCCCGCGCCGGCAGTCGCCGACCAGGCGACGACCGGCGTCGCCGCCGACGCCGTCAGCGGTGTGCGTCAGCACCTCGCCGACGGTGCCGCCTATGTCAAGCAGCAGGCCGCCAACGCCTACTACCGCGTCACCGACCCCACCCCGCTCGCCGGCACCCGGCCCGGTGCGATGGCGGCGGTCGTCGCGGGGTGTGTGACGCTCGGGACGAGCACCTACTGCGTCAGCAACAACGTCAACCCGCTCACCTCGATCGGCCTGCTCACCCCAGCCCTGCCCGACAAGCCGCCGCCCGAGACCAAGGTTGAGCGAGTCAAGGCCACCCCACCGGCACCGGAGCCCGTCAGCGACCCCACACCGGCACCGGAGGTGAAGGCCGGGCCGGACCCGGCGCCCGTGCAGCCGGTCGAGAGCGACCCGGCACCCGCGCCGGAGCCGGAGCCCGCACCTGAGCCGGCGACGCCCGCGCCGGTCCCTGCCAGCGGCGGCGACTCGCTCAGCGGCCTCAGCGGCAACCCAACACCCGAGCCCGCCCCAGCACCACCCCCGCCACCAACCGTAGGCGGCGGAACGGGCAGCTCCGGAACCGACTTCGGAGGCCTCTGATGCGACCGCGGATCGCGTTGACAGCTCTCGGAGTCGCCATGGCGCTGCTGGCGGCGGCGGGTCCGGCGGTGGCGGGCAGCTACACGGTCGTCTCGTGCAACGCGGCGCCGAACCATTCCGGGCAGGCGTGGCAGGCCCAGGCCGGGAGCGTCAACAGCTACCAGCTCTGTCCGAGCCTCGGAGGCGGCGACCCGAACACGCGTGGGATCTCGACGAGGGCGGTCGGGCGGACGTTCTCGGCGGGGGAGTACTCGCGCTGGTGGTTCTTCGCCCCGCCCGGCACGACGATCTCGCGGCTTGACTGGGCCGGCCGCGGCTCTCGGAACACGCCGTCGTGGGTGGTCGAGATCAGCGCCCAAGGCGGGGTCTCGCACTCCCGACTGATCGGATATGCGGCCCAACCCGGCGCGACCAGCTATGCCGTCTCGTTCGAGGTACCGAGCCCGACCGTCCTGTGGGCGCCTGCGGGGACGACGAGCTTGACCCAGAACGTCCAGTGCGGGGCGGGGAGCTGCGGTAGCGGCGCGACGATGCACACCTACCACGCCGCGGTCACCCTCCATGACCATTGGGCGCCGGGCGTGTCGATGAGCGGCGTCGGGGAGGGAGAGTGGGTCCGTGGCGACCGCACGATCGCCTTTGCGGCGAGCGACAACACCGGCATCAAGCGTGTCGAGCTGCTGATCGATGGCGCGCTCGCCGAGACCGTTGGCAGTTACGGCTGCGACTACACCCGGCCGGTGCCGTGCTCGAACCAGTCGGGAGCGTTCACTCTCAGGACCGCCGACCGCGCCGACGGGCCTCGCCGGATCGATGTCCGGGTCGTGGATGGATCGGACACCGTGGCGTCCACCGGCCGGACGATCCGGGTCGACAACACCCCGCCCGCGCAGGTCACTCCGACGGTCGTTGGCGGAGAGGGGTGGCGGCGCGGGGACGGCTTCGATGTCCGGTGGGCGTCGGTCGCCGACGGCGGCTCGCCGATCGCCGGCGGCCGCTGGCAGCTGTGCCGCACCGGCACCGACGCCTGCCAGACCGGCTCCTTCGACGCCTCCAACCCGACGGGCCTCAACGATGTCGGCGTCGGCGGCGACGGCTCCTACGAGCTGCGGGTCGCGCTGCGAGATCAGGTCGGAAACCAGGCCGACCTACGCGACGCCCGGCCCGTTCGGTTGCGGCTCGACCGGGCGGCGCCGACCGTCGCGCTCGACCCGCATGACCCCGCGCGTCCGATGCAGGCGTCCGCGAGGGTCGCCGACGCGCTGTCCGGCGTGGCGGGAGGCCAGATCGAGATCCAGCGCCGCGGCGGCGGCGCGTGGCACGAGATCCCGACTTCGGTGGAGGGCGGGCGGCTGGTCGGCGTGATCGACGACGAGCGCTACACCGACGGCACCTACGATCTGCGCGCCCGCACGGTCGACCACGCAGGCAACGAGGCGTCCACCCAGCAGGAGGTCGGCGGCGCGCGCGCCGCCCGACAGCTCCCGCTGCGGATCAAGACCCGCCTCACGGCCGGGCATCGCAAGGTCGTCCGCACCCGCCGCACCGTTCTGCGGGGCAAGGGCGACAAGCGCCGCCGCCGGCAGGTCGTGCGAAAGCGCGTCCAGTTCCGCCCCCGGGTCACCGTCGGGTACAGGCGGGCGGCCACGCTCCAGGGCCGGCTCACCAACCCCGACGGCCAGCCGCTCGCCGATGTGGCGGTGGAGGTGTCCGCGCGGCCGCAGCTGCCCGGCAGCGACTTCGCCGCCGCCGGACTGGTACGCACCGACGGCGAGGGCAGGTTCAGCTACCGGGTCGCGGGCACCCACTGCCGTACGCTGCGGTTCCGCTACCCCGGCACCAGCCGCATCCGGCCGGTCTCAACCGACGTGACTGTCGCGGTCAGGGCGTCGAGCAGCTTCAAGCTCACGCCGCGGCGAATCCTCAACGGCGAGACGGTCACCTTCACCGGCCGCGTGCGCGGCGGGCCGATCCCGCCGACCGGCAAGCTCGTCGAGCTGCGCAAGTGGTCCGGGCGGCGGTGGGAGCCCTTCCGCGTGGTTCGCAGCCAGCCAGACGGCCGCTGGCGCCACACTGAGCCCGTCCGCTCCGTCAGAGGCCTCGTCACCTTCCGCCTCCGCGCCCGGCTGCCCGCGGAGGCCGGCTACCCCTACGCCGCCGCCAACACCCCGGTCCGAAAGCTGCGCGTCCGGGGAGCCAACCCATGACAATCAACCCATCCGCATCCGCCGGCCAGCCGACAGGAGGAGCGCCATGATCCCCAGCCGAGTCCGCCGACCCCGCCACGCCACGATCGTCGCCTACCTCGCGCTGTTCGTCGCGCTCGGCGGAACCAGCTACGCCGCGATCAACCTCCCCAAAGGCAGCGTCGGCACCCCCCAGCTCAAGAAGGGTGCCGTCAGCGCCCACAAGCTCAAGCAAGGCGCGGTCACCGCACGCAAGCTCCGCCGCGGAGCCGTCCTGAACCGAAACATCCGCCGCCGAGCAATCACCGGCACGGCCATCCGCCACAACACCCTCACCGGCTCCCAGATCGACGAGTCGACGCTTGCGACCGTCCCGCACGCCGACATGGCCCGCTCGCTCGAGGGCGTCACCGCCAACCAACTCCGCGTCCGCTGCCCCACCGGAACACAACCCGCCGCCGGCACGTGCATCGAGCTACAACCACGCCCCGCGCTCAACTGGGGACTCGCGAACGTCGCTTGCACCTCCGAGAATCGCCGCCTCGCCACCTACGGCGAGCTGACCGCCTTCCTGAACTTCGACCGCCCGATCGCACCGGGCGGCGAGCTCACCGCCGACCTCAGCGAGTCCCCCACCACACCCGGCCAACTCAACGCGCTCGTCATCCTCTCGGCGTCCGGAACAGACACCGAGTTCATCAACGCCAAGACGGCGACCCAGCGCGCGTTCCGATGCGCGGTCGGGCCGACGAACTGACCCGTCCGGGATTCGGCGTCCGGCCGCGTGACGGTTCACTCGGCTCGGCTTGCTGGCCCGCGGCTGCGGCGGAACTCGCCGACAGGCATCGTGGTCGCGCCAGCCGCGAGATCCGCGTAGGACTCGTCGACCGCTGCGACGTCCTCGTCGGTGAAGGGCTCGTCGTCGATCGGCGCTGACTCGGTCAGGGCGGCGAGCCGGCCACGGCGCGCAGACCACGACCGCAGCTCAGCGGCCGCCTCAGCCTCGCTGAGCTCGTCCACGAGCTTCTCCTTCGCGGTCATCAGGCGCGATCCTAGAGTCGCCCAGCGCCCGCGGCGCTGGCCTTCCGTTCTCTACCGCGAATCGTCGACCTCGCGTACCGCTTGGCTGAGTAGCTGCCCGTACGCCGTCTGCGCGGTCGTTGCGCGCACCACGAGATCGGTCTGCTGCATCGGGTCGATGACGTGCTCGCGGACCGTCGACTGGGCGCACTCGGCCAGATGCGCAACCGCCCGCGCAAGCTGGGCGGCGGGCATCGAGACCTCGAACACCTCCTGGTCAACCTCAGCCTCCCAGCCAAGATCGTCGAGCAGCCGCATGTCGTCCTCAACCCGCTGACGCACCCTCCACGCCCCATCGATGTCCCCTTCGGACAGCTTCAGATAGATATCGCCGACCGCCGTCAGATCGACGAGGATCTCGCCGTAGATCGCGTCCCGCTGCTCCCTACTGAGCCTGACCGTCCCCATACCTGTCTCCTTCGGTAAGGGCACCGAAGGCCCAGCCCGCACCGGGACGCAGATCGGCGAGCCATAGCCTCTGTGAGACCATCCCGATGCATCGAAGGCCTCTGTCCTTCGGTGCCGGGCCCCGGGCAGTTCCCGCTGCGCCGGGGCCACCTATGTCCGGCTCGCGCGCCGACCATAGCTCTCGACCGGCGGAGAAGCCAGTCGGGACGCCGGTGACCGTGCGGGTCCCAGCCGCCATCAACGGCCTTCGCGGTGTCCCGTCGAGGAGGTCGGGCGCCAGACCCGCTGACACATGATGGGCCGCGACCTACACGTCGACGGCGCACCTGACCTCAGTCGACGAGGTTCCCACCGGATCGCCCGAATCGAGGCACCCGGTCTAGTCTCTTCGTCTGATGGATGCGGGGGTAGCGGCACTTCTGGGAGCGGGCGTCGGGATCGTGGGGCCCTGATCGTTAGCGCGACCGAGCGGACAGATGCAGCTCGAAGTGAGCGTCGTCGGGCCTACTCGGTCTATTTGGGTGCGCTCTATCCGCTGGTTGCCGAGCTGCGGGACATGCCACCGGCACGCCCGCCCGGCGCGGCAACGAGACTGATCGATCGCCTTCGCGGTCCTGACGCCCAGTGGCTTGTGACTCAGAAAGCGATCGTCGACGTCGGTAATCGACCACGCACGCTAGGTGATCGCTTGAGCGCCGCCTTGGCCTATGTGCAGGTGCTCGACATGCCCGACGAAGTCACGCAGGCAATCGCCGAGGCCAACGACTACGTAGACCGGCTTTCAAAGCACCGGAGCGAAGCCCTCAAGGCTGAGTGGCCCGACATCCTCGCCCGCCTCCAGACAGCAAAAACGGCACTCCAACCTTGGTGGCGGCCCGAGCGACGCCGCGCCAGGCGGGCCCGACAGCCGGAGGATCTTCAGCGGTGACGTGGGAAGTACCACCCGCCGACGTGCTCTTGGGCCGGTGGGTCGGCCGGACCGTCACAACCGTCACGGGCGCGCCGAACCGCATCCTCAAACTCGACGGCGACAACGTTGTCGTCGCCACGCGCAAGTCACCGGCCGGTGAGGGCGTGGCGCTCGCGGACGTCCAGGGCGCTCTCGACGAGCTCGAGAGGACCGGCACCGTTACCGTCGACCGATCGATTCTCGGGTACCGCAGCGCATTCTGCGGCGCGGTGATCAGGACGCTCGCCGGTACCCGCCGCGTTCCCGGCAGCCCGCCGCGCCTTCAGCGGCGTGAGGTCTGGGAGCCTTCCGTGGCGGAGGATGGCGATAGGTCGTTGAATGCGTGGTGGGAGCACATCCCAGCTGAGCGCTACTGGATGGAGATCACCGACCGGGAAGACATCGGCACCGACCTCCACAGCCCGCAACGAGACGCAACCGGCAAGCCGAATCCCGGCTACTCCGCGCTGCTGTACCTGCAGGACGGCGACATCGTCTTCCACTACGACCGCAACGAACAGGCGATCATCGCCTGGTCGCGCGCCGTAGGCCCCCCGGGCGCCGCGCCTACATTCTGGGCCAGCCACCGCGGCGCGACCCGCCGACGTCTCGGCACCCAACCCCGGGAGCAGCCCGGATGGTGGCTCGACCTCGAGGGGCCTTTCCTGCTCACGCCACCGGTCACCCTCGCCGCTCTCAGAGCGACCGGCAACGAGATCCTCGCGATCCTGGACGATCTCGCAGGGGCACATGGCTCCATCTACGCGCCCTTCTACGGATACGGCACCAACCGAGAACTCCGGCCAACGCAGTACTACCTCAACAAGGTCCCGGCCGCACTTGTCGCGCTCCTGACCGACCAGCCCCTCCCGCCAGCCCGTCCGACGCCTATCGGTGAGCAGTGGCGCCAGCCCATCGCCAACAACCACGCGACTGGACAGCGCCAGGTCCAGGTCGATATCGAGACCGTCGAGCGAGGTCTACGCGGACACATCGACACCGAGACAGCACTCGCAACCGCCCTCAGAGCCCACGGCCTCGAACCCCTCTCGCCCGGCCCGACGGACCCCAACTTCGACATCGCCTGGCGCACCGCCGACACCCTCTACGTCGCAGAGATCAAGAGCCTGACCGCCGCCAACGAGGAGCGCCAACTCCGCCTCGGCCTAGGCCAAGTCCTGCGCTACCGCACCCAACTCGAAGCGAACACCGAGCTGCCGGTACGCGCCCTGCTCATCCCCGAGCGCGCTCCCACCGACCCCACCTGGACACAGGTGTGCGCGGCTGTAGGAGTAGATCTGGTGCCCGGAACCGCGCTCCTAGAACGCCCAGGCCGGATCGGCGAGATCCCTAGCACCTGACCGTGACACCGGAGTGCTGCTGCTAGAGGAGCACGTAGCGAAGCCACCGTACATCGTACGATTGTGTTTCGATCTGTGATGAGATGCAGGGCCCGGGACGATGCCGGTGGGGACAACTACCCGTCGGGTCACTTCGCTCACCACACACGCGCCAGTGACGACGATGAAGACGTGGCGATGCCCGACTTACCGAGTGTCCACCCTCACGGAGCTCGCTGACCGGGTCGGCGACATGGGTGCCGCGACCCTGATCGTCGACGCCGAGCCGATGCTCGCTGAGTGGGATACCGACGCACACGCCCTGCGGTTGGGAATCGAGGCGCTGGTCGCGGAGCTCTCGTCGCGGAACCTCGCGGTCGCTCTCGTGGTCGCTACAAACTCGGGGCGACCAGACCCAGTCCCGCAGCCGCGCGCCGACCACGTCTTCGTGGCCCGGGCCCGCAAGCCCTGGGCGGTGCGTCACTACGCCTCCTCCGCGCGCCCTCTTGCGGTGGTAGGCGATCAGCCGGCTACAGACGGGCTGCTGGCGTGGCGGCTCGACGCCACGTATCTTCGTTGGACCGGACGCGGCTGCACGCATCCCCCCTTTTGGCCGCGGATCCAGCACGCCGCGAGTGGTCTCCTCCGGCCCCTCTTCCACGAGAGGTCCGGGCGATGACGGGACGCACCACCGACGATTCCCGCCTCGCGATCCTGCTTCTCGACTACGAAGCCTGTCGGGAGGACGAGCGAACGAGCGTTCTCGTCCAGGCGACGATGTTCACGGCAGCGATCGCCTTACTCGGGCTGGTCGCTGCCGCGGTCACGCAGACCTGCGCCTTCGACCCGGACCGAGACAGGTGCACTCCAGTGAACCACTACCTGCTCGCAAGCGCGCCTCTGCTGCCCTACGCCGTGATCGTGTTCGTGTACTCGATCGGCCTCATGGGCAACATCCGCACCTACTATCTGCGTGCGCTGGAGGCCGAGCTGCGCACCTATCTGCCCACCGCGTTCCGAGCAGCAGGAACAACCGCCATAGGCCCCGCGTCGCTCCACGAGTTGGCACAGAACGTCGTGAGCCTCAGGCGTGGCCGCAAGGGCTACATCCTGATGCTGTGCGCGCTCGTGACCGGCGTCTTTGTCGTCTTCCTGGGACTCACCGTGTACATCGCCACCCACATCGACGGTGGCGCTCGTAAAGCGATGCTGGTCGTGTATCCCCCCCTGCTGCTGCTCGCCCTCTACGAGAGCTACTTCGGCCTGGTCAACGGGCGCGGGGTTTTCCTCGTCGCGCTACGGAAATTCCGTGCCCGTCGCCACCACTCACCCCTGCCGCAAGACCTTACGCCGGCGATCGACGAGCGCAGCCTCTTCTCCTACCTCCTGCTTCCACGCCCCGAGGACACGGTCAAGTGGGTCTTCATTCCGGGCGCCTACGCCCTCGCGGCTTGGTCCCTCGGATCGACCGGCGACCTCCTTCGGCTGGCCGCGCTCTGGGTTATCGCTGAGCTCCTGCTGTATGAGGCGCGCTACCAATGGAACGACCTACGCGACTATGACAAGGATCTCGAGCACAGCTGGGCCTCTGCACGCCGCCGTCTTCCGCACGGCGACGGATTCCTTCGCACCAAACGCCGGAACGCGCTGGCGAGCATCACGGCGATCGGCGCGAGAATCCTCATGGCCGTCGGTCTGGCTCTCGCGCTGGACCTGGTCGTCGAGACTGCGGTTGCCGCCGTCTTGATCTTCGGCATCGGCCTAGCCTATGAGCGACTCAAGAGTCTCAACGGAACGCGCCTGTCGCTGGAACAAACGCGTCTCGACGTGGCGATCTGGATCGTCGTCGGTCTCGGCTATGGCGTCAGGGGCGCCATCGGCATGTACGCCGCCGGGATCGCGGTCACCAGCGCAGCGTTCGCTCTCGGAGCCGGCGCGCTCGTCGCGTTCGGGACCGTCTTCGTCCTTCTCACCTGGACGCTCGAGGCTACGAGCTTCTGCGTCCTAGACAGCAAAGGCCGACTCGCCGGTCGCGGCCTCGACAGCAGGCCCCACCTAGCCGCTCTCCTGCCATATGCGGGGCTGCGCCCGGTGATCGCCCGCGCCGCACCAGACGAGCCCATCGACCAAACCGAGATCTCCTTCAACAAGTGGACGACCCTGGAGCCACGAGGGCAAACAACGGCACCCTGGAACGTGGCGATGATCGCAGCCGGCCTCCTCGCAGGAGCCCTGGGTGCAACCCTGGTCGACGCATCACGAGAGTCCCTGCTCTACCTCGCTCCGGCCGTTGGAGCGGCATCCGCTACGTCCATCACGTTCGCGAACAGCACGAATAAGCGCCTCGCAATCGCTGCCTGGGGTGCGGTCTCACTAACGCTTCTCGCCATCGGGGCAGGAGCCGATCCGCTGCCCCTAGTCGCGATCCCGTGGACCGTCTTTGCGCTCACGTACGCTTCCTTCAGGGCCCAGTCCTACAGCAAGTTGAAGAACCCACTTGACGGCCTCCCACAAGCGCTCGATGATCTGGCACTCTGGCTCATGCGACCCATAGTCGGCAAGCGGACACACGACAGCCTCCGGGGCGAGCCTGATGGCGATCTGCGCAACACACGAGACGTCGCCAACTAGCGGAACGCTCACCGCCTGACTGGGATCCCAGCTCGCCACCACGCCTGGCACACGACGGTCCCAGCATGCCACCAACCGAACATCACCTAGTCCCCGGCCCGCGGTTCTCAAATGCCAGTGACGTACTCGAGGAGATGGCCAAAGACGCCACGAGCCTCCGGGGAGCCGTCGCGTTTGTCACAGCATCCGGCGCCGAACGCCTCCTTAGGCTGCGTGAGCGCAACCCCCTGGCGATTCTCGCCATCACCGCACGCGGCGCGCCGATCACCGATCCCTGCGCGCTGGTGACCCTAGCTGACGCAGGCGTCGCTGTGGGAATCGTCTGCGGCACCCAAGCCCCGCGGTTCCATCCCAAGCTGTGGATCGCCCGATCAGATGCCACGCTGCACGTCCTCTCCGGCTCGGGCAATGCAACCGCCGGCGGCCTGTCCGACAACGTCGAGCAGTTCGAGTACTTCGCCATACCGCTAGTCGAGACGACCGTCGTTGACGCGCACGAGCAAAGGCTCCGGGCTCTCGAGGCATCGGGCGTCCCCCTATCGGTCATGCGCGGGACTCCATATTGGGAGGAGTGGCAGCGCCAGACGCGGCGACGCGACCGTCTCGAAGCGGAGATCCGGGCGCTGGACGAGCGGCTTGCGGCCCGGAGCGCCTCTGACACCCTCAACGCACAGCTCTACACAGACCTCCACGAGCTCTACATGCGCACGAAGGCCGAAGTCCTCATCCCCGACGGGAAGGGCGGTCGCCGTCCCTACGTCGCGTCCCGTTTCAAGCAAGCCTTGGAGCGCGCTCGCCGGGAGGGAGCTCTGGTACCCCTTGTAGCGCGGATGGTCAAGGACCCCACCCAGGGTCTGCACCACCTCGCCGATGCCGGTCGTCCCGACCTGATGGTCGAGACCGTGGTGCTGGATAGCAGCCGCCCCTACCACGGGCTCTTCAACGACTCGACCAGGGCAGACGCCGAGACCAACCTGGAGCTAGCGCGCCAGAAGGGAGCCACCACCAGGTAGGTGTCGGGGGCGGGGCCAGTCGCCCCAGGAAGCCGACACCGTCAAGTGCGATGAAGGCCCGCCCGGCTCAGGCTCCGAGCACCTTCGCCGCACGGTATGGGAGAGTTCCTATATGCCGGCCTTGCGCAAGCCGCGATTCGACTACAGGTATCAGCTCAAGACCGAGCTCGAGGCGCTCCGCGAGCACGCCACGCTGCGGCGGGTTCCTACCCGCAAGGCGGACCGGCTGCTCGTCGCCACCTGGAACGTCGCGAATCTCGGCGTGCACAAGCGGCGGCCCAAGGACTACGCGCTCTTGTCGGAGGTAGTCGGCTGGTTCGATGTCGTCGCCCTGCAGGAGGTCAACGACGACCTTGCCGGACTGCGGGCCCTGCAAGCTCAGCTGCCCGACTACTACCGCGTCCTGTTCTCCGAGGCGACCGGTAACGAGGAGCGCGGAGCGTTCATCTACGACTCCCGCAAGGTCCAGCTGCTCGAGAAGGTCGGTCGCCTGGCCATCCCCCCATCGCAACTCGCCCGAATCAAGCTGCCGGGCTCAACCCAGCCGTTCGCTGGCTTCGACCGCGGCCCCTACCTCGCCGCGTTCGAGGCAGGAGCGTTCCGCTTCCTCCTCGTCAACGTCCACCTCTTCTACGGATCGACCAGCGCCACGGACATCGAGCGGCGCAGCCTCGAGGCATTCGCCGTCGCCTACTGGGCCGACAGGCGCCGCAAGGACAAGCACGCCTTCACGACCGACATCATCGCGCTCGGCGACTTCAACCTGCCGCGCATCCACCCGACCGACCCAATCTTCAAAGCGCTCACCTCGCGCGGCCTAGTGCTGCGCAAGCCAGAGCTACGCGAGCACCTATCCGTGGTCGGCGGATCTAGCCTCGGCGGACACAAGTCGCGTTCTTTCCCAGCGAGACGACCGAGCTCCAGGCAAGCGACGTCTTCGACTTCGACAACGCGATCTTCCGCGGCCTCTGGCGCAACCCCGACCGGACCGACACGCAGTTCCTCGACTACGTCCGCTACTACGTCGCCGACCACCGCCCCCTGTGGGCCGAGATGGCGATCTGACGGCCCCGATGGCAGCGCGACCGCCCCACTCCCCATGGACACGAGCCCGTCGCGGGCCTCGTTCTTCGGATAACTGAGAATTATCAGTGCTTGAGACGCGGAGCCCGAGCGGCAGACCCCTTGCGTCGGGCGCGTGGCTGGATGCACACCACCGCGCCAAACTGCCGGAGCGCACGGCCTTCTGTAGGCGCCTCTCGGCGCTTCGCCCAAGGCGGGTTGTCGACCTTGGGTGCGGGACTGGCCTGTGGCTCAGCGAACTCGACAAGCACCTTCCGTCCACGTGCGAGTTCATCGGAGTGGACGCCGATCAGTCGGCACTGGCAGAGGCAGAGCGCAGGTCCGCTGGATGGTCTCGTCCGGTGCGTTTCCACCTAGCCGACCTCGGGATCGCACGCCCGGCTATCCCTGAGGCCGATCTCTCGCTTCTCTTCAACCTTTCTCCATACCTGCCGCGCGTTGACGCGCTCTTGGCCGTGTTGGCCGATCAGGCGCAGCAGGTGGCCGTCCGACAGTACGACGGCGCAGCAGTTCGCTTCGGGCCTATGCGCCCAGAGCACCGGGCGACCATCGAGGACTCCCTCAGCGCTGCCGTCAGTTCTAGTGACCAGTTTCGACACTACGATCTCGACCGGCTGTACGCCGCCCTTGCCTCCGCGCCGTTCTCGGAACGAGACATCTCATTCGAGCTGTTCGCCAGGCGGGGGCCGCTTCCGGACGAGTGCTGGGACTACATCGCTGGGACGATCGAGTGGACCAGCCAGTACCTGTCCCCAGCCGCCAGGGAACTCCTGCAGGACTGGTGGCAACCTCGCGTCAACGATCCAGCCCTGCCTATCTACTTCACCGAGCTCGACCTTGTCGCAGTCCTGTCGTGATCAGGGCTAGCAGCCCTCCAAAGGTGCTCGAACTGGACCGCGAACATCTCGACGATGTCGCGGTCCCGAGAGAGTAGAACGTTTGGGTCCTGGCCAACGTTGCGGAAATCCCAGTTGAATAGCACCTCGGTGGAGCTATCTACGTAGGTCAGCAGGATGAAGTTGATCTGGGGCTCATCGCGACCGAGGAGTCGGAACTGGTAGCCCGTGCCGCGGCGTCCTGCCACTCGCATGGCTAGGTCAAGGTTCTGTCGGAGACGAGGCACAGCGCGCGCGTCGCCGATGTCCTTCCACCGACGATCCTTCGATGTCCACTCTGCAAGGACCGGCCGTACCGCCTCGTAGGCCCGCGTGCCGTAGAGCCGCTCGTCGGAGCGCTCAATCTCGTCGGGAATGTTCAGGGTCGTGTTGCGTACCTCTCGCACGATCGGCAGTCGGGCCAGCACATACTGGACGGCGTCCTCAGGGGCACCGACCTTGGTGACGTGCAGATAGTCCTTCACGGCCTCGTATATCCGATCCGTGTGCGCCGATGCGCGCTCGATCTCTTGTAGCGAGAGCACGGTGTGGCTGATCAGCAGGACAACGACGGCGAGCAGGAACGCGGGAATCGCGGCAAGCGGCGCCCGCTCACCGAAGTTCACGGGATCCAGGAGATACGCAACGACAAACGAGACTAGCGCTAGGACGGGCCCAGCAAGTGCGGCCATCCAGTACGTGCTAGGGCGAGGTCTGCGCAGCACTGATAATTCTCAGTTATCGCGTGTTGACCAGCCCACCTAGGACGTCC
Organism: Solirubrobacterales bacterium; assembly: GCA_012718975.1. Classification (GTDB taxonomy): domain Bacteria; phylum Actinomycetota; class Thermoleophilia; order Solirubrobacterales; family Thermoleophilaceae; genus JAAYBF01. The sequence goes on along the minus strand of JAAYBF010000036.1, from coordinate 50 downwards.
GCGTCCTCCACAACCCGCTTCAGGGCTTGGTTCGACACATGGGTGTAGAT
>JAAYBF010000227.1 GCA_012718975.1 Solirubrobacterales bacterium | reverse complement strand
GCGGCGGAGGGCGGCTCAGTGGTCGGCGACCGTGCCGTCCTCGGGCACGATCGGCAGGCCGGCGGCGACCCAGGCGACGAGCCCGCCGGTGAGGTTGAACGCCTGGAAGCCGCTGGCGCGGAACGCCTGGGTCGCCATCGCCGAGCGGTGGCCGGAGCGGCAGTAGAAGACGATCGGTCGCTCGCGGTCGAGCTCGGCGGCGGCCGCGGTCAGCGCCGGGATCTCGATGTGGCGGGCGCCGTCGATCCGGCCGGCGTCGTGCTCGTAGGGCTCGCGCACGTCGATCAGCTCGACGCTGCCGTCGGCGTGGAGGCTGCGGACCTCCTCGGGGGAGAGGTCCTCCTGCAGGTGGTCGAGCGCGGCCATCGGCGAAAGCCTAGAGGTAGCCTGTCCGGTCATGTCCGCACAGTGGGAGCTTCCAGGCAGAACGGTTCTGATCACGGGCGCCGCGCGGGGGATCGGCGCCGAGAGCGCGCGCCGGCTCGCGGCGAAGGGGATGAACGTCGCGCTCGTCGGCCTCGAGCCGGACGAGCTCGCGCGGGTGGCCGCCGACTGTGGCCCGCGCGCCGCCTGGTTCGAGGCCGACGTGACCGACGCCGACGCCCTCCAGGCGGCCGTCGACGGCGCCGTCGAGCGGTTCGGCGGCATCGACGCGGTGATGGCCAACGCGGGCATCGCGATCGGCGCCCCGGTCCGCTTCGACGATCCCGGAGCCTGGGAGCGGGTGATCGAGATCAACCTGCTCGGCGTCTACCGCACGGTGCGCGCCTGCCTGCCCCGGATCGTCGAGCGCCAGGGCTACGTCCTGGTGGTCGCCTCGATGGCCTCGTTCTTCCACTCGCCCGGGATGTCGGCCTATGCGGCCAGCAAGGCCGGGGTCGAGGCGTTCGCCAACAGCCTGCGCGGCGAGCTGGCCCACCACGGCGCTCGCGTCGGCGTCGCCTACTTCTCGTGGATCGACACCGAGATGGTCCGCGGTGCCGACCGCCACCCGGCGCTCGGGCAGATGCGCGCGAAGCTGCCCGGCCCGGTCGGCAAGACCTATCCGCTCTCCGACGTCGGCGACGCGGTCGTCGCGGGGTTCGAGAGCCGGGCGCGCTGGATCGGCGTGCCGCGCCATCTGGTCCGCCTGGCGACGGCCCTGCGCGGCCTGCTGCCGCGGCTGACCGAGCGCGGCGCGAGCAACTTCCCGGAGATGGAGGCCCGCTTCGAGGCCGACGTCGCCGAGCGCGGGGTGGAGGCCGCCTCGGCGCCGAGCGGCGCGGGCGGAGCCGCCGCCACCCGCCGCTGACCCGGAGCGGGGCCCGCGGGCGGCGCAGCCGCCACCGCGAGATGACCTGGAGCGGGGCCCGCCGCGGGCGGGCCTCGGGCCTCCGCGTCCGCTCGCCTGTCCGCCCGCTCGCCGGTCACTGCGGGCCATGGACGACGAAGCGCCCCCGGGAGCGGGGGCGCTTCGCGACGACGGCGGGCGGTGCGGGCGCCAGGCCCGCGCCCGCTCAGACGTTCTTGATCTCGGACAGCACGTCGGCGACGGACTGCTTGGCGTCGCCGAACAGCAGGGCCGTGTTGTCGTTGTAGAACAGCGGGTTGTCGATGCCGGCGAAGCCGGGGCTCATCGACCGCTTGAGCACGATCACCTGGCCCGACTTGTCGACGTCGAGGATCGGCATGCCGTAGATCGGCGATCCCTGGTCCTCGCGCGCGGCGGGGTTGGTGACGTCGTTGGCGCCGATCACCAGCGTGACGTCCACCTGCGGGAACTCGGGGTTGATCTCGTCCATCTCCTTGAGCGCGTCGTAGGGGACGTCGGCCTCGGCGAGCAGGACGTTCATGTGGCCGGGCATGCGGCCCGCGACCGGATGGATGGCATAGAGGACCTCGACGCCGCGCTCCTCCAGGTCGTCGGCGAGCTCGCGCACGGTGTGCTGAGCCTGGGCGACCGCGAGGCCGTAGCCCGGCGCGACGACGACCCGGCTCGCGTAGGCGAGCTGGATCGCGACGTCCGCCGCGTCGGTCGACTTGACGCTGCGGCCCTCGGTGTCGGCGCCGCCGCCACCGCCGCCGGACGCGCCCCCGCCGCCGAAGCCGCCGGCGATGATGCTCGGGATCGAGCGGTTCATCGCCTCGGCCATCAGGTTGGTGAGGATCGTGCCGGACGCGCCGACGATGATGCCGCCGACGATCAGCGCGGTGTTGTCGAGCGCGATGCCCATCGCCGCCGCCGACAGGCCGGTCAGCGCGTTGAGCAGCGAGATCACGACCGGCATGTCCGCGCCGCCGATCGGCAGCACGACCATGTTGCCCAGCAGGGCGGCCGCGACGAGGATCAGGATGAACAGGCCCTCGGACTCCGAGCCGGTGACGATCGCGATCGCCGCGGCGACCGCCGCCAGCAGCAGCAGCCCGTTGATGATCTGCTGGCCCGGCAGCGCGAACGGCTTGCCGGGGATCAGCTCCTGCAGCTTGGCGAACGCGATGTTCGAGCCCCAGAAGGAGATCGAGCCGACGATCGCCGCGAACAGGATCGGGATCAGCGTGTCGAGCGAGGGGTTGCCGCCGATGTCGAGGTAGTGGCGGTACTCGACCCAGGAGATCAGTGCGACCGCGCCACCGCCGACGCCGTTGAACAGCGCCACCATCTGCGGCATCGCGGTCATCTTGACCTGGCGCGCCGCCGGCACTCCGACGATCGTGCCGATCGCGATGCCGAGGGCGATCAGTCCGTAGTCGCCGACAGAGGGGATCAGCAGCGTCGCGACGACCGCGATCGCCATGCCGACCGCCGCGACGATGTTGCCGTTGCGGGCCGTCGACGGCTTGGTCAGCATCCGCATGCCGACGATGAACAGCGTGAAGGCGACGATGTAGAGGACCCGGATGAAATCCAGGTCGGTGAGGAAGCTGGCTACCGGGAGTGTCATTTCGCGCCCTCCGCCTTCTTCGGCTCAGGTCGCTTCTTGAACATCTCCAGCATCCGGTCGGTGACCAGGAAGCCGCCGACGACGTTGATCGTGCCGAAGGCGATCGCGACCACGAGCACCGCCTTGTTGAAGAACCCCTCGGCGGAGCCGATCACCAGGATTCCACCCAGCAGCACGATGCCGTGGATCGCGTTGGTCGCCGACATCAGCGGCGTGTGCAGGGTGTTCGGCACCTTCGAGATGACCTCGAAGCCGACGAACGCCGCCAGCACCAAGATCGTCAACTCAGTGATGAGATCCATGCCCGTCAGCCCTCCTGGTCTGCGCCGGTGCTCGAGTCGCCGGCGTCGGCAGTCGTGGTCGGCGCGGCCGGCGGCGGTGCCTCGACCCCCGCGGCGGACCTCGCGCCCTCGTGGACGATCTCGCCGTCGCGCGTGATGCAGGCGCCGGCGATGATGTCGTCCTCGAAGTCGAGCTTGAAGGCGCCCTCGTCGTCGACCATCAGGCCGAGCAGCGCCTGGACGTTCTTGGCGTAGAGCTGCGACGCGTGGTCGGGCATCGACGCCGCCAGGTTCACCGGCCCGACGATCTTGACGTCGTGGCGGACGACCGTCTGGCCGGCCTCGGTCAGCTCGCAGTTGCCGCCGGTCTCCGCGGCGAGGTCGACGATCGCCGACCCGGCCGCCATCCGCTCGACGGCGCTCTCGATGATCAGCAGCGGCGCGGCCCGGCCCGGCACCGCGGCCGTCGAGATGACGACGTCCTGCTGGGCGATCACGTCGGCGAGCGCCTCGCGCTGGCGCTGCTGCTCCTCGTCGGTCAGCGCGCGGGCGTAGCCGCCGGCGCTCTCGGCGTCCTCGAGCCCGATGTCGAGCTCGACGAAGCGGGCGCCGAGCGACTCGATCTGCTCCTTGACCGCGGCGCGCACGTCGAACGCCGAGACGACGGCGCCCAGTCGGCGCGCGGTGGCGATCGCCTGCAGGCCCGCGACTCCGGCGCCGAGCACCAGCACCTTCGCCGGGCGGATCGTGCCCGCGGCGGTGGTCAGCATCGGGAAGAAGCGGCCGAGCTCCTGCGCGCCGATCAGCGCCGCGCGGTAGCCGGCGACCGTCGCCTGCGACGACAGCGCGTCCATCGACTGGGCGCGCGTCGTCCGCGGCACGGCCTCCATCGCGAACGCGGTCACGCCCGCGCCCGCGAGGGCCTTCGCGACCTCGCCGTTGGTCAGCGGCTGGAGGAACGCGATCAGCGCGCTGCCGCGCTGGATCTTCGCGATCTCCTCCGCGCTGGGGGGCGCGACCTTGGCGACGACGTCGCCGGTGAACCCGGCGCCCGCCTCGACCTTCGCGCCCGCCTCGGCGAGGGCGGCATCCGAGATGTGAGCGGCCGCGCCGGCACCCGGCTCGACCACCACCTCTATACCGCTAGTGGTCAGTTTCTTGGCCACCTCTGGGACGATCGCGACCCGCGTCTCCCCGGCGGCAGACTCTTGTGGGATGGATACCTTCATTGGGGCCGCGGAAGCGTAACGTGCCGCACAATCTGGTGCATTGCGGTCGGGAAAGCCCCGCAAAGGGCTGTATTCAAGGGGTTTCGGCGGCCCTTACTCGGAGGCCCGAGCGGCCATCCGCTCGGCCGACGGACGCTGCACGTCCCAGGCCAGGCCGACCTTCTCCAGGCCGCGGATCACCAACGCCGAGAAGTCGACCTGCCAGAAGCGCAGCCCGTGGTGGGCCGAGGTCGGGAAGGCGTGGTGGTTGTTGTGCCAGGACTCGCCCAGCGACAGCGGGGCGAGCCAGAGCAGGTTGCGCGACTCGTCGTCGGTCTTGTAGTCGCGGCGGCCGAAGAAGTGGCAGAGCGAGTTGATGCTGTAGGTCACGTGGTGGAGGACCAGCATCCGCACCAGACCGCCCCAGAGCAGGCCGGTCAGGCCGGCGAGCAGCGTCCCGCCGATCGCCCAGCCGAGCAGGAACGGGGCCAGCAGCCCGAGCAAGACCCACAGCAGGAAGGTCCGGTCGACGTAGCGGATCACCGGGTCGCGCATCAGGTCGGGCGCGTAGCGCTCCTTGTTCGCGCGCTGGGTGTGGATGAACAGCCAGCCGACGTGCGCGTGGAAGAGGCCCTTGAACGCGCCCTTGACGCCGTGGCCGTGGTCGACGTGCGGGCTGTGCGGGTCGCCCTCGCGGTCGGAGAAGGCGTGGTGCTTGCGGTGGTCGGCGACCCACGAGATCACCGGCCCCTCGATCGCCGCCGAGCCGAGCGCGGCGAAGGTGAAGCGCAGCCACGGCTTGGTCTTGAACGAGCGGTGGGTCAGCAGCCGGTGGAAGCCGATCGTGATCCCCAGCCCGGTGAGGGTGTAGACGATCACGAAGACGATGATGTCGCTCCATGTGAGCGCCTCGTCCCAGAGCTGCCAACCGACGAGGATCAGCCCGAGGAACGGCAGCACCGTGATCGTGCCGGTCAGGAAGCGGTCGAGCGTCTCGTTCTGCACCGGCTGGATGTCGTCCGGGCCGGGCGC
>JAAYBF010000226.1 GCA_012718975.1 Solirubrobacterales bacterium | reverse complement strand
GCGTGCAGATCAAGGACGGCTACGCGGCGGTGGAGAAGGGCGAGGTCTGGCTGCACAACATGCACGTCGCGCCGTACCTGCCGGCCTCGCGCGAGAACCACGAGCCGGAGCGCCCGCGCAAGCTGCTGCTGCACGAGTACGAGATCGAGCGCCTCGCCGACGCCACCGCCCAGAAGGGGCTGACGCTCGTGCCGACGCGCGTCTACCTCAAGGGCGGGCGGGTCAAGGTCGAGATCGCCCTCGGCCGCGGCAAGGACCAGGGCGACAAGCGCCGGGACCTCAAGGCCAAGGACCAGCGCCGCGACATCGAGCGCGCGCTGTCCGAGCGCTACGGCTAGGCCGCCGCCGAGCGGGCTAGGGTTCCGCGACGTGGTCGAGGTCGACGCCGCATCCTTCTTCGTCATCATCTTCGTGGCCGGCCTCGCCGCGCTGACCGCCGCCGTGCTGGAGCCCCGGCTGGCGATCCCGGTCGTCGTGATCGAGCTGATCCTCGGGATCGCCGTCGGGCCCGACGTCCTCGGCATCGCCGAGGCGGACGAGTTCACGCTGTTCTTCGCGAACCTCGGCCTGGGGATGCTGTTCTTCTTCGCCGGCTACGAGATCGACTTCCGCCGGATCGCCGGCAGCCCGCTGCGCCTGGCGGTGATCGGTTGGGTGATCTCGCTCCTGCTCGCCTACACGGTCGGCGGGCTGCTCGCCTGGGCCGGGATCGTCGTGTCGCTGCTCTACACCGGCTCGGCGCTCGCGACGACCGCGATCGGCACGCTGATCCCGATCCTCCGCGACGCCGGAGAGCTGCCCACACGCTTCGCGACCTTCCTGCTCGCCGCCGGGGCGGTGGGGGAGTTCGGGCCGATCCTGCTGGTCACGCTCGTGCTGGCCGGCGGGCAGCCGGCCCACGAGGCGGTGATCCTCGTGGCCTTCGTGGTGATCGCGCTGCTGGTGGCGCTCGTCGCGGTCCGCTCGGCGTTCGTCGGCTGGCCCTTGATGGAGCGCACGCTCGAGGCCTCGAGTCAGGTCGCGGTACGGCTCTCGGTCCTGCTGATCTTCGGCCTGGTCGCGCTCGCCGACGAGCTCGGCCTCGACCTGCTGCTCGGCGGCTTCGTCGCCGGGCTGATCGTCCGCATGGCGCTGCGCGGCCGCGAGGTCGAGCTGTTCGAGTCGAAGCTGACCGCCGTCGGCTACGGGTTCTTCATCCCGTTCTTCTTCGTCGTCAGCGGGCTCCAGTTCGACCTCGACGCGCTCCTGTCGAGCACGCGGACGATCTACGAGCTGCCGCTCTTCCTGGCCCTGTTCCTGCTCGCGCGCGGGCTGCCGGCGCTTGTGCTGTACCGCTCCGAGATCCCCCACGTGCGCGACCGTGTCGCGCTCGGCCTCTACTCGGCGACCGCGCTGCCGCTGGTGGTCGCGATCACCACGCTCGCGCTCGCGGCGGGAGAGATGCGCAGCGTCACGGCGGCGTCGCTGGTTGGGGCGGCGATGCTCTCGACGCTCACCTTCCCGCTGATCGCGATGCTGCTCCGCCGTGGCCGGGTGGGTGCCGAAGCCGTCGCCTCCTGACCGCGCGGTTCCAGCCGACCCGTCGCATAGCATTTCTGCTCGATCCGAGACGAGCGATGGGAGACGGAGATGGACGGGAGCACGACGATGACGGTCTACGCGGACACCACCGCGGTGGTCGAGCGGGTCGCCGACGGCTGGCGGGCGGACCTGCTCGAGGAGGTCTGGGCGGCGGCCGGCCGGGTCGTCGCGGCGGCGACGCTGTATCCGGAGGTGCGGTCCTGCGTGCGAGTGCGCCAGGTCGACGGCGTGCTCGACGAGGCCGGCGCGGCCGCCGCGATCGAGCGGCTCGACGAGCTCGTCGCCGATGTCGAGCTGGTCGCCGTCGACGCGACGCTCGCCGGCCGCGCCGCTGAGCTTGCCGAGCGCCACGGCCTCGACAGCGACGCGGCGCTCCACCTCGCCGCCGCGTTGGCGGTGGACGCCCCGCGGGTCGTGGTGGCGACCTTCGATCCGGGGCTCGCCCAGGCGGCGGTCGAGGCGGGCCTGGCGGTGATCCCGCAGGCGCGGGTCGCGGTCGCGGCCTGACCGGCGCGGCGCACGCGGCTAGACTGGAGAGGCATCTACGGGGACGACAGGCTTCGACGTGGTCGGTTCCGTGGATTCAGTCGCGAGTCGAGGTCGCCGGTGGGCCTCGTAAAACAACCGGCAAACCAATACATGCGGATGAGAACCACTCGTTCGCGCTCGCTGCCTAGCCTGAGCTAGCCACCGAGCTGTCGGCCTCCCCTCGGCCCGTGGGGGAGATGTCCGGCATCAATAACGGGCTTGCTCCCGGCGCGCGCCTCTGGCGCCGGGGGGACACCAACTCAGAGGCTGGTCCCGAGCAACCCGGCCGGCCAGGCTACCTCGGGACGAGAACAGAGGGCCGGCTACGCTCGTAGAAGCTGTTTCCGCACGACCGCGGACGTGGGTTCGATTCCCACCGTCTCCACTGCTCGCAGGCCGGGCGGCGCCTCCGCCGCCCGGCCGCGATACTGCCCCTGTGGACGAGCGCAACGTGCTGGGCGGGCCGCTGGAGGAGTGCGGGACCGAGCCGCTGACCGGGTTCTTCCGGGACGGCTGCTGCCGGACCGGGCCCGACGATCTCGGCAGCCACACGATCTGCGCGGTCGTGACGGCTGAGTTCCTCGACCACCAGCGCGGAATCGGCAACGACCTCGGCACCCCACGGCCCGAGTTCCGCTTCCCCGGCCTCGTGCCCGGCGACCGCTGGTGCGTGACGGCGGCGAACTGGCTGCGCGCCCACCAGGACGGCGCCGCGGCCTACGTCGTCCTCGCCTCCACCCACGAGGGCGCGCTCGACATCGTCGCGCTCGAGGTCCTCCGCGAGCACGCCGTCGACGTCCCCGCCGACCCCGGCGCCCTCGGTAGCTGAGCCGCTCGGCGCCGGCGCCGAGCCCCGTCCCAGGCGCTCCGGCCGGAGCCTGTGGCGCGAAGCGTCCACCATGCGGACGGAACTTGCCACAGGGGTGGTGACGGACCTCTTCGGGTGGACGCGCGCGCGGCGGGTTGACAGGGCTCGCCGGCTGCGGATAACCTGCCGTCAGATTATCTAGCGCCGCCGACGGCGTGGCGCGTGGAGTGGCGGCCCGGTGGGCGGCGAGAGCCCGACCCGGGGCCGCGGAAGAGGAGAGGCATCGATGGAGTGCACGCACGTGCGCCGAGCGCTGCTCGGCGCGGCGCTGGCGGCTGCCCTGGTGGCGGCCGGCTGTGGATCGTCCGACGACGACTCGGCGGGGACGGCGACGGCGACGGTCGCCGCCGACGCGGGTCCGGTCGCCGAGCTGCAGGACCAGATCGAGCGGCTGGAGCAGCGTCCGACCAGCATCGGCATCGACGAGCCGATCGACGGTGGGATCGCGCACGGCAAGGAGATCGTCTACCTCTCATGTGGCGTGCCCGCCTGCGTCGAGCTGGGTGAGAGCCTCGAGGAGGCGACCGACGCCGTCGGCTGGAAGCTGCGCACCATCAACCAGGGCCTCGCGCCGGAGGAGGTGAAGGCCGCCTGGGAGCAGGTGGCGCGCATGCCCCCCGACGCGGTCGTGACCACCGGCGGCTTCCCGACGTCGATCTTCGGCGCCGAGCTCGCGGAGCTGAAGAAGGCGGGCGGCGTGATGGTCAGCGTCGCCGACGTCGCGCCGCCCGAGCCGGAGAAGGGCTACATCGCCGCGGTCGCCGGGGCGGAGCGGTCGAAGCTCGCCGGACGGCAGATGGCCGACTGGGTCGTCGCCGAGACGGGCGGCGACGCCTCCGTCCAGATGATCAACGCCTCCGGCTTCCCGACGGTCAACCTCCAGTACGAGGAGTTCGAGCGACGGCTGAACGATGTCTGTCCCGACTGCACGATGAAGACCTACGACGCGCCGCTGACCGCGTTCGGCAAGGACCTGCCCCAGCGCGTCGCCCAGCAACTTCGCACCAACCCGGGCGCCAACGCGCTCGTGCTCGGCGCCGGCGACATGGCGATCGGCCTGCCCGACGCCCTCGCCGGTGCCGGGATCACCGACCCGCCGCCCGCGATCACCCAGGGCCAGACGCCGGTCATCGCCCAGGTGCTCGAGCAGGGCGGCCTCGCGGCGATCTACGGCCAGGAGGTCAACGAGGTGATGTGGCGTGCGGTGGACATCCTCGGCCGCCACTTCGCCGGCCAGTCGCTCGAGCCCGACGTGGAGGCGGACGTCGCCGTCCAGTGGCTGCTGACCGCGGAGAACATCCCCAGCACGACCGAGCCGTTCCCGCTCGTCGAGGACTACGCCGCCCAGTACGAGGCGCTCTGGGGGATCGACTGATGGCCTTCGCGACCAGCGGCGCCCGCGCGGTCGGGCTGTTCCACGTCACCTCGATCGTGGACGACCTGACCGCGCTCGGCGATCTGCACAGGCGGGTGTTCGGCGTCGAGACGGCGACGCTCGGCTACTTCGGCGGCCGCTACGCGACCTACTGCCTGATCGGCGACGTCGCCCACGACAACATGTGCCCCGACCAGGAGTACGGCACCGCGCTGCGGCAGTTCCGGCTCTCCTCCGGCCAGCACTGGTTCCCGCCGGGCCTGCTCGTCGAGGACATGCAGGACCTGATCTACCAGCTCCGCCACCGGCGCGGGCTGCGGATCGGGTCGATCTTCGGCGAGCCGGTGCTCGGGGCTCCCAGCTCGGTCGCGGCGCCGGACGCCGCCGGCCCGCCCGACTCGACGATCGGGTTCGCCCACCCATGGGAGGCCGGGCTCGAGTGGGAGCTGGTCGAGCTCGACCCCGACCTGGGCGGCGCGATCGTCGCCCAGTGGCCGCATCCGCAGCTGCTCGACGGGTTCGAGTGGCCGCAGCCGCCGCAGGGGTCGGTCGGGGCGATCCGCCACGCCCGCCACACGATCGTCGCGGAGGCGCCCGACACGACGGTCGGCTTCCTCGTCGACATCCTCGGCGGACGGGTCTTCGGCGAGGGGGAGGACACGGCCCAGGGGACCCGTGGCACCTACGTCGTGGTCGGCGAGGACGCGGCGTCGCCCGTGATCTTCGAGATCGCCGCTCCGGTCGCCGGCGGGCCGGCGCGGCGCGACCTCGAGCGGATGGGGACGACCTACCACTGCCTCACCTACGAGGTGGCCGACCTCGCCGACGCCGCCTCCCACCTGGAGGCGGTCGGCGTCGCGGTCGAGACCGCCGGCGACGATCTCCTGGTCACCGATCCGGCCGGCTTCCACGGCCTCCGTTACGGCTTCACCGGCTCGCTTCTGCCGGGCGACCCGCGCGGTGGTTGAGCGGCCAGCGGCGCGGTCAGCCGACGCGCTGGATGAGCAGCGATACAGAGCCCAGCGCCCCGGCGTCGCCGTCCGCGAGGCTCTGCTCGACGGCGGAGGGGGAGAGGACGGTCGAGTCGTAGACGGCGACGATCGTCTCGTCGCCGGGGCGGAGGCGGTCGGACTCGCCGAATTCGGTGTAGCGGGTGGCGCCGATCGCGACGAGCGCCATCCGAGGGCGGCCGCAGGAGTCCATATAGGCGCCGACCGGCTCGAGCGGGTCGTCGGCCGCGCCGCGCTGGCCGGCGAGGCGGTCGACGAGCCAGTCGAGCAGGCGGTCGCCGAAGTAGCTGTAGCCGGTCAGCGGGCTATCGACGCCGTAGGCGACCAGCTCCCCGTCGCGGCGCAGGAACGACGCCAGCCGATGCGACCCGCAGGCGGAGTGCAGATCGTCGCCATCGACCGGGAAGAAGCGGTCGGCGACGCCTTTGGACGCCGCGCCCCAGTTCTTCTTGTGGCTGAGCTTCGGCGCCGGCCGGCGGATCGAGCAGTCGTTGAACGCCCCGAATGCGACCGGGCGTAGCCCCGTGACGGTTCCGTCGCGCGCGTAGGCGACCTCGCAGGCGAGCGCCACCTCAGGCTCGACCTGCAGCGGAGCCTCGCCGCCGGCCGGTGGCGCGATCTCATCGTGTGAGAGCGGGAACTCGGCGAGGAAGCCGTCGTGGCCAGGCGCGTAGAACGGGAAGATGCCCTTCGGCGCGTCGCCGGCCGCCGCCACATTCGCGAAGTCGCCCGCCTCACCCGCCTGCTCCAGATGTCCGGCGAAGTTCCCCGCCACCCCGATTCCGAACCAGCCGCGCAGCTCGTCGAGGTCGACGGTGCGTAGCGTCAGCGGCGGCGGAGGGGAGGTGGTCACCGCGCCGCACCCTAGCCGGTCCCGACCGGCGGGCCTGTGTTGCGAAGCGTCCGCGATATGGACGCAACTCACCACAGGTCTCGCGGGCGCCGTGCCTGGCCGGGCCTGTGTTGCGAAACGTCCGGCATATGGACGGAACCCACCACAGGCCCAGTCGCCGCAGGCCGCGACCGCGCGGTCGGCGGCGTCGGCACCGACTGCCGCTGACGTGCGGCGCCGCGGACGCGGCTAGGCCCTCGCCGGCGCCTGGGGGTCGGCGGCCTCGGCGGCGGGCGGCTCGATCGGCTCGCCGGTGCGGGGGTCGATCACGACGTGGTCGGAGACGCGGCCGGAGGGCAGCCAGAACTGGACCATCAGGTAGATGACGACCATGACGCCCGCCATCACGTAGAAGACCGTCTGGGTCGAGAGGGCGAAGTCGTGCTGGACCGCCGAGAAGACCCTCTGTGCGGAGGCGCCGGTGAGATCGCCGAAGCCGCCCGCCGGCGCGCCGCCGCCAGACTGGGAGAGCGAGTCGGCGATCGCGTCGGCGCGCTCCTTGGGGATTCCGAACTGGCCGAGCGAGCTCTCCAGGTTGGCCTTGTTCTGGAGGATGAGGATCGTGCCGAGCAGCGCCAGGCCGATGCTCGCGCCGAAGTTGCGCAGCGTCTGGTTGATGCCCGTCGCCTGGCCGTAGCTGTCGGCCGGGACGTGGTTGATCGCGTCGGTGCTCGCCGGGCTCAGGATCAGGCCGACGCCGACGCCGGACATCACGATGTAGATCCACTGGTCGCCGAGCGAGAAGTCGTCGAGCGCGCCCGCCCAGAGGTAGAAGCCGACGGCGCCGAGGATCGCGCCGGGAATCGCCGCCGCCTTCGCCCCGCGGGCGTCGAGCAGTCGGCCGCCCCACTGCGACCCGGCCGCGAACCCTCCGAAGAACACCAGCAGGAACAGGCTCGCCGCCGACGCGTCCTCCCCGAGCGAGATCTGCGCGTACATGCTCGTGAAGAAGAACAGCGGCAGGAAGACGATCATCAGCATGAAGAGGATCGCGTTGTTGGCCGCGAACGAGCGGTTGCGGAAGAAGCGCAGCTCGATCAGCGGATGCTCGGCGCCGAGCTGGCTGCGGACGAAGGCGAGCAGCAGCAGCACGCCGATGCCGATGCACGCCCAGGTGGCGACATCGCCCCAGCCCCAGACGCTCGACTGCTGCAGACCGAGCACCGCCAGCCCCATCCCACCGGCGATCAGCGCCGTGCCGCGCCAGTCGATCGGCGCCTTGACACGGCTCTCGGGGATCTGCGCGCGTGCGGTCAGGATCAGCGCGACGATCGCCACCGGCACGTTGATCCAGAAGATCGACCGCCACGTCCACTCGGTGAGGTAGCCGCCGGCGAGCGGGCCGATCGCCGTCAGGCCGCCGGTGATGCCGAAGAAGATCGCCATCGCCTTGCCGCGGTCCGACACCGGGAACGCCCCGACGACGATGGCCAGCGCCGCCGGGAACATGATCGCCGCGCCGGCACCCTGGACGACGCGGAAGAAGATCATCCAGCCCTCGGCGATGTCGGTCGTCGGAGTGAAGCCGCAGAGCGCCGACGCGGTCGCGAAGGTGATCACGCCGACCACGACCATCCGCCGGTGGCCGGCGATGTCGGCCAGCCGTCCGCCGAAGGCGAACAGCGCCGACAGCGACAGCAGGTAGGCGTTGATGATCCACTGCGTCCCGGTCGCCGACAGGCCGAGGTCCTTCTGGAGCTCGGGTATCGCGAGGGCGACGATCGTCTGGTCGATGAAGGTCATCGACACCGCGAAGATCATCGCCGCCAGGACCAGGTTCCGCGAGCCGTTCCTCATGGCGGGAGAAGGTACGGCCGCCGCCGGTCGGATCGGGCCGTCTGGCCCATGCCCGCCGTCAGTCGACGTCGCCCTTGCCGCGGCGCGCGGCGCGCTGGATCTTGGCGTAGGTCTTACCCCGCTCCTCGCGCTCGCGCGCGGCGGCGCGGCGATCCTCGATCCAGGCCTGCTCGCGGGCGAGCTTGCGCCACGCCGCGAGCCGCTCCGGCTCGACCGCGTCGCGCACCGCGCAGCCGGGCTCGGAATCGTGGGCGCAGTCGCCGAAGCGGCAGCCGGCGGCGAGCTCCTCCACCTCGGCGTAGGTCTCCTCGGCGCCGCCCTCCCAGAGGCCGACCTCCCGCACGCCGGGGGTGTCGATCAGCAGCGCGCCGCTGGGCAGAGCGATCAGCTCGCGCGTCACCGTGGTGTGGCGGCCGCGGCCGTCGCCGGCGCGAACCTCGCCGGTCGCCTGGCGCTGCTCGCCGAGCAGGGCGTTGATCAGCGTCGACTTGCCCGCGCCCGACGGGCCGACCAGCACCGTCGTGGCGGCGGGGCGCAGGAGCGGGGCGAGGATCGCCACGCCGTCGTCGTCACGTGCGCTGACGGCGACCGTGTCCGGTACTCCCAGCGCGCGGCCGAACGCGGCCGCGGCCGCCGTGGCGTCTTCGTCGAGGTCGGCCTTGGTGAGCACGCAGGCGCACTCGACCCCGTCGGCGCGGGCGAGCGCGACCAGCCGCTCGGCCTGGCGCTCGTTGGGCTCGGGCAGCGGGATGGCCACGAGGGCCAGGTCGACGTTGGCGGCCATCACCTGGGCGGCCGTCGCGGCGCCCGCTGCGCGGCGGACGATCGCTCCGCGCCGCTCGAGCACGGCGGCGATCTGGCCGTCGCCGTCGACGGCGACCCAGTCGCCGGTCACCGGCGGGTCGGCGCGTAGCCGTCCGCGAGCCGTGAGCAGCCGCGGCTCGCCGCCGCCGGGCTCGGCGACCATCCAGTGGCCGCGGTGCTGGGCGAGCACTCGGCCCGGCGTCAGGTTCGGCTGCTCCAGCGCCGCCAGCTCGGCGGCGAGGTCGGTCCGGCGGCCGAGGCCGTCGAAGCTGTCATCCATCTCGGGTGGGATCCTCCACGTGAGTCATGCGGTCGGGACGCGGTGCGGCGTCGCGGGCGGTCGCCCGGACGCCGGCCTCAGGCGCCCGCGGCGCTGACTCGGATGGTGCGCAAGCTCGACACGGCAACCGACGATACCGCCATCCGCGTATAACGGTGAGATGGATCGCTCGACGAAGATCGCCGCCACGGTCGCTGCGGGGCGCCTCGCGTTCGGCATCGGCCTGCTCGCCGCGCTCCGGCGCATCGCCTCCGGCTGGATCGGCGACGACGCCGGCCGGCCCGGACCTGAGCTGGTGCTACGCGCCCTCGGCGCCCGCGACGTCGCGCTGTCGGTCGGCGCGCTGGCGTCGGTCGGCGACGCGCCGCGCCTGGCCCGCTGGGTCGGCGCCGCCGCCGGCTGCGACCTCGCCGACGTCGCCGCGACGCTCGTCGCCCCAGCCGACGGCCTGCCCGCCAACGCCCGCTGGGGCACCGTCGCGCTCGGCGGCGGCACGGCGGCGCTCGGGCTGCTGGCGCTGCGCGGCCTGAGGCGCTAGTCGGCCGGTCCCGGACCGACCGCGGTCCCGTGCGCGGCGACCTCGGCCGCGAGCCGCTCGGCGGCCGAGTCACGCAGCCGCGCGGCGGCGGGCGAGGTCGCCGCGCCGGTCCGCGGGTGGACGAGGTTGTCGCGCTCGAGCGGGTCGGCGGCGGTGTCGTAGAGCTCGCACTCGGGGCGGGCGCGGCCGCGCGGGTCGAGGTAGGCGGCGTACTTGACGCGGCCGTCGAAGACCGCGCGGATGCGGTTCGGCTGGCCGGGCGCCTCACTGGTGGCTGTGCCGGCCTGGTGGTCGTCGAAGGTGAAGTGGACCGCCTCGCGAACCGAGGGGGCCGGCGCGGCGTGCTCGGCGACCGGCGCGAGGTCGACCGCGGCGCGCTCCAGCAGCTCGCGCTCGGGCTCGGCGTGCTCGGCGAGCACCGGCGCGAGGTCGACGCCCTGGCAGTCGACGTGCGCCCCGGCGAGCGTGGCGACCGTCGGCAGAACGTCGGCGAGCGTGGCGAGCGTCCCGGTCCGCCGCGCCCGCGGGAACAGGACCGGGTTGGAGATCACCAGCGGGACGTTGACCGTCTCCTCGTAGACGTTGAAGACCTTCTGGCGCAGCCCGCCGTGGGCCATCCCCATCTCGCCGTGGTCGGAGGTCCGCACGACGACGGTCCGCGACCGCAGCGACCCGGGGTCGTCGGGGTCGCCGAGCGCGGCCAGCACGCGGCCGATCTTGGAGTCGACCAGCCGGTGCAGGTGGGCGTAGAAGTTGACGTAGTCGAGCTGGGCGGCGCGGTCGCGCAGCGGGCCGAGGTAGGCGGTCATCCCGAGCTGCATCAGGGTGTGGACCGACGGCTTGGTCGAGAGGTCCTCGTCGACGGTCGCGGGCAGCTGCACGCCGAGGTCGCGGAACTCGGCCTCGTCGTAGCCGCCGGCGCGGTGCGAGGCCGGGTAGCCGAGCACGTCGTGGGGGTTGACCAGCGACACGACGAGGCAGAACGGCTCGGGCAGGTCGGCACGGCCGAGCCAGTCGACGGCCTGGCGGGTGTAGATCTCGTCCCAGCCCTCGCCGTCGGCCGCGCTGCCGCCGCCGAAGTGCTCCGCCTTGGCGTTCTCGCCGGCGTCGGGCGGCTCCCAGCCGCCGAAGCCGAGCTCGCGGGCGATCCAGGCGGCGTCGAGGTCGCCCCAGCCGCCGAGCAGGTCGCTGGGGCCGGCGGCGTCGCCGCGCGGGTGGGTGAGGTGCCACTTGCCCTTGTAGGCGATCTCGTAGCCGGCGCCGGCGAGCACGGTCGCGAGGTTCGGCAGGCCGGGCGGCAGGGTGGGCTCGTCGCCGGTGTGGCGGCCGAGCCCGAGCGCCCCGCGGGCGAACTGGCGCAGGACGCGGCCGCGCGGGGCCTGCCCGCCGGCGACGATCTCGCGCACCCGGGCGGCGACCGCCGGTCCGTTGCGCGGGTCGGGCCGCAGGTCGGCGGCTGTGAGCGTCAGGGTCACGCCGTGGTGGGCGGGGTAGAGGCCGGTGAGTAGCGTCGCGCGGCTGGGCGAGCACATCGCGGTGTTGCAGTAGGCGGCGTCGAAGCTGAGGCCGGTGCGCGCGAGCTCGGCGTCGTTGGGCATCAGGGCGTCGGCCCAGCCGGGCTCGTCGGGCCAGTGGCGGGCCCGGCGCTGCTGGTCGGTGATCAGCAGCAGCACGTTCGGCGGTCGGCGGGCTCCCATCGCACGGCCAGTTCTATCCGACCGGCGGACGACGGGTTACCGAAGACGCTTACTTCTGGTAAGTTCATCCGCCGATCACGCAACTCGCCGGAAGGACGCAGATGGGCAAGCTCGACAACGGACGCTCGAAGGGACTCGCCCTCGCGCTGCTCGCCGCGACCCAGTTCATCGTCGTCCTCGACGCATCGATCGTCAACGTCGCGCTGCCCTCGATCGGCCGCGAGCTGTCCTTCTCCCAGGGCGACCTCTCGTGGGTCGTCAACGCCTACACGCTCACCTTCGGCGGCTTCCTGCTGCTCGGCGGCCGGCTCGCCGACCTGCTCGGGCGGCGGCGGATCTTCATCGCCGGGCTGCTGCTGTTCGGCGCCGCGTCGCTCGCCGGCGGCCTCTCGCAGAGCGCCGGCCAGCTGATCGCCGCCCGCGCGGTGCAGGGGCTCGGCGCCGCGCTGATCTCTCCGGCCGCGCTGTCGATCGTCACGACCACCTTCGCCGAGGGCGCCGAGCGCAACCGCGCGCTCGGGGTCTGGGGCGCGGTCGCCGGCGCCGGCGGGGCGGCGGGCGTGCTGCTCGGCGGCGTGCTGACCGAGTTCCTCGGCTGGGAGTGGGTCCTGCTGGTCAACGTGCCGATCGCGCTCGGCGCCGCCCTGCTGGCGCCGCGGCTGCTGATGGAGAGCCGCCACGAGGCGGCGTCGTCGTTCGACCTCCCGGGCGCGCTGTCGGTCACCGCGGGCCTGGCGCTGCTCGTCTACGGGCTGGTCAACACGGTCGACGCGGGCTGGGGCTCGGCCGAGACGATCGCGATCCTCGGCGGCGCCGTGCTGCTGATCGCGCTCTTCCTGGCGATCGAGGCGCGTTCGCGCGAGCCGCTGATGCCGTTCTCGATCTTCCGCCTGCGCACGCTGAGCGGGGCCAACGTCGTCGGACTGCTGGTCGGCATGTCGCTGTTCTCGATGTTCTTCTTCATCTCGCTCTACCTCCAGCAGGTGCTCGGCTACGAGCCGCTCGAGGCGGGGCTCGCCTACCTGCCGCTCAGCGCGCTGATCATCCTCAGCGCCGGCGGCGCCGCGCAGCTGGTCACGCGCGTCGGGTTCAAGCCGACACTGGTCACCGGGATGCTGCTGATCGCGGCGGGCCTGCTCTGGTTCTCGCAGGTGTCGGCGCCGGGCGGCAGCTACGTCGGCGACGTCCTGTTCCCGTCGATGATCGTCGCCGTCGGCCTCGGCCTCGCGTTCGTTCCGGTGACGATCGCGGCGGTCACCGGCACCCGGCCCGACGAGGCCGGCCTCGCCTCGGGGCTGATCAACACCTCCCAGCAGGTCGGCGGCGCGCTCGGCCTGGCGATCGCCGCGACCGTCGCCAACTCCGCCACCGCCGACGTCTTCGCGCGCGGCGAGCGCAACGCGGCGGTCGCGCTGACCGAGGGCTTCCAGGACGCGTTCCTGGTCTGCGCCGGCTTCGCGGCGCTCGGCGCCCTGCTCGCCGCGGTGCTGATCTCCTCGCGCGACAGCCGCGAGCACGCGGAGGCCGCCCAGCGCGGCGACGAGGCGCCGGCGCCCGCGGTCGCCGGCTAGGCGGGCGCGGCGGGCGGCTCGGGCGGGGGAGCGCCGGGCGGGTCGGCCGGGGGCGGCTCGGGGGGCTCGGCCGGCTCGGCGTCGCGGGCGCGGATGCCCTGTGAGTCGGCCCACTCGCGCACGGCGATCTGGATCGTCGCCGCGACCGGCACCGCCATCAGCGCGCCGATCACCCCGAGCAGGGTTCCGCCGAACAGGACCGACACGATCACCAGGAACGGGTTGATGTCGACCGCGCGCTTCTGGATCTGCGGTTGGACGAGGTTGTTCTCGACCTGCTGGTAGACGATCGACCACACGATCCAGATGATCGTCGCGGTCGGGAAGTCGGTGAACAGCGTGACGAGGCCGACGATGATCGCCCCGATCGTCGCGCCGACCATCGGGATCAGGTCGAGGAAGAAGACGATCAGCGCCAACGGCGCCGCGAACGGCACGCCGAGGATCGTCAGGACGATGTAGGAGGTCACCCCGGCGAGCGCCGCCTGGGCGAGCGCGCCCGCGACGTAGTTGCCGACCGCGCGCGCCGAGCGGTCGAACACCCGCTCCAGGCGCTCCGCCCGTTCCTCCGGCACGAAGCGCAGCCAGAGCATGATCCAGCGCCGCCCGCCGCCGAGCATGAACGCGGTCAGGATCAGGATCGTGATCACCGCGAAGACCGAGTTGACGATCCCGAGGCCGACGTCGCGCAGCACCGACGCCGCGTCGCCGAGCTTCTCCGGCAGCTTCGCCGCCTCCTCCTGCAGCTTGCCGGTGATGTCGTAGTCGTCGTTGATCTGCTGCAGCCGCTCGCTCTCGTTGACGAACCGCGTCACGTCGTCGGCGTACTCCGGGGCGTTGCGGGCGAGGTCCTCGGCGCCGGTGACGATCGGCGGGACGATCATCACGCCGATGCCGATCGGGATCATCAGCAGGCCGAGGTAGACGATCGCGATCGCGAGCCCGCGCTTCATCCGGCGGTGCAGCAGGTTGACCGGGCCCGACAGCGCGACCGCCAGGAAGGTCGCCACCAGCAGCCACCCGATCGGCTTGCGCAGCAGGTAGATCAGGTACAGGACGACCAGGACCGAGACGACGATCATCACGGTCCGAACGACCGCGCGCGCCGCCGGAACCTGTCCGTTCATGGGCGCAAGCCTGCCGTCGCCGTCGGACGGCTTCGCGAAAGCGCGCCGCTCAGTCGAAGAAGGACTTCGGCACCGAGCCGACGCCGAGCATCCCCGGGCCGGTGTGGGCGCTGAGCACCGGGCCGACCTCGCTGACGAACAGCGGGTCGCAGCCGAAGACCTCGTAGCAGCGGTCGATCAGCTTCTGCGCCTGCTCGGGCGCGGCGATGTGCTGGACGACCCAGGCGTCGGCGCCGGAGTCGTGGCGCTGCTGGGCGTAGTCGACCATCCGCTCGAACATCCGGGCGCTGGTCCGCACCCGCTCGACGGGGCTGAGCTCGCGCTCCACCGTCAGGATCGGCTTGATCCGCAGCGTCGAGCCGATCCAGGCGCTGGCCGCTCCGATCCGCCCGCCGCGCCTGAGGAACTCGAGCGTGTCGATCGCGAACCACATCTTCAGCTCGGCCCGGGCGCGGTTGGCGGCGTCGACGACTTCGTCGGAGGTACCGCCGAGCTGGGCGCAGCGCGCCGCCGCGAGCGCGACGATCCCGAGGCCGCCCGCGGCGGTCGCCGAGTCGACGATCCGCACCCGCTCGCCGCCCTTGCCCTCGCGCTCGAGCTGCTCGGCCGCCTGACGACCGGACTCGACGGTGCCGGAGATGCCGCCCGAGATGTGGATCGAGACGACTTCGTCACCGCGCGCGAGCAGCGGCTCGAAGGCGGCGATGAAGTCGCCGACCGACGGCTGGGAGGTCTTCGGAAGGCTGTCGGCGCGGCGCAGCTCGTCGAAGAACGCCGGGTAGTCGGTGATCTCGGTCTCGCGGACCGTGCGGTCGGGGAAGACCACGTAGAGCGGGACCGCGGTGATCGAGTAGCGGTCCAGCAGCTCCCGCGGCAGGTACCCCGTCGTATCGGTGACTACGGCTACCGGCATGCGGCGCCACTCTACAGCGCCGCGACCCGCCACCGGAGCGGGCCGCGGCGCCGCCGCTCAGGCGCTGCCGGCGCCGACCGGCTCGCGCGGCTCGTCGGCGTCGGCGGCGCGGCCGTCGACGCCCTCGACGAGGTGACCCTCGAGCGAGACGTTGGGGAGGATCCGGTCGAGCCAGCCCGGCAGCCACCAGGCGCGGTCGCCGAGCAGCGTGACGACCGCCGGCGCGATCACCAGCCGGACGATCAGCACGTCGATCAGGATCGCCAGGCCGAGGCCGAGGCCCATCATCTTCGCGATCACGTCCGGCTGGCTGACGAAGGCGAGGAACACCGACGCCATGATCAGCCCGGCGAACAGGACCACCTTGCCGATCCGCGACATGCCGTGGATCACGCTCTCGCGCGGCCGGTCGCCCTCGTTGTAGGCCTCGTGGATCCTCGACAGCAGGAAGACGTTGTAGTCCATGCTGAGCCCGAAGAGGATCGCGAACAGCATCACGGGGACGAACGAGACGATCGGCACGCCGGCGTCGACGCCGAGCAGGCCCGCGCCGATCCCCTCCTGGAAGACCGCGACGACCACGCCGTAGGCGGCCCCGACCGACAGCAGGTTGAAGACCGCCGATACGAGCGGGATCCACAGCGAGCGGAACGCCGTCATCAGCAGCAGGACCGAGAGGCCGATGACCACGGCGATGAACAGCGGCAGCCGGCTGGCGACCTTGGCGGAGAAGTCCTCGAAGCCGGCGGTGTTGCCGCCGACGTAGACCGCTAGATCGGTCTCCTCGGTCGCGGCGGGGATCACCTCCTCGCGCAGCTGCTCGAGCAGGTCGCTGGTCGCGGCGTCCTGGGGCGCCGTCTCGGGGACCGCGAAGATCGTCGCCATCTCGCCGTCCTCGCTCGGCTGGGCGGGGGAGACCTCCTGCATCCCCTCGGTCTCGCGGACCGCCTGCTCGAGGCGCTCGAGCTCGGCCGCGCTCTCGCCGGCACCGGAGGGCGTCTCGACCGCGAGCAGGAACGGCCCGTTGGAGCCGGGCCCGAAGGCGGCGCTGAGCTGGTCGTAGGCGATCCGCTGGGTCTTGGTCGTCGGCTGGTTGCCGTCGTCGGGCTGGCCGAGGCGCATGTCGGCGACCGGGACCGCGAAGACGAGCAGCACCGCGACGCCCGCGGCGATCGACAGCCACGGCCGCGCGGTGACGATCTCGCCCCAGCGGCCGAAGGCGCGCGAGCGCGCGACGTGCTCGGCCTTCTTCGGACGCAGCCGCTTGGCGAGCGCGCCCATCATGATCGGCAGGATCGTCAGCGCCGAGAGGACGACGGCCGCGACGCCGATCGCCGCGCCGATGCCCATCTTGCCGATCATCGGGATGCCGACCACGAGCAGGCCGGCGATCGCGACCATCACGATCAGGCCCGCGGCGACGACCGAGGCGCCCGAGGTCGCCGCCGCCTTGGCGGAGGCGTCGCGCACGCTGTCGCCGGCCGCGAGCTGCTCGCGGAAGCGGCCGATGATCAGCAGGGCGTAGTCGATCCCGGCGCCGAGGCCGAGCATGACGGCGATCGTCGCCGCGAACTCCGGCAGGCCGAGCGGCTTCGACAGCGCCGCGAGCAGCATCTGGCCGACCATCACGCCCATCAACGCGCCGACGAGGGTCGCCCCCATCGCCGCCAGCGAGCGGAACAGCACCGTCAGCAGGATGATCGCCAGCGCCACGCCGATCAGCTCGCCGACCGGGGCCTCCTGCTCGGATGCGATGTCGACGACGATCCCGCGCAGCGACACGTCCACGGCCCCGGGCCCGCTCTCGGCCGTGCGGGCGGCCTCCTCGAGCCGCTCCCCGTCGGCCGCGTCGAGGTCGCCGGGCTCGATGTCGTAGCGGACGTCGACCGCCGCGACGCTGCCGTCCTCGGCGACGGTGCCGCCGCGCGCGAACGGGTCGCTGACCGAGACGACGCTGGGTAGCGTCTCGATCTCGCCGATCGCCCCCTCGATCGCCTCGCGGTTGGCCTGGTCGCCGACGCGCCCGTCCTGGACGCTGAAGACGACCGTCGCGTCCGAGCCGGCGAGCGCCGGGGTGTGGGCGCGGAAGAGGTCGAGCGCCTCCTGGGACTCGGTGCCCGGGACGTTCCAGTCGTCGGCGGCGCGGCCGGCCGATCCGGCGATCGCCCCGAGGATGACGAGCGTAGCCAGCGCGACGAGCGCGCTGCGCTTCCAG
The DNA here is from genome assembly GCA_012718975.1 of Solirubrobacterales bacterium. Classification (GTDB taxonomy): domain Bacteria; phylum Actinomycetota; class Thermoleophilia; order Solirubrobacterales; family Thermoleophilaceae; genus JAAYBF01. Next base: position 6,895 of record JAAYBF010000226.1, on the reverse strand, counting down.
TGGTGGGTGAGCGTCCGGGCGAAGCGGGCCAGCAGGTGTGACATGGAACTCCGGTCTTGGGGAGGCGGAAGAGCCGCAAGCTAGCACAGATCGAGCCGAAATTTGCAGTCGTCGCAAAGTTGCAGGATTGGCAACTTTGTTACGATCATCCACCAATGACCTACATCGCGGCAGCGGCGGCGGCGGGCCTGCGTGAGCGCAAGAAGCGCCGGACCCGGGAGACGATCGCCGCGGCCGCGCTGGAGCTGTTCGCGCGCCAGGGCTACGACGCGACGACGATCGCCGACGTCGCCGAGGCCGCCGAGGTGGCGCCCCGGACCGTCTCTGGCTACTTCCCGGCCAAGGAGGACCTGCTCTTCCCCGACCAGGAGGAGACGCTCGCGCTCTTCGAGCGGCTGCTCGCCGAGCGCGGCGAGGACGAGATGGCGCCGGTCGCCCTCCAGGCCTGGGTCCGTGCGCTGTTCGAGGGCTGGCGCGGCCAGGAGGAGACGCTGCGCGCCCGCCGCTGCGTGGTCGAGGCCAACGCGGGCCTGCAGGTCCGCGAGGCCGCGTTCTGGGGCCGCTTCCAGGAGCTGCTCACCGCCGCGATCGCCGCCGACCTCGGCTCGGCGCCCGACGCGCTCGAGCCGCGGATGGCGGCGGCGTCGGCGACCGCCGTCCTCGCGGTCCTGCGCGACGACCTCGACCCGGCCAAGGAGGCCGCCGCCGACCTCGCCGAGATCGAGGCCGAGGTCCTCGCCCGCCTCGACCAGGCCGTCGTCTTCATGTCGGCCGGCATCCGGGCGCTGCGCGACGGCCCGCGCTAGCCTCGACGGCGATGGCCGTCCTCTACCGCTGCAAGGCGCCGACCGACCGGCTCTGCCGCTGCGGCGCCGTCGCCCGCAAGCTGCAGCGGATGGGGATCGACTACGGCGAGGTGCGCGTGCCCTACCGCCGCCGCGACCGCCTCGAGGTGATCGACCTCACCGACCAGGACCGCGTCCCGGTGCTCGTCGACGGCGACCAGGTCGTCCACGAGTCGCACCGCATCGCCGAGTACCTCGACCTGCGCGCCGCCGGCCGCGGTCAGGCCGGCGCGTTGTCCAGCGACGCCCAGAGGTAGAGGCAGGCCAGCGTCCGGTACGGCCGCCACGGCTCGGCGATCGCCGTCAACCGGTCGGGGGCGGGCAGCTCGTCGAGGCCGTAGGCGCGCTGCGCGGCGCGGCGGATGCCGAGGTCGCCGACCGGCAGCACGTCGGCGCGACCGAGATGGAACATCAGGAACATGTCGACCGTCCAGCGGCCGAGCCCCTTGATCGCCAGCAGCTCGGTCGCGACCTCGGCGTCGGAGCGCTCCGGCAGCGCCTCGAGGTCGAGCTCGCCGTCCTCGACGTGCTCGGCGAGGTCGCGCAGGTAGGAGACCTTCGGCCGCGACAGCCCGACCGCGCGCAGCTCCTCGGGGTCGGTGGCGATCAGCTCGGCCGGGGTCGGGGTCCGCCCGCCGAAGAGGTCGGTCAGCCGCCCGTAGATCGTCTGCGCCGCCTTGACGGACAGCTGCTGGCCGACGATCGCCCGCACCAGCGCGCCGTAGGCGTCGTCGGGGCGCCCGCGCCGGCGCTCGCGCTCGTCGAGCGGGCCGTGGGCGGCGACGAGCGCGCCGAGGACGGGGTCGCAGCCGCAGAGGTGGTCGAAGCCGCTCATGCCGCCGCCGAGCGCTCGCCGAAGTGGTCGGCCTCCAGCTCGCCGAGCGGCGTCGAGGGCGGGTCTCCGAAGACCAGCTCGCGCAGGATGCGGTGCCAGTTCGCGGTCGCCCCGAGGTGGCCGAGCACCCCGAGGACGAGCCCCTCCATCCGCCGCGCGAGCATCGCGTCGGCCGGGACGGTGCCGCGCCGCATCAGCTCCCAGTGCGGCGAGCGCGGGTCGCCGGCGTCGATCAGCACCGTGGTGACCAGCTCGCGGTCGATCGTCACCGGCCGGTCGTCGACGTACCAGCGGGCGACGTCGCGGAAGTGCGCGAGCACGGCCTCGGCGGTCACGCGCTCGTCGGCGGCGGCGTAGTAGCCGGCGTCGGCGAGCGCGTCGCGCAGCGCCTCGGCGTCGCCGGCCATCCCGGCGTCGAGCACCGCCGCCTCGCGCGCGAGGTAGCCGGCGTCGACGCGCTTGGTCATGCCGAAGTCCAGGAAGGCGACGCGGCCGTCGGCGAGCAGCCGGTAGTTGCCTGGATGCGGGTCGCCGGAGAAGTGTCCGTTGCGGTAGAGCGAGCCGGCGAAGAAGCGGTAGACGATCTCGCCGAAGCGGTCGCGCTCGGCGGCCTCCATGCCGGTGACCTCCTCGAACGGCCGGCCCTCGACCCACTCGGTCACCAGCACCCGCTCGCCGCTGAGGTCGGTCGCGACCTCGGGGATCACGACGAAGGGGTGGCCGCGCCAGGCGCGGGCCATCGCCCGCTGCGACTGGGCCTCCTGCTCGTAGTCGAGCTCGTCGGTCAGGCGCTCCTTGATCTCGGCGGTCATCGCCTTGGCGTCCATGCCGGGCGCGATCCGCTTGGCGACCCGCATCAGCAGCCCGAGGTTCTGCAGGTCGGAGCGGACGGCCTGGGCGACGCCGGGGTACTGGACCTTGACGGCGACCTCACGGCCGCCGAGACGGCCGCCGTCGTCGTGCAGGCGCGCCCGGTAGACCTGGCCGATCGAGGCGGCGGCGACCGCCTCGGGGTCGAACTCCGCGAACGCTTCGTCGATCGCCGTCCCGAGGTCGCCCTCGAGCACCTTGCGCATCTGCTCGAACGGGACCCGCGGCGCGGAGTCGCGCAGCTCGGCGAGCTTCTCCTGGATACGCGCCTGGAACTCCTCGGGGAAGGCGCCGGTGTCGATGAACGAGGCGACCTGGCCGACCTTCATCGCGGCGCCCTTCATGTTCCCGAGCACCTCGAGGATCTGCTCGGCCGCCTCGGCCTGGCGGCGCGCGGCTGCCGCGCGCCGCTTCTCCTCGCCGCGGGTGAGGTTCGCGGCCTTGGTGGCGTAGTTGCGCGCGGTCTGGCCGCCGGCCAGGCCGGCGACCTTCGCGGTCCGGCGCAGTCGCCCGGTCGGAAGCGGGGTGTCGTCCTTGCGGGCCACGCTACGACTGTACGCGAGCCGTCGCGGTGGCCGGCGCAGCGGGTAGCTTGCCCCGCCGTGGCCGACCGGATGAGATCGAGCGACGTGCGCGCGGTCGCGCGTGCGATCTACGGCACCATCCTCGCCACCGCGCTGGTCGCGGCGCTGTCCGCCTACGAGGGGATGGGGGCGTGGCAGATCCTCGTGAGCATGGTCGTGACGATGGTCGTCTTCTGGGTCGCCCACGTCTACGCGGAGGTGCTCTCGCAACGGCTGTCGGCCGGGCGCGGGCTCACCTGGCCGGAGGTGCGCCACGCGTTCCGCTCCGAGCTGCCGATGGTCGCGGCCGCCGTTCCCGCCGCGCTCGCCCTGCTCGGGTCGGCCGTCGGCCTCTACTCGCGCGACACCGGCACCTGGATCGCCGTCGGCATCGGCGTCGCTGCCCTCTTCGGCTACGGCCTCCTGCTCGCCTATCGCGAGCGCGCCACCGTCCCCCGCACCCTCCTGACCGTCCTCGTCAACGGCTCCTTCGGCCTGGTCATCGTCGCCCTCAAGGCGTTCGTGCACTGAGCCGCCCGCGGCCGGGTAGGATCGGGACATGGAGTTACGGCGCGCCGGGAGGGCGCAGCGCGGAGGTCGTCACCGCATCGCGCGGGTGTCGCTGACGGCAGCGATGGCCGTCGTGGCCCTGAACATCTGGACCGGCAGCCCGCTGCTCGCGCTCTGGATCGGATCGCAGGTCCAGGGGGCGGGGCCGCCGACGATGGGCGCGATCGCCGTCGTGGTCGTGTCGATGCTCGCCTTCAGCCTCGGCCTGGTCGCGCTGCTCAACCACCTCGGCCGTCTGCACGATCGGCTCGTGGGGTTCACTCCGACGGTCACCGACCACGCCCCCTGGCTGCGCAGCATGCGCGGCGAGCGGCCGCTCTACCCGGGCGTCGACGCCGAGCTGAGCGTGCTCGAGCGGGTCTTGATCGCGATGGTCGCGACCGTCGTCGTGGTCTTCGAGCTGTGGCTGCTGCTGTTCTCGGGCTCGCCTGTCGATCAGCGCTCTGGCCGCGACGGCTGCGAGACGCCGATCGTCTGCCGTTGAGGCGGCGTCAGGCGGCGGAGCCGCAGCTGGGGTCCTCGTCGGCGATGCGGAACGAGGATCCGCAGCCGCAGGAGGCGACGACGTTCGGGTTGTTCACCTCGAAGCCGGAGCCCATCATGCTCTCGGTGTAGTCGACCTGGGAGCCGTCGACGTAGCGGAGGCTGGCCGGGTCGACGAGGATGCGGATGCCGCCGTGCTCGAAGACGCTGTCGTCGTCGCGCCGCTCGTCGAGCGCGAGCGCGTACTGGAAGCCCGAGCAGCCGCCGCCGCGCACCCCGACCCGCAACCCGACCTCGCCCTCGTTCTCCTGGGAGGTGAGGAAGCCCCGGACCTTGTCGGCGGCGATGTCGGTGAGGGTGACCATGCTTCACAAAAGATAGCAACGGTGGAGGCCGGCGCCTGGGTGGTGGGCGTGGCAGAGTCGTTGCCATGGCACGGCATGTCGCGCTGCTGCGCGGAGTCAACGTGGGTGGGGTGAAGGTCGCGATGGCGGACCTGCGGGCGATCGCGGAGGGGCTCGGCTACGACGAGGTGTCGACCCACCTCAACAGCGGCAACCTGCTGCTCTCCAGCCGCCGGCGCGCGGCGACCGTCGCGGCCGAGCTGGAGGCGGCGCTGACCGACCGCTACGGGCGCGAGCTGCCGGTGATGGTCCGCTCGCGGGAGGAGCTGCAGGACGCGCTCGCGCGCCAGCCGTTCGCCGGCGGCGACCGCGACCCGAGCCGGGCGCAGATCGGATTCCTGTCGGAGGCCCCGAAGAGCGGTGCGGGAGAGGGGCTCGGGCCCTTCGACGGAGAGGAGTGGGCGGTCGACGGTCGCGAGGTCTTCCTCTACTACCCGGACGGGATGGGCCGGTCGAAGCTCACCACCGCGGTGCTCGAGCGCGCGCTGGGGACGCGCGTCACCGTCCGCGCAATGCGCACCGTCGCGGGGCTCGTCGACCGGCTCTGACCGGCGGCCGCCGACGGACCCCGAGCGCGCGCCGCCGGTCGGTATCGTCAGGGGCCATGCCCAGCAGCGACGAGCTCAAGCGCCGGATCGAGACGGCCATCCCCAATTCGATCGTCAACGTCGAGGACCTCACCGGTGGCGGCGACCACTTCCGCGCCGAGGTCGTCTCCGACCGCTTCGCGGGGCTCAGCCGCATCCAGCAGCACAAGCTCGTCTACGACGTGTTCGGCGCCGAGGTCGGCGGGCCGATCCACGCCCTGTCGATCAAGACCTCGATCCCCTCCGGAGGAGCGACATGACCAACACCGAGATCCGCGAGTTCATCGAGAACGCGATCGCCGAGAACCCGGTGATGCTGTTCATGAAGGGCACGCCCGAGCAGCCGGCGTGCGGCTTCTCGGCGCGGACCGCCGCCTGCCTGAACGCGCTCGGGACCCGCTACGCGGCGCTCGACATCCTGCCCGACCAGCGCATCCGCGAGGAGCTCTCCGGCCTGTCGGGCTGGCCGACGATCCCGCAGCTGTTCGTCGACGGCGAGCTGGTCGGCGGCTGCGACATCGTCACCGAGATGTACGAGTCGGGCGAGCTCGCCGAGCTGGTCGGCGCCGAGCAGCCCGAGCAGGCCGAGGACGCCGCGGCCCGCTCGGAGGCGCCTGTCGGCAACGGCAAGGTGCCGCTCGAGAACCGCCTCGACTGACCGGCGCCGGTCCGCGGCCGTCGGACCGGCCTCTGGCGACTTCCGTCCACATGAAGGACGTTTCGCGCCACAGGTCGGCTGGGTGACGGTGCGCGCCGGACCTCCGGTGAGTTCCGTCCACGTGATGGACGTTTCGCACCAGAGGCCGGCGGGGGGCTAGGAGCGGCCGGCCGACGGAACGATCGCGACGTCGAGCCCGAGCGTCTCGGCGAGCAGGCCGGTCGAGCGGTCGGCGGCCCAGACGGCGACGGTCGGGTCGGCGCCGGGCCGCGGCGCCGCCTCGAGGACCAGCGTGTCGGCGGCCTCGCGCACGGCGATCGTCGCGACCGTCTGGTCGCGGCTGCGCTCGAGCTGCTCGGCGAGGCGGATGATCCCGCTCAGCAGGCGCAGGCGGTCGCCGTCGCCGGGGCGGGCCATCGCGCCGAGCTCGCCGGCGTCGGGGGTGCCCTTGCGGTGGTAGCGGGCGACGAGCGCGATCAGGTCGAGCTCGCGCGGGCTGTAGCCGGCGAGGCCGGCGTGGACGATCAGGTAGTGGGAGTGGCGGTGGTGGTCGTCGTAGTCGACGGTCATGCCGACGTCGTGGAGCATCCCGGCCGCCCAGAGCAGCTCGCGCTCGGGGTCGCCGAGGTCGTGCAGGCCGGCGCCGGCGAGCGCGTCGAAGAGCTGCAGCGACAGCCGCGCGACGTGGGCGACGTGCGGCGGGTCGGTGCGAAAGCGCGCGGCGAGGCCCTCGACCGACCGCCTGCGGACGTCGTCGACCAGCGGCGGCGTCCGCCCGGCGAGCAGGTGCTCGTGGAAGACCCCCTCGCGCAGGCCGGCCTCGACGACCTCGAGCTCGTCGAAGCCGCCGTGCTCCATCGCCGCCGCCGCGACGACTGCGCCGCCGAGGATCACGTCGCCGCGGTCGGGCTTGATGCCGCGCACGCCGCCGCGCTCGGAGGCCGGCAGCGCCGCCAGCAGCTCGATCAGCTCCTCGAGCGCGTCGCGGCGCAGGACGAACCCCTGCTCGTCCACGTCGGGCAGCTCCATCCGCTTCTGGACCGCGCTCGCCAGGTTGCGAACCGTCCCCCCGATCGCCGC
>JAAYBF010000225.1 GCA_012718975.1 Solirubrobacterales bacterium | reverse complement strand
GCCGAGCAGCCCTTCTCGCGCATGTGGTAGCCGGAGATCGAGATCGTGTTCCACTTCGGCACGTTCTCGCGGCAGTAGGCGAACAGGTCGGTCGTCAGCCGCATCGCCGGCTCGGGCGGGAAGATGAAGTTCCCGCGCGCGATGTACTCCTTGAGGATGTCGTTCTGGGTCGTGCCGCGCAGCACGTGCGACTCGACGCCCTGCTCCTCGCCGACCAGCTCGTAGAGCAGCAGCAGGCAGGCGGCCGGCGCGTTGATCGTCATCGACGTCGAGACCTTGTCGAGCGGGATGCCGTCGAAGACGCGGCGCATGTCGTCGATCGTGTCGATCGCGACGCCGGTGCGGCCGACCTCGCCGAGGCAGAGCGGGTCGTCGGAGTCGCGGCCGAGCTGGGTCGGCAGGTCGAAGGCCATCGACAGGCCGGTCGAGCCGTGCTCGATCAGGTAGTGGAAGCGCTGGTTGGTCTCCTGCGCGGTGGCGTAGCCGGCGTACTGGCGCATCGTCCACTGGCGGTCGCGGTACATCCGCTCGTGTACGCCGCGCGTGAAGGGGTACTGGCCCGGCCGGCCGAGCTTGCCGGGAAGGCCGGCGGGGAGATCGTCCTCGGTGTAGAGGGGCTTGATCTCGATGCCGGAGTCGGTGAATCGGCGGGGGTCGTCGGGACCGACGATGGGGGCTATCGACGGCCGCTGCTCGGGGGTTGTGGCCATGGACCGAACAATACGCCCGCGCGGCCGGCGGGCTCGGCCGCCATCGGCTACGGTGGCGGCGGCCGGCGCGCGGGGCGCCGGCGGGGAGACCGGCTTGGGAACGCCAGCGACCACCGAGAAGCGGAGCCTGTTCGGCGCGCCCGCGCGCTATCCGGGCGGCTGGACCGAGGTCGGCCCCGGCGTCCACGCCTGGCTGCAGCCCAACGGCGACCTCGGCGAGTCCAACGCCGGCCTGGTCGTCGGCGACGGGGCGGCGGTGCTGGTCGACGCGCTCTGGGACGAGCGCCTCACCCGGCGGATGCTCCAGGGCGCGCGCGAGCTGACCGACGCGCCGCTGACCGCGGCGGTGCTCACCCACGGCGACGGCGACCACTGCTACGGCGCCCACCTGCTCGGCGAGGTCGAGACGGTCGCGACCGCGGCGGCCGCCGCCCAGATCGCCGAGGAGCGCCCGGCGGCGCTCGCCGCGCTGCAGCGGGCCGCGGCGGCCGGGACGGCGGTCGCGCGGCTCCCCGGCGCGGAGCGGGCGCTCGGCGACGCCGCGGTCGTCGCGCGCTACGTGGCGCGCAAGTTCGGCCCCTACCGGTTCGCCGGCCTGGCGCCGCCGCCCGCCCCGCGCCGGACCTTCAGCGGCGAGCTGGAGCTAACCGCCGGCGGCCGGACCGCGCGGCTGGTCGAGGTCGGGCCCGCCCACAGCGCCGGCGACCTGATCGTCCACGTCCCCGACGCCGCCGTCGTCTTCGCCGCCGACGTGGCGTTCGTCGGGGTCACGCCGATCGCCTGGGCGGGGCCGATCGACAACTGGCGCCGCGCGCTCGAGCTGGTGCTGTCGCTCGAGCCGGCGGCGATCGTCCCCGGCCACGGGCCGGTCTGCGGCGCCGCCGAGCTCGAGGCGCTGCTGCGCTACTGGGACTGGGTCGAGGTCGCGAGCGCGCGCGGCCGGGCCGCCGGGACCGGCGCCTACGAGCTGGCGCGCGAGCTGCTGCTCGCGCCCGAGTTCGCCGCCGCCGAGTGGGGCGGCTGGGACAGCCCGGAGCGCCTCTACGTCAACCTCGCGCTGATCGAGCGGACGGCCGCCGGCCGGCCGCTGGTTCGCAACCCGCGCGACCAGCTCGCGCTGTTCGCCGGGATGGCCCGCCTCGACGCCGAGCTGGAGGCGCGCCGATGAGGCCGGCCGCCGGCGGGCCCGGCCGCTGCGCCGATCGCGCCGCCCTCCCGGAGGGGCGCCGATGCGGCTGGTGAGCTTCGCCGGAGCCGACGGCGCCGCCCGGATGGGCGCGCTCGCCGGAGGGCGGATACTCGACACCGCGCTCGCCGCGACGGCCACCCTCGGCGAGGCGCCCGCCTGGGCCCGCTCGACGCTCGCCTGGCTGGAGGCCGAGCCGGCCGACCGCGAGCGGCTGGGCGCGCTGGTCGAGGCGGCCGGCGACGCGCCGCCGGAGGCGCTGCTCGACCCCGGCGCGGTGCGGCTGCTCGCCCCGGTGCCGCGGCCGCCGACGATCCGCGACGGGATGGGCTTCGAGCGCCACGTGCTCGAGGCGACCCGGAGCGTCGGGCTGGGGCCGCTCGCGGGCCTCGACCGCCGGCTCGAGCGGGCGGTCGGCGGCCGGCGCACGCTCGCCGGGCTGCTCAACCGCTCCTTCTACGAGCGCCCGCCGCACTACTTCTCCAACCCGCACAGCGTCGTCGGCACGGGCGCCGACGTGCGCATCCCCGCCGGCTGCGAGCGGTTCGACTACGAGCTGGAGTGGGGCGCCTTCGTCGGCCGCGCCGGGCGCGACATCCCGCTCGCGCGGGCGCGCGAGCACATCGCCGGCTACGCGCTCTACAACGACTTCAGCGCGCGCGACATCCAGTTCGCCGAGATGCGCGGCCGGCTCGGCCCCGGCAAGGGCAAGAGCTTCGACACCGGCAACGCGATCGGTCCCTGGCTGGTGACCCCGGACGAGGTCGGGGACCCCGACGCCGTCGTGCTCAGCGCGCGCGTCAACGGCGCCGAATGGTCGCGCGCCCGCGCGGGGGAGGCCCACTGGACGCTCGACGAGCTGATCGCCCGGATCTCGCGCTCGGAGACTCTGATGCCCGGCGACTTCGTCGGATCGGGGACCGCCTCGGGCCGCGACGGCCTCGGCTGCGGGCTCGAGCTGGGCCGCTGGCTGGAGGCCGGCGACGTCGTCGAGCTGGCCGCCGAGCCGCTCGGCGTGCTGCGCAACCGGGTCGTCCGCTGAGCGGGCGGCGGCGCCCCGGCGCGCGCGTGACGTCCGCGCGAGCGCTACATTCCGCAGGTTGACCTGTTTGCTCCCATGTGCGCCGCGCGCGACTGAGAGCTATCGGAGGCGAGCACCAGCTGATGGGCGATGGCCTGGCCAGAGAGCTGCGCGAGGTTGAGCCGGCGGCGCCGGCCCAGCTCCCCGCGCGCGACGTGCGTGCCGGCAGCCTGCCGCTGCTGAAGGGGCTGCTGCGCTTCGAAGCGCTGCGCCGCGGCGGCCGCGTGCTCGCGCTGGCGACGCTCGACGTCGCCGGCATGGTGCTGGCGATCTGGACCGCGCTCGCGATCAAGGCCGCGATCCGGGCCCCGGGCGCGCTCGGCGGCACCTTCGACGCCGCCGTCGACTACGCGCCGCTCGCCTGCCTGGTGATGCTGCTGCTGTTCGCCCGCTCCGGCCTCTACCGCGACCGTGGCCAGCGGCCCGGCTTCGCGATCGTCATCTCGGGCCTCTTCCAGGTGACGCTGATCGTGCTCGCCTTCGCGGTGATCGAGGGCCACGAGTTCACCTCCTACTACATCTTCTACGGCACGCTGTTCTTCGCGCTGGTCTACGTCTCGGCGTTCCGCTGGGGCTTCGAGCGGGTCAGCGGGGCGCTGCTGCGCGCGGCCGGCTACCGGCGGCGGGCGGTGCTCGTCGGCTCCGGCGGCCACATCGACGCGGTCGCCCACGCGCTGCGCGACAGCGCCGAGGTCGAGCCGTTCGGCTTCGTCTCGCTGGCGCCGCACCACTCGGCGGCGCGGCTGCGCGACTTCGGCAGCCTCGAGGGGCTCGAGCGCAACCTCGACTCCGTCGACGAGGTGCTGATCGCCGACCCGGCGTTCCCCCAGGACCAGGCGGTCGAGCTGGTCGACCGCTGCCACGAGCGCGGCAAGCGGGTGCGGGTCGCGCCGTCGACGATGGAGATCCTGATGGACCGCGTCGAGTTCGTCCCCGGCCAGTCGCTGCCGCTGTTCGAGCTCAAGCCGCCGGTCTTCGACGGGATCGACTTCGCGCTCAAGCGGACGTTCGACCTCGTCGGGGCGGTGCTGCTGCTGACGCTGCTGTCGCCGCTGCTGGCGCTCGTCGCGGTCGCGATCAAGCTCGACTCGCGCGGGCCGGTGCTGTACCGCTCGCGGCGGCCGGGGATCGGCGGGCGCCCGTTTCACTGCCTGAAGTTCCGGACGATGGAGGAGGGCGCCGACCGCCGCCAGGACGCGCTCGAGGAGCGCAACGAGGCCGGCGGGGCGATCTTCAAGATCCGCGACGATCCGCGCGTGACCCGCGTCGGCGGCTTCCTGCGGCGCTGGTCGCTGGACGAGCTGCCGCAGCTGCTCAACGTCCTGCGCGGCGAGATGTCGCTGGTCGGGCCGCGGCCGCTGCCCCAGCGCGACTACGACCTGCTCGCCGACTGGCACCGCAAGCGCTACCTGGTGCTGCCCGGGATGACCGGGCTGTGGCAGGTCTCGGGCCGCTCGGAGCTCGACTTCGACGAGCTGGTGCGGCTCGACTTCATCTACCTCGAGCGATGGTCGGTGTTCCTCGACCTGACGATCCTGCTCAAGACGATCCCCGCCGTCCTGCGCTCGCGCGGCGCCTGGTAGCCGGCGCGGGTGAGCGAGGCCTACGACCACGCCAACCTGCTCGACCGGCTCTCGGACCGGGCGACGCTCGACGTCCACTACGACCGGCTGCGCCAGCGCGAGCGGGAGCTGCTCGGCCGGCGGGTCGACCTCGACGCCGGCGGGGAGGCGCTCGCCGTCGGCTGCGGGCGCGACCCGGGCCGCCACCTCTTCCCGGCGCCGGCCTGGCGGCTGACCGGTGTCGACCTCGACGCCGCGGGGCCGGCGGCGCTGGTGGAGTCGGGCGAGCTGGACGCCGGGCTCGCCGGACGGGCGGGCGAGCTGGACGAGCTGCCCGACGCGAGCTTCGACATCGTCCTCTACCGCTACGTGCTCCACCACGTCGTCTACCAGGGCCCGCTCGCGCCGGCGTTCGCCGAGGCGGCGCGGCTGCTGCGGCCCGGCGGGGCGATGGTCGCGATGGAGCCGGGTGCGCTGCACCCCGTCGGGGCGGCGCTGACCGCCGCCAACCGGCTCGGGCTCGGGACCGCCGTCCACGGCACGCCCGACGACGTTCCGCTGACCGCTCGCCGGCTCGAGCGCGAGGCGCGCGCGGCGGGCCTTGACCCGGAGGTGGTCGCGGTGACCTACGGCTGGCGGCGGCTCCCGCCGGCCGCCCAGCGGGCGCTGCAGCGGCTCGACCGCCCGCTCGGCGAGCGGCCGCGGGCGGCGCGCTTCGGCCACACGCTGATGCTGGTCGCGCGGCGGTAGCGTGGCGGCGCGATGCCGAGCGCCTACGACGACGAGCTGTGGGAGCTGGCGGGCGCCGATCCGGGGCCGCCGCCGGCGCACCTGACGGCGTTCGTGCGCTCGCTCGGGCCGGTCGGCGACGCGCTCGACCTCGGCTGCGGCGACGGCCGGCTGAGCGCCGAGCTGCGCTGCGATCGCCTGACGCTCGCCGACGTCTCCGACGTGGCGCTGGAGCGGGCGGCGGCGCGGCTCGGGGGCGGGGCGGTCGCGACCGTCGGGCTGGATCCCGACGCGCCGCTGCCGCTGGCCGACAACGCCTTCGACCTGGTGCTCTGCGCCGAGACCGTCGAGCACGTCCGCGACCTCCAGCTGCTGCTGTCGGAGTGCCGGCGGGTGCTGCGGCCGGGCGGGCTGCTGGCGGTCACGACCCCGGCGCACTCGCGCCTGACCGGCCTGGCGGTCCTGCTCGGCGGCTTCGAGCGCCGCTTCCCGCCGCTCTCACCGCACCTGCGCTTCCTCACCCGCCGCTCGCTCGCCGCGCTGCTCGGCGACCTCGGCTTCGAGGTCGAGCGGCTCGAGCGCCGCTCGGGAACCCTGCTCGCCCTCGCGCGGCGCTAGCTCCACCCGGCTCGCCGATGCCAACGTGGAACCTAGAGGGGCCTGTGGCCCCCTCTCGATTCCACTTTGTGACGGAGTAGGCGGTGTGGGGTTACCGCTAGCGGTCGCCGGTGAGGACTGGGAGCCAGAGCGCGGCGAGGTCGGCGGCGAGCGCGGCGGGGTCGGCGGGCCCGGGGGCGGCGAGGCGGCGCTGGAGGACCTCGTAGATGCCGCCGGCGGCCATCTCGGAGGCCGTCTGGGACGTCCCGGGGCCCGCGACCTCGCGCGCGAGCAGCCCGGCGAGCCGGCCGACGGCCGCGTCCTTGCGGGCGAGCGCTCCGGGGCCGAGCCCGGGCGCTTCGACGAGAGCCAGCCGCGCGAGGTCGCGGTCGGCGGCCGCCGCGCCGGTCAGGCCGGCCAGCAGCGCCGCCAGGCGGTCGGTGCGGGGCGCGTCGGCGGCGAGCGCGAGGACGGCCGCCTCGGCACGGTCGAGGGCGCAGTCGAACGCCGCGTCGACGCGGCCGAGCAGTCTGGCGTCGAGGCTCTCGCCGCCCGACCCGCCGATCCCACGCAGATCCTCTCCCGGTCCGGCCATGACCATAAACTGTACAGTTTATAGTGGTCTTTCGCCAGTCCAGAGCCGCGGACCGCCGCGTACCCGAACGGTACGCGGGCGGTGCGGGCCACGTGGCCGTCTCCGACGCCCGCCGATCCCCCCCAACCGGGGGGTTGTTGCCATAAAACCATGGTCTTACGGTCACCCGCGGTGACCCCCAGGACGGCCGCGTCGACATCGATCGCACCCAGCGAGCTGGACCGTGCGCTGGCCTCCCCGGGGCCGGTCGAGCCCGCACCCGCCGCCCCCGGGCGGCTGGCGCCCGACCGCGGCGACGGCGCCGCGGAGCGGATCGCGCGCACCGGAGCAGAGATGGTCGGCGACGCCTGCGTGGTCTGGACCGTCGAGCGCGACGGCACGCTGGTCCCCGCCGCGACCCACCACCGCGACCACCGGCTGCGCTTCGCCCTCGGCGCCTTCCTCGAGCAGCCGCCCGGCGACCTCGCGGGCCGCTGGCCGGCCCAGGTGCGCTTCACCGGCGCGCCCGTCCGGCTGCGCCGGGCGCGGCTCGGAGACCTGGCGATCGACACCGGCATCGGGATGCGGCGCGCCCACGCGCTGCTCGTCCCGGCCGTGACGGAGGGCCGCACGGTCGCGGTCGTCGCGGTGCTGCGCGACGGCGCCGAGCCGTCCTACTCCCTACGCGAGGAGGTGCTGATGCGCCGGATCGGCGCGAAGGCCGCGGCCGCGCTCGGAGCCGGCATCGACCGGCTGCGCGGGGGCGGCGCCGACGGCCCCGCCGTGGCCGACGGGGGCCGGCCGCCGTTCGACGGTGACGGCGCCGCGCCGCCGCCGGCCTGGCTGATGGACCACGTCGGCGTCGGGATCTGGCTCGCCGACCGCGACGGCGTGACCACCTACGCGAACACCGCGATGTGCGAGCTGATCGGGCTGACCGCCGACCGGGTCGTCGGCCGGCCGATGGGCGAGCTGCTCGACGACGTCCCGCAGATGGTCCGCGGCGAGTACTGCATGGACGCCGAGCGCTGCGACCGCCGACTGACCCAGCCCGACGGCCGCCAGGTCTGGCTCGAGATGACCTCCCAGCCGCTGATCGACGACGACGGCGCGCGCCGCGGCACGGTCAGCACCGCGGTCGACGTGACCGACCGCAAGCAGGTCGAGCTGGCCGCCCGCCAGCGCGTCCCGCGCGCCCACCGGCGCCACTGACCGCCCCCGCGCCCGACGTTTCCGCGCCGCACGCCGGCCGAACCGACGTCACCCGCGCCATGCGCGGGCTTCGGCGGACGTGCGGAGGGGCGCCGGGGCTTCGGCGCGTCGGCCGCGACGCGGCATGGCGGCGCCCAGGCGGGTCAGTCGCCGGCGGGGCGGCGCCGGCGGCCGCGCTCGAGCTCGCGCGCGGCGGTGTCGGCGCCGAGGAACGGCAGCACGCTCATGTACATCAGCTCGGGGGTGAGCTTCGGCAGGTCGGCGGTCTGGCCGGCGACGATCTCGCGGTAGAGGATCTCGCTCAGGCCGCCGACCATGCTGATGCCGGTGAAGCCGGGCAGGTCGGCGTCGGTGTCGAGCCGGCCGGCGTCGTAGACGTAGGCGAAGCCGCGCATCGCCTCGTTGCGGGTCGCGACCGCGGTCGGGCCCGCGGCGAGCACCTCGACGAAGCAGACGCGCGCGACCGTCGGGTCCTGGGCGAGCGCGTGCAGCAGCGCGGTCAGCCCGGCGCGGAGCTGGTCGACCCACTCGTCCTGGGCCTCGAACGCCTCGATCGTCACCGACAGCAGCCGCGCGAGCGCCTGCTCGTAGGCGACGACGAAGCAGTGCTCCTTGTCCTCGAAGTGCTCGTAGAAGGTCTTGCGCGAGACGCCGGCGTGGGCGATCACGTCGGCGACGCGGGCGGCCTGGTAGCCGTCGCGGCCGACCGCCTCGGTCATCGCGCGCAGGATCCGTCCGCGCTGCGACTCGGCGACCTCCTCCGGCGCGAGGCCGTGGCGGCCGCCGGGGATCTGGTCCGGGCGACGGCGGGCGCGCCGGCGCGCGGGCTTCTCGTCGCCGGGCCGGGCGCCCTTCCTAGGCGGCACGGGCGCTCCTTGGAGAGGGGGCAGCCACGGGGCCAGTCTAACGCGGCCGGACACCCTGTGGGTACTCGAATGGTACGCCCGTGTCTCCGCTCGACCCGCATGTCAGAGCGGGTCCACGCGTTCTACGTCTCGAGCAGCGCGAGCGGGGCGACCTGGCTCGCGACGACCGCCTCGGCGAGGTCGGCCAGCCCCTCGGTCTGCCCGGCGTCGATCGGCCCGTAGATCAGCTCCTGGACCCCGCCGACCAGCCCGCGCGCGGAGAGCTCGGACAGCCGCCGGTCGCCGCGCAGCTCGAGCAGCGGCTCGGCCAGCAGCTCGGCGAAGCGGTCGGTGGCGGCCGCGCGCCGGGCGCGGGCGGCCGGCCCGGCGGCCAGGACCTCGACCACGCACATCCTGGCGATGTCGGGCTCCTGCGCCCAGAAGCCGAGATAGGCGCGCAGCGCGCGCTCGATGCGGTCCTCGGGGCCGTCGCCGGCGGCGAACGCCTCCTCGACGAGCGCCATCACGTGCTCGGCGACCTCGTCGTAGGCGGCGAGGAAGCACTCCTCCTTGTCCTCGAAGAGCTCGTAGTAGGTGCGCCGCGAGAGGCCGGCGCGGGCGAGCAGCCGGCGGACGGTCGTCTCCTGGTAGCCGAACTCGGCGACGGTGCGGGCCATCGCCCGCAGCAGCCGGTCGCGCTGGATGCCGGACACGACATGGCGCGGGATGCCGTGGGGGCCGCCGGTCAGCTTGATGTTCGCCTGGTCCCACATCGCGCCGTCACCATAGACCTTTGGTTCTCTCGACGCAACCATAAATTTTCAGTTTCTAGGAACGCCGACGGTCTCCGGAAGCCTGCGCGGGACACCGGCGCCTCGCCCGCAGGTCGCTCTGGGACTGGGTTCGGTGGCCTCGTTCGAACGCCGATGCACAGCCCCGCGCCGCCCGCCGCGTGAGGCACCACCGCGTATCCCGAACCGGCCCCAGAGCCCGCCCGGGAGGTTTGTAAACCTCCAGATATCTGGATCAGGCGGCCGGCGCGACGGCCGGTGGGGCGTGCCGCTCGACCGTCGTCTGCCAGAGCAGCCGCAGCTCCGCCAGCAGCTCCGGCAGGTCGTCGGTCTCGCCACGGGCGACACGGCTGCGGATCAGCTCGGCCGTGCCGAGCGCGATCATCTCGGCCGCGAGCGGCGGCAGCGGGGCGCCGTGGGTGAGCCGCATCCCCTCGAGGTAGCTGGCGAAGGCCCCCAGCGCCGCGTCGCGGCGGCGCCGGCCGACCGGGCCGACGGCGTGGACCTCGACCAGGCAGGTGCGCGCGAGCGCCGGCTCGAGCGCGAAGAACGCGAGCACGCCGCCGAGGATCGCGTCGAGCTGGCGCTCCCATGCGTCCAGGCCGACGGTCAGCTCGCGGCTGGCGACGGCCCGCTTCGCGGTCCGCACGACGCGGACCAGCATCCGGTCGTAGACGGCGCCGTAGCACTCCTCGAGGCTGCGGTAGCAGTCGTAGAAGCGGGCCGGATCGAGCCCGGCGCCATGGGCGACCCGGCCGACCGAGGTGCCCGGCCAGCCGTGCTCGGCGACGACGCCGACCATCGCCTCGCGCAACGCCTCTCGATCTCGTCCGACATTCCCGCTGTGCATCCGCGACGCTCCGCTCGCCGACGGTCCCGTGCCTGCGGCGCGAGCATAGCCGCGCGGCCCGCCGGCCGCTACCCGGAAGCGGCGGCGGCCGCTGCGGCCGCGGCGGCGCGGTCGCGCAGCTCGGCGGCGACGCGCGAGTAGGGGTCGCGCGCGAGCGCCTCCTGGGCGGCCGTCAGCGCGGCCGCCGGCCGTCCGAGCTCCTCCAGCTCGAGCGCGGCGATCTGGCGCCACGGCTCGGGGTCGCGCGGGCGCTCGGCCGCGGCGATCCGCAGCGTCGCGAGCGCCGAGCGGTCGCGGTCGAGCGCGCGGTAGGCGGCGGCGATCGCGTAGAGGGCCTCGGGCGAGTCGGGGTCGGCCCGGCGGGCGTCGGCGGCCAGCGCGAGCGCTCCGGTCGCGTCGCCGTCGGCGAGCAGGCCGAAGGCGTCGTCGGCGTCGCGCGCGGCCGGGACCGGCTGCCAGACCGTCCAGGCGAACAGCGCCGCGACGGCGACCGTCGCCGCGCAGAGGGCGAGCCGTGGGCCGCCCGCCACCGGGATGGCGGCCGGCTCCGCCACGACCCCCGTGCGGCGCGGCGGCCCGTGGCCGGCGACGAAGCCGGCGGCGAGCAGCGCGCTCGCGGTCAGGCCGGGGACGAACCACGTCCAGTCGGCCGCGCCCTGGACGCCGTAGGCGACCGCGGCCAGCGCGAGCGCGGTCAGGGCCGTGCGCTCGTCCGACCACGGCGGAAGCGGCGCGGCCGGCGGCCGCCACCAGCGGCGCGGGCCGATGCCGGTCGCCCGGGAGGCGGCGACCAGCCAGGCGATCAGCAGCGCCAGCGCCGCCGCGCCGCCGAGCAGGCCGAGGTCGGCGAGCGTCTGCGGGCCGAAGCCGTGCGCGCGGCGCGCGACGCCGCCGTCGGTGCGGTGGGCCAGGCGCGCCAGCTCGAAGGCGCCCGCGCCCTGGCCGGCGAGGCGGTCCTCGGCGAAGACGTCGAGCGCCTGGCGCCAGTAGGAAGCGCGCTCGGAGGCGACCGAGCCGATCCGTCCGCCGCCCGTCGGCGGGGCGGCGGTGTCGCTGGTCAGCTCGCTCCAGCGGTCGGACACCGTGCCGGTCAGGCCGCGCTCGGAGGCGGCGACCGCGCCGAGCCCGGCGAGCGGGATCGCGATCGCGACGGCGATCGCCGCGGCACCGGCCCGCACGCGCAGCCCCTCAGGTGGCTGCCAGCGCGCGCCCACCGCGACGTAGACCGCCCCCGCGGCCGTCAGGCCGGCGACCAGCGCCGCCAGCAGCAGTCCGAACTCGCCGGCGACGGCCTCGCGCGCGGAGAGGTCCTGCAGCCCGAGCGTGAAGGCGTCCTGGGAGACCGCCCAGGCCGAGACGGGCGCGGCGCCCGCAACCCCGGCGGCGAGCACCACCAGGCTGCGCAGCCGCAGCGGGACCGCGACCAGCCAGATCGCGACCGCGACCGCGGCCGCCAGCAGCGCGCCGCGCGACTGGGTGATCAGGACCGTCGCGAGCAGCATCCCGGTCGCGGGGAAGGCGAGGGCGGTCGCCAGCGCCGACCCGGTCCGGCGCGCCCCGAGCCAGAGCGCCGGCACGAGGCCGAGCGCGCCCATCCCGGCGAGCGCGTTCCAGTAGTCGAACGGCTGGCCGATCCGGCCCGTGAACGCGAGCTCGTCGAACGACGCCGGCCAGACGCGCGCCGCCAGCCCGTAGCCGCAGACGGCGACCGCGGCGAGCAGCACCCCGCGCGCGACCGCGGCCGCCTCGCCGCGCTGCAGCCGGCCGAGCGCGATCGCGCCCGCGAACGTCGCCAGGTAGGCGAGCGTGCGGCCGGCCTCGAGCTGGGTCGCGTCGGGCGCGATCGACCAGCTCTCCGACAGCAGCGTCACCAGCGCGAGCGCGCCGAACGCGGCGAGCGCCGGCCCGCCGCGCAGCGGGCCGCGCGGACCGACCGCGACCGCCGCGCAGACGAGCGCCGCCCCGGCGGCGATCAGCGCCAGCTCGGCGAGCGCGGTGCGGTCGACGATGTTGCCGCCGCGGGCGATGAACGCGACGGCCGCGAGGGCCGCCGCGACGGCGAGGCTAGCTGTTGCGGAACGGGATCGGGACACGGCGCAGCGCGTTGCCGACCGCGGGGTTGCGCTTGCCGGCGTACCAGAGGCCGCCGCCGATCGCGGCCAGCGCGAGCGCGACGATCGCCAGGATCAGCGGCAGCGAGCCGCCGCCTCCGCCGCCGCTGGTCGCGGCGACCGTGCCGGCGTCGTCGTCGCTGTCGCCGTCGCGGTCGCCGCCGTCGTGGACGAGGCCGACCTGTCCCTTCGGCGGGAGGTCGCCGTCGCCGGGCTTGGACCCGCCGCCGCCCATTCTCGCCGCGGCCTCCTCCTCGGGGGAGATCACGCCGTCGCCGTCGAGGTCGGCGGCCTCCGCGGTGGGTCCGCCTCCGCCGCCTCCGCCTCGCTCCCGGTTCAGCCGCGCCAGCTCGGCGCGGATCATCTGCCCGCAGGTGCCGTACTCGCCGAGGTCGGCCTGGATCTGGCCGAGCGCCCGCTTGAGGTCGGCGCGCGAGTGGGTGCGCTCGAAGACGTCGCTGTCGGCGCAGTCGCGTTGGACGTCGAGCGGGCTGGCGGTCGCCAGCGCCGGCGCGAGCAGGGCCAATACGACGATCGCCGCGGGCAGCAGGAGCTGTCTGATGGTCTTCGTCATCGTGGAACTTGGGTTCGACGCCAGGGCCCGCCCGGACCCATGTCCCTACCCGCCGAAGCGGTGCAGGCTACCAATGCAAGCGGCCGTGCAGAGTCAGGCGGGTGCCCGCGCCGCTCCGGCGAGCGCGAGCGCCGAGCCCATCCCGGCGGCCCAGGCGGCCGGCGTGTAGGCGGCGGCGTCGGCGCGGGCGGCCTCGCCGAGGCGGGCGCGCAGCTCGCCGTCGGAGGCCAGCTCGCCCAGCGCCGCGGCGAGCGCGGCGGCGTCGCCCGCGGGCACGCTGCGGCCGTTGCGGCCGTCGCGGACGAGCCCGCCGGCGAGGGCGCCCACCGCGTCGGAGGCCAGGACCGGGGTGCGCTGGAGCATCGCCTCATTGCAGACAAGACCCCACGGCTCGAGGAAAGATGCGGTGCGCACCGAGGGCAGCACGAGCAGGTCGGCCGCCGCGTAGAGCGCCGGCAGGTCGGCGGGCTCGACCCGGCCGAGCGCGGCGGCGTCGGGCAGGTCGCGCTCGACGGTGGCGCGCAGCGGGCCGTCCCCGGCGAGCGCGAGCCGGGCGCCGGAGCCCTCGAGCGCGGCGGCGCGCCAGGCCGCGACGAGCGTCGCGATCCCCTTCTCGGGCACCAGCCGGCCGGCGAAGAGCACCAGCGGCGCGCCGTCGGCGACGCCGATCCGCTCGCGCCAGGCGGCGCGGGCCGCGGGCGGGACCGGCGCGCCGTAGTGGTCGACGTCGACCGCCTGCGGGGCGACGGCGATGCCTTCGGCGTGGCCGCGCTCGCCGGCCACGTGGTGGCTGACGTGGGGGCCGTAGGTCGCGACCGCGTCGGCGTGGCGGTAGAGGTGGCGGGTCGGCGCGCGTGAGAGCCGGTGGAAGGCGGTGGTGGGGTGGGCCCAGATCGTCGCCCAGAGCACGAACGGGATCCGCCGGGCGCGCGCGGCGAGGTAGGCGCCGGGCAGCGCGAGGCGCCCGTCGATGCCGCAGATCACCGCCCGGTAGCGGCCCGAGGCGGCGAGCCGGACGGCGCCCGCCTCGCTGGTGCGGT
>JAAYBF010000224.1 GCA_012718975.1 Solirubrobacterales bacterium | reverse complement strand
GCGCCGGACGCGACCTCGGCCGCCGACCCGGCCGTCGAGCCGCCGGGCGCCCCGCTCGCCCCGCCCGCGGTCTCGTTCACCGACCGCCTCCACGGCCGCACGACCGGCGCGGTCGACGACTTCGTGCTCTGGCGCTGGGACGACACGCCGGCCTACAACCTGGCGGTCGTCGTCGACGACGGCGCCCAGGGGATCGGCGAGATCGTCCGCGGCGACGACCTGATCGACTCGACACCGCGCCAGGTCCTGCTCCAGCGGCTGCTCGGCCTGCCGACCCCCGCCTACGCCCACGTCCCGCTCGTGCTCGGCCCCGACGGGGCGCGCCTGGCCAAGCGTCACGGCGCCGTCACGCTCGCCGACCGCGCCGCGCTCGGCGAGACGCCCGCCGACGCGCTCGCCTGGATGGCCGCCAGCCTCGGCCTCGCCGAGCCCGGCGAGCGGCCGACCGCGGCCGACCTCCTCGCCCGCTTCGACCCCGCCGCGCTGCCGCGCGAGCCGACGGTCTACCCGGGCTGACGACGCGCCGGACGAGGGTTTCGGCAACCGCCGAGCTCGAGTGAGAGTTGCGGCCAAATATTGGCCGAAACTCTCACCCGAGTTCCGAACGGCTAGAGGCCCTGGTCGGGCGGCGGCGGGGGGCCGCCGGTGCGGCCGTAGACCTCGGCCTGCTGGCGGACCTGGTGCTCGGAGAACTCGCGCTGGGCGCGGTCGACCGACTGGACGACCTCCAGCGGGCTCGCGACACCCTCGAAGCGGAACCCCTCGTCGGCGCCCGCGGTGTCGAAGTCGACGGTGCCGACGCGCAGCATCCGCTCGATCACCGACTGCTCGGTGTTGACGTTCTGGACCCGCTCGAGCCTCGCCTCCTGCGTCTTGCGCGCGACGATCCCGCGCTTGATGTGCAGGCGGCGGTTGGTGATCGTGTAGGTGGTCGCCATCCGCCAGACGTAGCCGCCGACCAGCACCAGCACGATCTCCACGAGGCCGATCACGACGAGCAGCGAGGTGCCGATCGTGTCGCCGATCAGCGCCGTCACCCCGGCGATCGCGGCGAGCAGCACCAGCGCGCCGATGATCCCCTTGATGTAGAAGGCGAGCGTCGCCCGCCAGGACGGATGGCCCTCGAAGACGATGTGCTCGTCAGCGGCGGGGGTGATCGTCGGCATCGGGGCGAAGCGTACTCCCTGGGCCGGCGTCCGCCCAGGCCCGTAGAACGACGAAGGGGCCCCGGTTGCCCGGAGCCCCTTCGAGAAGCGTTCGGCTGTGCGAGCGCTCTACGACTGAACGACGTTGACGGCCTTCGGCCCCTTGTCGCCCTCCTCGGCGTCAAAGGTCACACGGGCGCCCTCGGTGAGCGACTTGAAGCCGTCCCCGCTGATGCCGGTGTGGTGCACGAACAGGTCCTTGCCCCCGTCGTCGGGCGTGATGAACCCGAAGCCCTTCTCGTCGCTGAACCACTTCACGGTTCCGCCTGGCATGGAGTTCCTCCACGTTTCTTCCATCGTGCTGCGTACGCGGAGGATGCTTCTGAAGCAACGACTGCGAGCGCTGGCACTGCTTTCGCCGGACTTTCCGGCCTTACCAGACGTCAAGCTAGCACCAATGACCGACCCGTTGCTAGTCGTGGATGCCCCGTACCTGCTCTACCGCTCCTTCTTCGGCGTGCCCGACAAGGTCCGCGGAGCCGACGGGAGGCCGGTGAACGCCCTGTTGGGAAGCGTCAACACGATCCTCGCCCAGGCCGACGAGCGCTCCGCGCGCGCGGTCGTCTGCTGCTTCGGCCCGGACGCCGCCGCCTACCGCGTCGAGCTCTATCCCGGCTACCACGCCCACCGCCCGGCGATGCCCGACGACCTCGCCCATCAGTGGCGGCTGGCGCCCAAGCTCTACGAGGCGCTCGGCTGGCGCGTGGACTCCTCCGAGGACCTCGAGGCCGACGACCTGCTCGGCGCGCTCGCGCGGGAGGAGGCGGCTGCCGGTGGCCGGGCGCTGATCCTCACCGGCGACCGCGACCTCTTCCAGTGCGCGACCGACGCGGTCTCGGTGCTGCTGCTCGGCGGGCGCGGCAAGCGGGGACCGGAGGAGATCGGGCCCGCGCAGGTGCGCGACCGCTACGGCGTCGACCCCGGCCAGGTGCCCGACTTCATCGCGCTGCGCGGCGACCCCTCCGACGGGCTGCCGGGCGCGAAGGGCATCGGCGAGAAGCGCGCCGCCGACATCCTCCGCCGCCACGGGACGCTGGAGGCCGCGCTCGCCGAGGCGGAGGCCGACGGTCCGTCCGCCAACTCGCTCGCCCGCCAGGCCGACGAGCTGCGCGCCTTCCGCGAGATCGCCGCGCTGCGCGAGGTGGCGGTCGAGCTGCCCGCCGATCTGCCGACCGACCGCGCCACCGGCGCCGCCGCCGCGCGGGCGATCGGCATGAACCGGCTCGCGGAGCGGCTCGAGGCCGCCACCCGCTGACCCTCTGGCGAGAAGCGTCCCCATGACGGACGCTTCGCAACGGAGGGGGCGACGGCTGGCAGCGCCCCGCCCCTCAGCCCGGCAGCGCCGCGACCGCGACGCGCGCGAGCCGGCCCGCCAGCTCGTCGGGCTCCCACTCTGCGCCGGCCAGCAGCGCCCGCGCGCCGGCCTCGCCGAGACCGATCATCAGCTCGCCGAAGAGCTCCATCTCGCGCTCGCCCGGCTCCGCCGGCGCCAGCCAGCGCCGGGCGGCCGCGGCCGCGGCCGCGACCTGCTGGTCGCGCCCCTGGCGGATCCGCCGGGCGACCGCGGCGTTGGTACCGCCCTCGCCGAGCAGGACGACGCGGTAGGCGTCGGGCGAGTCGGCGACGGCGCGCAGGAAGGCGGCGTAGGCGCCGGCGAGCGCATCCTCGGGCGGGCCGGCGACGTCGACGGACAGCGCCGCCCTGATCTCTCCCATCACGCGCGCCTCCTCACGCTGGAAGAGCGCCTTGAACAGCTCCGCCTTGCTGGAGAAGCAGTCGTAGACGACCGGCTTGGAGACCCCGGCCGACTCGGCGATCGCGTCCATCGACGCGCCCTCGAAGCCGTGCTCGAGGAAGACGTCCATCGCCGCGTCGAGGACGAGCGGGCGGCGCCGCTGCGGGCCGAGGTGGGCGGCGCGCCGGCGCTCGGGTGTGGCCTGGACTGCCATCGGCGGCCATTCTATGCCTTGCCGGCCTTTCCTACTTCGGGTAGCATTTTCGGTGCCGCGAGGCGTTTCCCCCGATACACAGCTAGGAGCAACCCCACCGATGAGCGCGACCGATCTCGTCGCCGAGGCCGCGGGCGAGACCGCGCCCGAGCCGGCCGAGACCCCGTTCAGCCTCGAGCTGAGCCAGGACCAGAAGGACATCCGCGACTGGGTTCACGGCTTCGCCGAGGGCGTCGTCCGCCCCGCCGCCGAGGAGTGGGACGAGCGCGAGGAGACCCCCTGGCCGGTGATCCAGGAGGCCGCCAAGATCGGGCTCTACAGCTTCGAGTCGCTCGCCCAGTTCTTCGTCGACCCGACCGGCCTCCAGCTGCCGATCGTCAACGAGGAGCTCTTCTGGGGCGACGCCGGGATCGGCATGGCGATCATGGGCACCACGCTCGCCGTCGCCGCGATCTTCGGCCAGGGCACCAACGAGCAGATCGGCGAGTGGATCCCCCAGTGCTTCGGCACCGAGGGCGACCCGGCCGTCGCCGCGTTCTGCGCATCCGAGCCCAACGCCGGCTCCGACGTCTCCGGCATCCGCACCACCGCCAAGTACGACGCCGCCGCCGACGAGTGGGTCCTCAACGGCCAGAAGGCCTGGGCGACCAACGGCGGCATCGCCGACGTCCACGTCGTGATCGCCTCCGTCGACCGCGAGCTCGGCTCGCGCGGGCACGCCGCCTTCGTGATCCCCAAGGCAACCAAGGGCTGCGAGCAGGGCGCGAAGGTCAGAAAGCACGGCCTGCGCGCCTCGCACACCGCCGACGTCCACCTCGACGACTGCCGCGTCCCCGGCTCCTGCCTGCTCGGCGGCAAGGACCGCCTCGACGAGCGGCTCGCCAACGTCCGCGAGGGCCGTCAGTCCAAGTCACAGGCCGCGATGCAGACCTTCGAGGCCAGCCGGCCGACGGTCGGCGCCCAGGCGGTCGGCATCGCCCGCGCCGCCTACGAGTACGCGCTCGAGTACTCCAAGGAGCGCGAGCAGTTCGGCCGCAAGATCGTCGAGAACCAGGCGATCGCCTTCACCCTCGCCGACATGAAGATGGAGATCGACGCCGCGCGGCTGCTCGTCTGGCGCGCCTCGTGGATGGGCAAGCAGCAGGGGATGAAGTTCGAGAACGCCGAGGGCTCGATGTCGAAGCTGAAGGCCGGCGAGGTCGCCGTCTGGGCGACCGAGCGGGCGATCCAGATCCTCGGCGGCAACGGCTACACCCGCGAGTACCCCGTCGAGCGGATGCACCGCGACGCGAAGATCTACACGATCTTCGAGGGCACCTCCGAGATCCAGCGCCTCGTCATCGCGCGCGCGATCTCGGGCATGAAGATCACCTGATCGGGAGGCGCACGCCACCGCCCGCCGCCCGCCAGCCCCGGCGAGCGGCGGGCCCGGCCCGCGTGGGAGACTCCAGCTCCCGATGGAGGTTCCCAACGACCTGGAGCAGGCCGAGGCGCGCGACGAGCTGGTCCGCCGGCTGCGCGCGATGGACCAGAGCGAGCAGGCGATCGAGGAAGCCGAGCGCGAAGGCCGGCTGACGACCTTCGCGATCGAGGTCGCCCTCGGCGGCGACCGCCGCCACTCGCTCAGCGCGGTCTCGCGCCAGTCCGGCCTCAGTCGCGACTTCCTGCGCCGGCTGCTGCAGGCCAACGGACGCCCGATCGCCGCGCCGCGCCAGCGGGCCTACACCGACGACGACGTCGAGCTCGCGCGCCGGATCAAGCTGCTGATCGACGCCGGCATCCCGCGCGAGGGGGTCCTCGAGACCGCCCGCGTCACCGGCCAGGCGCTCAGCCAGATCGCCGAGTCGGTCCGCCGCACGACCGTCAGCCCGCTGCTGCAGCCCGACGACACCGACATGACGCTCGCGCTGCGCTACGTCCAGACCGCCGACGCGCTCTCGCCCGAGGTCGCCGCCGTCCTCGACCTGATCTTCCGCGCCCAGCTGCGCGACGGCATCCGCAGCGACCTCGTCGCCGAGGCCGAGCGCGACACCGGCAAGCAGTCCGGCACCCACGAGATCGCCGTCGCCTTCGCCGACCTCGTCGGCTACACCAAGCTCGGCGAGAGCGTCCCGACCGAACGGCTCGGCGAGATCGCCACCCGCCTCGCCGAGCTGACGACAGCCGCCCTGCACCGCCCGACCCAGATCGTCAAGACGATCGGCGACGCGGTCATGCTCGTCTCGCCCGAGGTCGACCCGATGCTCGAGACGATCCAGGCGCTCGTCGCCGCCGCCGAAGCCGAGGGCGAGGGGTTCCCGGCGCTGCGCGTCGGCGTCGCCTTCGGGGCCGCGACCCCGCGCGCCGGCGACTGGTTCGGCTCGACCGTCAACCTCGCCAGCCGCGCCACCGACGTCGGCAAGGGCGGGCGAATCTACGCCACCCCCGCCGTCGTCGAGCGCGCCGACGGAAGCTACCAGTGGCGCCGTTCGCGCAAGCGCAACCTCAAGGGCGTCGACGGCCGCGTGCGGCTCTACGCGCTGCTGCCGCCCGATGCGGCCGGCAGCGACTCGCCCTCGGAATCGGCGGAGTAGGCGCGCGGGCGGACCGCCAGCACCGTCACGACCAGCCCCGCGAGCGCCAGCGCGGCGACCAGCAGGAAGCTCGTCCGAAAGCCGGCCGCGAACGCCTCGCGCGCCAGCTCCTCGAGCCGGGCGGCGGCGTCGGCGAAGCGCGCCTGGATCTGGGCGCCGGTCTCGGTGCCGGCGAGGATGCCGCCGACCGCGTCGCGCTCGCCGGCATCGAGCGCCGGGCCGCCGCCGGCCGCGAGCTCCGAGCGCAGCCGGCTGTCGGCCGCCGCGTCGAAGACGGCCGTCGCGACCCCCAGCCCGATCGAGCCGCCGGCGATCTGGAACATGTAGACGATCCCGCCGGCGAGGCTCGACCGCGACGGGTCCAGCGCGGTCACCGCGGCGGTCGTGATCGAGCTGTAGAAGAGCCCGACGCCGACGCCCAGCACCAGCATCCCCGGCAGCAGCTGCGCCCAGCTGTCGCCGGTCTCGATCTGGGCGATCAGGAACGGGCCCGCGGCCAGGCAGGCGGCGCCGCCGATCAGCACCGGTCGCGCCCCGATCCGCTCGTAGAGCGGCCCCGCCACGAACGAGACGAGCGCGAAGGTGCCCATCATCGGCAGCAGCCCGAGCCCCGCCTCCATCGCCGAGTAGCCGAGGATCTTCTGCATGAACTGCGGCAGGTACATCAGCGCCACGAAGAACGTCGCCGACATCAGCAGCACCGCCAGGCACGCCGAGCGGAACGTGGCGCTCGCCATCACGTCCGCGGGGACCAGCGCGCGGTCGCCCGCGCGCCGCTCATGGACCGCGAAGACGGCCAGCAGCGCCACGCAGAGAGCGAGCAGCGCCAGGATCCCCGGCGAGGTCCAGCTCGCGTCGGTCACCTCGTCGAGCGCGACCAGCAGCGCGATCAGCCCGACCGACAGCGTCGCCGTCCCGGCGTAGTCGAACCGCCCGGCGCCCTCCTCCCCCTGGCTCGCCGGGACGAAGCGCCACGTCGCCAGGGCCGCCGCCGCCGCGACCGGCAGGTTCAACACCAGGATCGCCCGCCAGTCGAACGCGTCGGTGAGCGCGCCGCCGATCAGCGGCCCCGCCGCGTTGCCGAAGCCCGCCGCCCCGAGGATCAGCCCGCCCGCCAGCGCCGCCCGGCTCGCCGGCAGCACCTCGTAGGTCATGCCGAGGATCGCCGGCCACATCAGCGCCCCGCCGACCCCCATCAGCGCCCGCGCGACGATCAGCCACCAGGCGTCCTGCGCAAGCGCCCCGAGCAGCGAGAAGACCGCGAAGATCGCCGCACCGACGAAGAACACCCGCCGGCGGCCGAGCAGATCCGCGAGCCGGCCGCCGGTGACGATCAGCACCCCGAAGATCAGCGCATAGGCGCTGATCACCCACTGGACGGTGCCGACGTCGGCGTCGAAGTCGCTCTCGATGTCGGGCAGCGCAACGCTCAGCGCGGTGACGTCGTTGGCGACGACGAACACCGCGAGCGCCATCGCGACGAGCGCCACGGCGCTGCGACGATCGATCCGCTCCGTTCCGCCGTCCATCGGGACGCGAGGCTACCCGGCCCCCCGGCGGCCACGCCCCGGCCGCGAGCGGGCCCGCCAGGAGCCGTGGCCGGCGGCCGAGTCTCGGCTAGCGAACGCGGCGCTTGCGGCGCGGGCTCGCCGAGGCGACGCTGCCACGCTGCGGGGAGCCGCCACCGGAGCGGCCCTTGGACCGCTCGCCCTTGCCGCGCTCGCCATCGCCACGCGCGGGCGCACCGGCCCGGTCGCGCTGCGGCCGGCCCGCGGAGTCGTCGCGGCGCCTGCGCCCCGACCCGGGGCGACCGTCGGAGCCGCCGCGGCCGTTGCCGCTGGAATGAGACCCGCGGCCGTTGCCCTTCGAGGTCCGGTTCTCCGACCCACGGCCGCCGCCGCGGCCCTGCTGGCGCCCACCGCCCTGCTTGCGCCCGCGCGAGCCGTGACCGCCACGGCGCGGACCGCCGTCGGCGCCGAGCGCCGCGACGTGCGCCGGGGCGTCGGCCTCGAACTGCACCAGCAGATCGAGATCGACGGCGATCGCCCGCATCTCCAGCGCCTGGTCGGCGATCACGAAGCTCACGCCCGCGCCGGTCGCGCCGGCGCGACCGGTGCGGCCGATCCGGTGGACATAGGTGTCGCGATCCTCGGGCGCGTCGTAGTTGAAGACGTGGGTCACCTCCGGCACGTCGATCCCGCGCGCGGCGACATCGGTCGCGATCAGGGTGTCGACCTTGCCCGACTCGAAGTCCGCCAGCGCGCGCCGGCGCTGGGACTGCGACTTGTTGCCGTGCATCGCCGCCGCCCGGATGCCCTGCTTGCCGATCTGCTTGACCAGCCGGTCCGCGCCGCGCTTGGTGCGCACGAAGACCAGCGTACGGCCGCGCTCGGTCTCGTCGAGCTCGCTGACGATCCGGTCGACCTTGTCCGCATGGGCGAGATGGACGAAACGGTGCTGCACATCGGCGCGCCGCTCGACCTTCGGCGTGTGGACGTGACGCCGCGCATCGCGCGTGTAGGAGCGGGCGACCTCGCCCGGAGCGCCGTCCAGCGTCGCCGAGAAGAAGAGCGTCTGACGGTCGCGCGGAGTCTGGGCCACGATCCGGTCGACCGCGGGCTTGAAGCCCATGTCGAGCATCCGGTCGGCCTCGTCGAGCACGATCGCCTGGACGTGCTTCAGCGTGATGTCGCCGCGCTGGAGCAGATCCTCGAGCCGGCCCGGGGTCGCGACCACGATGTGCGCCCGCGACGCCTTGCGCGCCTGGGCCTGGATGCCGACGCCGCCGTAGACCGGCGCCACCGACAGCGCGCGAGAGTGGGCGATCGCGTGCAGCTCGTCGACGATCTGGCAGGCCAGCTCGCGCGTCGGCGCGAGCACGAGGCCCGCCGGACGGCGCGAGTCGGCGGCGATCAGCTCGACGAGCGGGACGCCGAAGGCGAGCGTCTTGCCCGAGCCGGTCGGCGACTGCGCGAGCACGTCATGGCCGGCCAGGACATCCTCGATCACGAGGCGCTGGACGGCGAACGGGGCGTCGATGCCGCGCTCGGCGAGCGCGGATACGACGGGACTGGACACGCCGAGATCGGCGAAGGACTGCTTGGACATCTTCTACTGCTCCTTGAAGGGTGCGACGGGGAGATCCAACGACCCCGGACACGCAAGGCGCAGCAAAGGACGGGCTCTCTCGATGGCCACAGCGGCCATCGACGCGCCAGACGGTAGCAGGATCGACGGGTGGAGCCGGGGGCGTGCATGGTTGGTGGCGGGGGGCGGACTAGGGTCGGGGTGGCGTCCCGCGGGTCCGGCCGCGCCGCCCGCGGGTCCTGTCTCCGGTGTCGAGCCTTCGTGCTCGGCTGCGCTTAGCGCTCTCCCGTTGGTGGTGGTGCCGGCTTCCGTGTGAGTGTCTTCGGGAGTAGCTCCGCGCTTCGCCTGCGCGCGAAGGTCGACACCGTCGCCACCCGCGGAGGCCAAGGTCTAGGGGCGCTACGCGCCGGCCCTTCCTTGCGTGGGAGCGGGAGCCTGGAGCGTCGGCTCGTCCTTGGGCTTCGGGTCCGGCGTTTTCCGGTCTGTGGAGGGCCCCCTCAAGAGCCGGTGAGAACTTCGGCCAAATATTGGCCGAAGTTCTCACCCGAGCTTTCGGAGGCCGCGAAACAGCGGAGCGGCGCCCAAACCCAGGGGCGAAACGGGCAAACCAGACCCGCTCCGAACCGCTCCCCTCCCTACCCAGCCAATCCAACCCCGTCCCGACCCTCGCCCGCCCGCCCGAGCGGAGCGCCACCCGTATCCGACTCCCGCCAATCCCGGGCCGATATCGGCACTACTCGTGCCGGTATCCGCCCAGGGCAGAGGGCGCGGGCGAGGCGGGAACGTCGTCGCTGTCAGCCGCTCCCCCGAGGGAACGCCGCAGGCCAGCCCCGCCCGGTCGGGCCGCGGCTAACGCTCGAGCTCGCGGCGATTGCCGGGGCCGAGGCGGAGGCCCTCGGCGGCGGCGACGAAGAGGATGGCGGCACCGATCGCGAAGACGAAGCCGAGGAAGTTCAGCTCCCAGATGCTGCCGGTGCCGATCCAGGAGGCGATCAGCCCGCCGACGATCGAGCCGAGGATGCCGGCGAAGATCGTCATCAGCACGCCGATCCGCTGGCGGCCGGGGGTGATGAGGCGGGCGAGGATGCCGATGAAGATCCCGGCGACGATGAAGCCGATCATGCCCCCACCCTACCCGTGCGCCGCCGTCGCGACGAGGGCGATTTCGAGGACGCGTCGTGGACCGGGCCCAACCGCCGCCGGCGAGCGTCGATCAGGGCAGCCGCGGCGGGCGGCTCAGAGCAGCTTCTCGGCGGCCGGGAGGGCGTCGGGGTCGCCGCCGGCGGTCTCGGGCGCCTGGAGCCGCCGGACCGAGATGTCGACGGTGTCCGGGGCGTCGAGCTCGGCGCCGTCGGGAGCGATTCCGTGCGCGTCGAGCTTGCGCGCCGATACGAGCACCCTGCGCTCGAGCGTGCCGACGGTCTCGTTGTAGGCGTTCACCGACGACTCGAGCCGCCGGCCGAGGGTCACGACCTTCTCGCTGAGGCCGCCGATGCGCTGGTAGAGCTCCCGGCCGAGCGCGGAGACCTCGCGCGCCGACTCGGCCATCCGCTCCTGGCGCCACCCGTAGGCGACCGCCTTCAGCAGCGCGATCAGCGTCGTCGGCGTGGCGATCAGCACCGAATCCTCGACCGACCGCTCGATCAGGTCCGGCATCCGCTCGAGCGCCGCCGAGTAGAAGACCTCGCCCGGCAGGAACATCACCACGAACTCCGGCGAGCTGTCGAACTGGGCCGAGTACGACTTCGCCGACAGCTTCTGGATGTGCTCGCGCACATGGCGGGCGTAGTTGTCGAGGTGGGCCTCGCGAACGTCGTCGTCGGTCGCCTCGACCGCGTCGAGGTAGGCCGACAACGGCGTCTTGGCGTCGACCACGACGTCCTTGCCGCCAGGCAGCCGGACGACGAGGTCGGGCCGCAGCACGCCGTTCTCGCCGGTCACGCTCTGCTGCTCGTAGAAGTCGCAGTAGGCGAGCATGCCCGCCATCTCGCAGACCCGCTTGAGCTGGACCTCGCCCCAGCGGCCGCGGACGTGCGGGGCGCGCAGGGCGGTGACGAGGTTCGAGGTCTCGGCGTGCAGGCGCTGCTGGGTCTCGGCGACGGTGCGCAGCTGGCGGTCGATGCCCCCGAACGCCTCGGCGCGCTGCTTCTCGATCTCGCGCAGCACGCGGTCGACGGCCTCGAGCTTCTCGCGGACCGGCTTGACAAGCGTCTCGACACCCTGCTTCTGGGCGTCCAGCTCGGTCCTGCCGGCCGCCTGCTGGGACTTCAGCCGCTCCTCGGCGAGCGCCAGGAAGCGGGCGTTGTTCTGCTCCAGCGCGGCGGTAGAGAGCGCGGTGAACTGGTTGGCGAGCTCGTCGCGCGCCTGGGTGATCGACTCGACCCGCTCGGCCGCGAGCGCCCGCTCGTGGTCGACCCGCTCGGCGGCCGCGGCCCGCTCGGCGTCGAGCCGCT